>NZ_JAHFRY010000144.1 GCF_023266035.1 Nevskia sp.
CTCGACAACAGCTACACGGTGAATACCCAGTCGCTCAGCCAGCTGGTGCCGACGCTGTACTACAACTCGGCCAATCCCCGGAACACCGCGTACACGATCCGCGGCCTGGGCTCGAACACCTTGTCGGTCAGCGCTGCCAATGACGGCATCGAACCGGGCGTCGGTTTCTATGTCGATCAGGTCTATCACGGCCGCCCGGCCACGGCCTCGTTCGATTTCACCGACATCGATCGCATCGAAGTGCTGCGCGGCCCGCAGGGCACCTTGTTCGGCAAGAACACCACTGCCGGTGCCATTCACGTCATCAGCCGCGAACCGACGTTCACGCCGGAATTGAACGGGGAAGTGTCGCTGGGAGAATTCAATTTCCTGCAGGCCAAGACCAGCTTCTCCGGGCCGCTCCTCGATGATGTGGTGGCTGGTCGCATATCGGGCCAGTTCACCCGGCGCGATGGGGTCATCCACAATGTCAGAACCGATGTTGATGAGAACGAGCTGAACAATTACGCCTTGCGCGGTCAGCTGCTGTTCCTGCCGATGGAGAACCTGAAGCTGCGGCTGATCGCCGATGTCTCCGATCTGGACGCCGCCTGCTGCACGCAGAGTTTCCTGCGGGTTGCCCAGAGCCGGCGCAGCCCCGCGCGACAGTTCCCGGCATTGGCCGCAGGCCTCGGCTACGAGCCGCCTAGCCGCGATGTCTATGACCGCCTGACGGACATCGACGCCGATCTGCGCATCAATACTCAGGACGGCGGCGCTTCGCTGATCACCGAGTGGAATCTGGGCACGCAAACCCTGACCTCGGTCACCGCCTGGCGCTACTGGGACTGGAACGTCGCCAACGATCGCGACTACATCGGCGTGCCGATCCAGACACTTCAGCGCATTCCCTCGCGCCAGGATCAGTACAGCCAGGAATTGCGCATCGCCACCCATGGCGCCGGGCCGCTGAACTATGTCGGCGGGCTGTACTTCTACACCCAGGAAATTTCCGGCCAGCCGACCAGCGTCTACGGCCCGGCAGCCGCGTACTGGCTGCTCAATCAGGCGAACTTCACGGCGACGATCCCGCGCGATCTGCTCGATGGTTACGGGCAGATCGGCCAGTCGCGCTTCGATGTGAAGAGCTACGCGGCCTTCGGTGAAGTGAGTTACGAAGTCATCCCGCGCCTGACCGGCACCCTGGGCCTGCGCTACACCTACGAGGACAAGAACGGCAGCTACGCGACGCAGGTGTTCGGCGGCCCGGATCTGACGCAGTACAACGCGGCGACCGCGGCAGAACTGAAGCGCGCCCAGCTGTCGATCCTGCGCCCGCAGAATTATTCGGCGGCGGACTCCGGCGGCAATGTGTCCGGCCGCGCCAATCTGGCCTATCAGCTGACACCAGGCCTGCTGAGCTACGCAAGCTACGCCTATGGCTTCAAGTCCGGTGGCCTCAATCAATCGGGGCTGCCGCTGGACGCCCAGAACCAGCCGGCGCTGGCCACGGCGGTGATCAAAGACGAAAAGAACTCGACCATCGAACTCGGCCTGAAGTCGACCTTGTTCGATGGCCGTGCGACGGCGAACCTCGCTGTCTATCGGTCCGTCGTCGAGGACTATCAGGCCAACGTCGTCTCGAACCTTGAGACGGCAGCGCTCCGCTCCTATCCGGCCAATGTTCCCGAAGTGAGAGTGCAGGGCGTTGAACTGGATGTGGTCGCGCTACTGTTCAAGGGCTTCCAGGTGCGCGCTTCGGTGGCTTACGCCGATGGCGAGAACACCGACTATCCCGCCGGACCGTGCCCGCTCGAAGTGCAGACCGCTGCCACCGTGGCCTGCAATCTCACCGGGGTCCGGCTGGCGGGTTTGTCGAAGTGGGTCGGCACCGTCGGCTTCGATTACACGCTGCCGGCAGGCCCGGGCGCTGTGATCGTCCACGTCGATACGAACTCGCGCACCGGCTACAACAGCGATACCTCGGCATCGCAGTACACCGAGATCAGCGGCTATACGGTCACCAATGCCAGCCTCGGCTACCGCTTCAGGACGGGTTGGGAATTCGATGTCTTCGCCCGCAACCTGTTCGATACCGACTACATCACCGCGTTGACCATCCAGACCGGCAATTCCGGCCTGATCCTCGGTCAGCCCAGCGATCCGCGCATCGTCGGCATGACGGTCCGGTACAGATTCTGACCAAGGCTAAGATTCCGTCCGACGAATCCTCAGCCGCCGGAACCCGAGCATGACTACCGAAGACGACCGCGCGGCTGCCCTTGACGAAGCGCAATCGAAAGCCGCTGCGCTGTTCGCGCGGATCGAGCAGAGCCTGATCCGGCCAGGGGTTTCCGAATCGCAGCTGACTCGCGAAATCGCCGAGCTGGGGCTGCGGGAATTCGCCATCGAGCGGAACTGGCACAAGCGCCTGGTGCGAGCCGGCGCCAACACGCTGGCACCGTATGACGATGATCCGCCGGAGCTGACGCTGGGCGAAGACGACATCGTCTTCGTCGATCTCGGGCCGATCTTCGAAGCCTGGGAAGCCGATTTCGGACGCACCTACGTGCTCGGCAACGATCCCGCCAAGCTGCGCCTGCGCGATGACGTCGCCACCGCTTTCGCAGCGGGCAAACACTATTTCGAGCAACACCCGGAGATCACCGGCAGCGAGCTGTTCCGCTATCTGCAGTCACTGGCGACTGACGCGGGCTGGGAATTCGGCGGCCGCATTGCTGCCCATCTGGTCGGCGAGTATCCGCACAAGAGCCTTCCGGAGAATCGCAGCGTCGGCTACGCGGACGCCAACCACCATCAAGTGATGCGCGGGCTGGATTCACTGGGACGACAGCGGCACTGGATCCTGGAAATCCATTTCGTCGATCGCGAGCGGCAGATCGGTGCGTTCTACGAAGAGCTGCTGACGATTGGCTGATCCGCTGTGTTGCTGCGCTTCATCAGCGACCGGGTCAGGATCAACGCTGTCACCGCGACAGCTGCCGCCGTCAGTGCCGCGGCCGAGAAGCCGGCTTCGAAGGCTGCTTTCAAGCTGTCGCCGACGCTGTCGCGCATCGCTGCGGGCAGGCTTTGCAGGGCGCCGCCAACATCGCCCGCCGTATAGCGCTTGGCCACGGCCAGTGCGGCTGGGATGTCGATGCCCCAATCGCCGGCAACGCGGGTGATGTGCTTCGAAGTCACTGCGAGCAGCACCGCACCGAGGCCGGCGACGCCGAACAGCAGGCCGCTGAAACGCGCTGTTGCACCGAGGCCCGAGGACATGCCGGCGCGCTGGGTCGGCACGGCGTTCTGCATCGCTTTCGCGGTCTCGCCGTTGAGCAGGCCGGCACCGCTGCCGGCGCACAGCATTGCGATTGCGAACGGTAGATACGAGGCAGCAGCACTCGCCAAGGTCGCCAGAGCGAGATTCGCCAGCGCGGTGATCGCCAGCCCCAGACACAGGATCGAGCGCGATGACCAAGTCGTCGCCAGCGAGGCGCCGACCCGCGGCACGATCAGCATCGGCAGCGCGAATGGCAGCATCGCCAGGCCGGCGATCATCGGCGTGTAGCCATAGGTGTTCTGCAGATACAACGGCAGGTAGAAGATCATCACCTGCGCACCGCCCGCGTAGCCGAGCATCGCAAAGGCGCTGCCGACGAAGTTGCCGGAACGGAACAGCCCGAAGTCGACCATCGGCCGCGTCTGCATCCGCTCGACTGCAACGAAGGCCGCCAATAGCGCGACACCACCGCCGAAGCGCCACAACACGGCCGGCGCGAACCAGCCCAGGGCATTGCCGTCGATCACCGCCCAGGTGAGCAGGAACAAGCCACTGCTGAAGGTGGCGACGCCAGCGTGATCGAGGCGCTTGGCTTCCGGGTCGCTCGACTCGGGAATGACTTTCAGCGTCGCCACGATCAGCACGGCGCAGATCGGCAGGTTGATCAGGAACACCCAGTGCCAGCCGAACAGGCTGGAGATGACGCCGCCGAGGATCGGGCCGCAGGTGATCGCCAGACCGAGACTGGCGCCCCAGAAGGCATAGGCCCTGGCGCGTTCGGCGGGTGGGAAGCTGTGGTTGATGATCGCCAGCGCGGCGGTCAGCAGCAGCGCGGCGCCGACGCCTTGCAAGGCGCGGGCGAGATTGAGCATCAACGGCGACACCGCCAGCGCGCAGAGCAGCGAAGCCACTGCGAAGATCGCCTGACCGAGCAGCACGGCGCGGCGACGGCCGTAGAGATCACCGAACGAACCGGCCGCCAGCAATAGCGCTGCGAAGGGCAGCACATAGGCGGTGACCACCCACTGCATGTCGGCGAAGCTCGCCTGCAGCGAAGTCGCGATCGTCGGCAACGACACCGCGACAACGTTCGAATCGAGCATCACCAGCGACGACACCAGCGAGGCGATCAGCAGGATGCTGCGCTGCCGGGACTTGGGCGGACTGCTCATCGCTCAGGACCCGGTGTTCTCGGCCGGATTCCAGCCACCGCCCAGTGCCCTGAACGACGCGATGGCCGCGCGGGCCGCTTCGGTCTGCGCCTGGGCGCGGGCATCGCGGGTGGCCAGCAGGCGGCTATCGGCATCGAGCACTTCGATCAGGCTGACCACGCCGCCCTTGTAGGCCGCCAGCGAGGCGTCGCGAGCGCGGACATACGAGGTTTCGCCGCTGGCCAGGCTGCTGGCCTGCGCTTCGCGGCGGACCAGCATCGAAAACGCATCCTCGACATCCTGCGAAGCCCGCAGCACCGACAGCTTGTAGGCAGCCAGCGACTCGGCATTGCGGCCGCGCGCTGCTGCGATTTCGGCATCGACTCGGACGAAGTCGAAGATCCGCCAGCGCAGGCCGAGCATCGCCCGCGCCTGACCGGCACCGCCATCGAACAGGTTGCCGGACACCGTCGTCGCCGTGCCGAGCAGGCCGCTCAGTGACAGCTTCGGGTAGTACTCGGAGATCGCCGCGCCGATTCGGGCATTGCTCGCCGCCAGGCGTCGTTCGGCGACGATCAGATCAGGCCGGCGGCGGATCAGATCGGCCGGGCCGCCGGCATCGGCAATCATCGGCGCCACCGGAATCGGCGAGGGCAGGGACAGCTCCGCACGATGAGTGCCCGGTTGGGTGCCCAGCAAGACATCGAGCGCGTTCGAGACGGATTCGAGTGCCGCTTCGAGCACCGGAATGCCAGCCTCGACCTGGGCCAGCGCGCCTTCGGCCTGGCGCATCTGCAGTTCGGCGGCGACACCGGCTTCGTATTGCAGCTTGATCGTCGACAACAGGCGGCGCTGGGTCTCGGCCTGCTGGTTGGCGATGGCCAGGCGCGCCTGCAGGCCGCGAATGCCGACATAGAGATCGGCAGTCTGCGCAGCCACCGCAAGGCGGGCGGCAGCGATGCCGGCGCGCGAAGCCTGGTATTCGGCGATGGCCGCTTCGCGATCACGGCGCTGGCCGCCGAACACGTCGATTTCCCAACCGGCACCGATGCCGGCTTCGTAGTAACCGCCGTTGCGATCGAAACCCGGGATTGCGTCCAGCAGCCGTCCCTGCGGCGTCTGCAAGGACAGATGGGCGCGCGCCGCCTGGGCCGAAACTTCGCCGGACGGCAGCAGCGCCGCAGTCGCGAACTGCAGCGCGGCGCGGGACTGGCTGACTCGCGCCAGCGCCTGGGCGATGTCGAGGTTGTCGGCCAGCGCCTGGGTCACCAGTTGCGTCAGCAGCGGATCACCGAAGCCCTGCCACCAGCTGACCAGATCAGCGGCTGGTGCCGCTTGTCGCTGGTCGATACCCTGCCGGTTCTGGAACTGCGCGGGTGCGGCGAGGTCTGGCTGCTGGTACTCGGGACCGACGGCGCAACCCGCCAGCAGAGCGCCGACGAGACCGGATGCGAAAGTTCTGGAGGCGATGGACATTGGAATTCCGCGATGACAGGTAGTGACGATATTACGTATTGGTCACTAGTTGTCAATTCGGTGCCACCCGCGATATATCTAAAAACATGAACGACATTGCACCAACCGCCGACGCCGGCCAGCGCGGGCCGACCGATCACACCATCCGTGACCAGATCGTCACGGCCGCCGGCCAGCACTTCAGCCGCTACGGCTACGGCAAGACAACGGTCTCCGATCTCGCCGAGGCGATCGGCTTCTCCAAGGCCTACATCTACAAGTTCTTCGAATCCAAGCAGGCGATCGGCGAAGCGATCTGCAGCAACACCCTGGCCGCGATCAGCGCCGACGTGATGGCCTCGGTCGCCGAAGGTCGCACCGCCACCGACAAGCTGCGCCGGATGTTCAAAGTCACTGTGGACAGCAGTTGCAAGCTGTTCTTCGATGACCGCAAGCTCTACGACATCGCCGCCTACTCGAGCCTGGAGCGCTGGCGCTCGTCGACCTCGCACATGGAACGGATGTTCGAACTGCTGAAGCAGATCGTTCTCGAAGGGCGTGCAGCGGGCGAGTTCGAGCGCAAGACGCCGCTCGACGAAACCTGCCGCGCGATCTTCGGCGCCATGCAGTCGTACATTAATCCGGTGATGCTGCAGCACAACCTGGACCGCGTGCCGGAAGCGCCGAACGAGATCATCAGCCTGATCCTGCGCAGCCTGGCGCCCTGATCCTGCGGATCAATCACCGCTCGCTCGAATGTGACCAGTTGACAAATTGGTCACTCGTTGTCGAAACTGATGGCTCACCTTGTTGGGAGAGCGACAGTGTCTTCATCGAAATCGATCGGCGCCTGGCTGGCTGGCGCGCTGCTGCTTTCCGCTTGCCATCATCAGGAAGCTGATCCGCGAACCGGCCTTCCGCTGGTGCGGACTGCCGAAGCCGGCAGCGCGACTTCGGCCGGACGCGGCTACACCGGCATCGTGTCGGCAAGGGTGCAGAGCGATCTCGGCTTCCGGGTAGCCGGCAAGATCGTCGAGCGATTGGTCGATCCGGGCGAGACGGTCAAGCGTCTGCAGCCGCTGATGCGCATCGACCGGACCGATTTCACTTTGGCCACAGCGGCGCGCGCCGGCACCGTCGAAGCGGCGAAAGCCCGAGCGCTGCAGACCGCTGCTGATGAAAAGCGCTATCGCGGCCTGGTCGCCGAAGGTGCGGTATCGGCCTCGGCCTATGACCAGATGCAGGCTGCCGCCCTGGCCGCTGCTGCCGAACTGAGCGCCGCGCAGGCGCAGATCGACGTGGCCCGCAACGAAGCCGGTTATTCGGTGCTGCTGGCCGATGCCGATGGCGTGGTCGTCGACACCCTGGCCGAGCCCGGACAAGTCGTCGCCGCCGGCCAGACCGTGGTCCGGCTGGCCCGTTCCGGCCCGCGCGAAGCGACCATTCATCTACCGGAAACCCTGCGCCCGGCGATCGGCTCGGTGGCACGGGCCAGCCTTTATGGCAGCAGCACCAGCAATGGCGGCGCCAAGCTGCGGCAGCTGTCGAGCGCAGCCGATCCGCGCACCCGTACCTATGAAGCCCGCTATGTGCTCGATGGCGCAGCCGCCGCTTCACCGCTCGGCGCGACGGTGACCATCTACATCGCCGAACCTGCAGACCAGGCCGCGATGCAGATTCCGATCAGCGCCGTATTCGACAACGGCAAGGGGCCGGGTGTCTGGGTGGTTGATGGCCAAAAGACCAATGAGCCGCAGGTGTCCTGGCGTCCAGTGGTGCTGACGGCGATCGCGGACGAGACCGCGACCTTGGCCAGCGGGCTGGCAGCCGGTGATCGCTTCGTCACGCTCGGCCCGCATCTGCTGCATCAGGGCGACAAGGTCCGTATTGCTGCTGCATCTGGCGCAGGCCAAGCGGCCGCTGCGCACGGAGCTGCCCAGTGAGCGGCTTCAACCTGTCGGCGCTGGCGGTTCGCGAACGCGGCGTCACGCTGTTCCTGATCATCGCCATCTCGCTGACCGGCCTGTTCGCCTTCCTGAAACTCGGCCGCGCCGAAGATCCGAGCTTCACCATCAAGGTCCTGACCGTGGTCACCGCCTGGCCCGGTGCCACCGCGCAGGAGATGCAGGATCTGGTCGCCGAGCCGCTTGAAAAGCGCATGCAGGAACTGAAGTGGTACGACCGCTCCGAAACCTTCACGCGTCCTGGCCTGGCGTTCACCACCGTGACCTTGAAGGACTCCACGCCGCCCAAAGAAGTACCGGACGAGTTCTACCAGGCGCGCAAGAAGCTCGGCGACGAAGCGGCGAAGTTGCCGCACGGCGTTGCCGGCCCGTTCATCAACGACGAGTACGCGGATGTCTCGTTCGCGCTTTACGCGCTGAAGGCCAAGGGCGAGCCGCAGCGTTTGCTGGTGCGCAAGGCGGAAGAACTGCGCCAGCGCCTGCTGCACGTGCCGGGCGTGAAGAAGATCAACATCATCGGCGAGCGGCCGGAGCGCATCTTCGTCGAGTTCTCCTATGCGCGCCTCGCCAATCTGGGCATCTCGGCGCGCGACATCTTCGCCGCGCTCAGTGATCAGAACCTGGTGACCCCGGCCGGCTCGATCGATACCAAAGGGCCTCAAGTGCTGGTGCGTCTCGATAGCGCGCTCGACGATCTGCAGAAGATTCGTGATACGCCGATCGTCGCGGCCGGCCGCACGCTCAAGCTGTCGGACATCGCCGAAGTGAAACGTGGCTACGAAGACCCCGCCACCTTCCTGATCCGCAATGAGGGCGAGCCGGCGCTGATCTTGGGCGTGGTCATGCGCGACCGCTACAACGGCCTGGAACTGGGCAAGGCGCTGGAGGCCGAAGCGGTGGCGATCTCGGCTGAGATGCCGGTGGGCATGAGCCTGACCAAGGTTTCGGATCAGGCGGTGAACATTCGCGAGGCTTACGACGAGTTCATGCTGAAGTTCTTCGTCGCTCTGGTGGTGGTGATCGCGGTCAGCCTGATCAGCATGGGCTGGCGCGTCGGTCTGGTGGTTGCCGCAGCGGTGCCGCTCACGCTCGCCGGCGTCTTCATCATCATGCTGGTGACCGGCCGCGACTTCGACCGCATCACCCTGGGCGCGCTGATCCTGTCCCTGGGGCTGCTGGTCGACGATGCGATCATCATCATCGAGACCATGGTCGTGAAGATGGAAGAAGGCCTCGACCGCATCGCCGCGTCGACGTACGCCTGGAGCCACACTGCCGCACCGATGCTATCCGGCACCCTGGTCACGGCGATCGGCCTGATGCCGGTGGGCTTCGCCAAGTCCGGTGCCGGCGAATACGCCGGCAACATCTTCTGGGTGGTGTCGTTCGCGCTGCTGACGTCGTGGGTGGTGGCGGTTGTGTTCACGCCGTACATCGGCGTCAAGCTGTTGCCGGACATCAAGCAGATCGCGGGCGGTCACGCGTCGATCTATGGCACGCCGCGCTATCGGCAGCTGCGCGGCGTGATCGCCGGTACCGTGCGGCACAAGAAAAAGGTCGTGCTCGCGGTCGTCGCGGTTTTCCTTGTGTCGGTGTTCTTGCTGGGTTTTGCCAAGAAGCAGTTCTTTCCGATTTCGGATCGTCCGGAGGTTTTCGTCGAAGTGCAGATGCCGGAGGGCACCAGCATCGGCGTCACCAGCGAGGCGGTCGCGAAAGTCGAGGCCTGGCTCAAGCAGCAGCCCGAGGCCCTGCGGGTCACCAGCTACATCGGGCAGGGCGCGCCGCGTTTCGTGCTGTCGATTTCACCGGAGCTGCCAGATCCTTCGTTCGCGAAGATCGTGGTGCTTACTGCGGATCCGAAAGCCCGCGAAATCCTCAAGCGGCGGGTGCGTGAAGCAGCTGTGTCCGGCCTGGCGCCGGAGGCCCGCATCCGCGTCACACAGATCGTGTTCGGGCCGTACTCACCATTCCCGGTCGCGTTCCGGGTGATGGGGCCGGAAGAAGGCACGGTGCGCGAAATAGCCGAACAGGTGCGCGCGGTGATGCTCGCCAATACCTCGATGCGCCAGGTCAATACCGATTGGGCCGAGCGGGTGCCGACCCTTCATTTCGTGCTCGATCAGGATCGCCTGCGCGCGATCGGCCTGAGTTCGCACGACGCCGCCGAGCAGCTGCAGTTCCTGCTGACCGGTGCGCCGGTGACCCAGGTGCGCGAAGACATCCGCACGGTCGACGTGGTGGCCCGCAGTGCCGGCTCCGATCGGCTCGATCCCGCCAAGCTCGGTGCCTTCACCTTGATCGGCAGCGCCGGCCAGCACGTGCCGCTGGATCAGATTGGCCATTCCGAAGTGCGCATGGAGAATCCGGTGATGCGGCGGCGTGACCGGTTCACCACGATCACCGTGCGCGGCGATATCGGCGAGGAGTTCCAGCCGCCCGAAATCTCCCTGCAGGTCATCAAGCAAATCCAGCCGATCGTCGACCAGCTTCCGGCCGGCTACAAGATCGAGCCCGCAGCCGCGATCGAAGAAGCCGGCAAGGCCAACGTCGCACTTGCGGCCGTGTTCCCGATCATGCTGATCCTGATGATGATCGTCATCGTGTTTCAGGTGCGCACGATCTCCGGCATGGCGATGGTGATGCTGACCTCGCCGCTGGCACTGGTCGGCGTGGTGCCGACCTTGTTCCTGTTCAACCAGCCGTTCAGCTTCAACACGATCATCGGCTTGATCGGCCTGGCCGGCATCATCATGCGCAACACCCTGATCCTCATCGGTCAGATTCACATCAACGAGCAGGCAGGCTTGAGCCCTTACCACGCCGTGGTCGAGGCCACTGTGCAACGCTCGCGGCCGGTGATTCTGACCGCGCTGGCGGCGGTGTTCGCCTTCATTCCCCTCACGCTGTCGGTGTTCTGGGGCTCGCTGGCCTTCACCCTGATCGGCGGCACCATCGGCGGCACCGTGCTGACCCTGGTGTTCCTGCCGGCGCTGTACGCGATCTGGTTCCGGATCAAGCCGGAAACGAGCCAGCCCGAGCATCTGCCAGCACCGCTTTCCAACCGAGGCCTCGCAGACGCATGAACGACACGATCGAACTGCACGGCACCCGTACCGGCAACTGCTTCCGCGTCGCCATCGCGCTGGAAGAAGCCGGCCTTGCCTATCGCGTGGTGCCTGTCGATCTCGCGGGCGGCGAGCATCAGCGCCCGGAACATCTGGCGCTGAACCCGGCTGGCAAGGTGCCGACCATCGTCGCCAGCTCGCCGGGCGGGCAGCGCCTGGTGCTGTCGCAATCGAACGCGATCCTGCTGCACCTGGCCGAGCGCGCACCGGGCCGGCTGCTGCCGGATACCGATCCAGCTGCGCGAGCCCTGGCGCTGGAGCGCTACCTGTACTTCGTCACCGACGTCATCGCGCCCAGCCACTCCGGGTTCTTCCTGAGTCGCGTGCCGGCCAGCGGCAATGGCGCCGAACTGCTTAATCAGCGCTCGCTGGACGCGATCTACGCGGCGGATCACATGGTCGGCGCATCAGGCTTCATCAGCGGCGACCGCTTCGGCCTGGCCGATATCGCCGCCTTGACCATGCTGCTGTCGATCGAACCGAAGCTGGACTGGGCGCGGATTCCGCGTCTTCAGCGCTGGCTCGAAGCGGTCAGGACGCGGCCTGCCGTGATCCGCGGTTTCAAGGCGTTCGATCCGAGCTGAGAGGACCGCCGCCACGCTCCATCAAACGCACCAGCGCATATAGCACGCGATTGACCGGCGTCGGCACCTGCAGCCGTGCGCCGGTCTTGACGATGTAGCCATTGAGGTGCTCGATCTCGCTGCGCCTGCCGGCGGCAAGGTCCTGCGCGGTGGACGAATACTGCGTGGCCATCGATTCGGCGATCTTCTCGATCGCGAGGCGCGGATCACTGTTCACGCGGATGCCGGCAGCGGCGGCAACGGCCAGGCATTCCGCCGCGGCGTCGTGCATCACCGCAAGTACCTGATCGCGTTTGACCAGTTCGCCGTAAGGCAGCTGCGGAATCGCCGACAGGGCATTGAACGCGCAGTTGATGATCAGCTTGTCCCAGAGTGCCGCGAGCACATCGTCGGAAACCGCCGTCGGAATGCCTGCCGCAGTCAGCAGGGCGGCGATCTCCGCGCTGCGCGCCGAGGCACCGATCAGCAGATCGCCACGGCCGTGATGACGGACGTGACCCGGCCCGGCCATTTCCACCGCCACATAGACCACGGCGGGAATGACCGGCCGGCCGAGCAACTGAGCGAGGCGATCGGCATTGTCCACACCGTTCTGAAGACTCAGCACGACTGTGTCTTGAGCAAGATGCGGCGCCAGGTCCCGGCCTGCGCTTTCGGTGTCACCGGATTTGACGCAGACCAGCACCAGCTCTGCGTCCGCTGCTGCTGAGACCGAGACCGTGGCGCGGACCGGCAG
>NZ_JAHFRY010000225.1 GCF_023266035.1 Nevskia sp.
GGCGATCAGGCGGGCGTGGCGGGGCGGCACAACAATGCGGCTCATCGTAATCCAGCGATCGTCCGGAAACTCACCATGAGCACAGCCGTCATCAACCCTTCGAGCATGAGCGACGAGCAGAAGGCCGCGCACATCAAGGCTGTGGTCACTGCCGAAGGCCAGCGGCTGCGCGAGGCGCATCCGATCCTGAAGCATCAGAACGCGATTGGTGCGGCGATTCTCGCGATCTCCTGGCTCGGCATCATCGCCTGCGGCTGGGCGTACTACGAAGGCGCGCTGTCGGCCTGGCTGTGCATTCCGCTGGTCGCGATCTTCGCCTCACTGACGCATGAGCTGGAGCACGACCTGATCCACTGGATGTACTTCAAGAAGACGCCGTGGGCTCACCACACCATGATGGCGCTGGTCTGGCTGGCACGACCGACGACGATCAACCCCTGGGCGCGGCGCACGCTGCACTTCAACCACCACAAGTTCTCGGGCCAGCAGAACGATCTCGAAGAACGCGCGATCACCAATGGCGAGCGTTGGGGTATCAAGCGCCTGCTGATGACCGGCGACAACCTGCTGTCGGTGGCGCTGCGCATGGGCAAGGTGCCGGCGCACAAGCGGACCAAGCTGTTCCTCAGCGCGGCGGCCGGCTATTTCCCGCTTGGCTGGCTGCAGATCGGCATCTGGTACAACTTTCTGGGCTTCCACGCGATCAATGGCGCCGCACAGCTGGCCGGCACCGAGATCGTCTGGTGGTCCTGGATCCTGACTGCGATGCAGGTGATCAATTTCCTGACCGTGACCTGGATCGCGCCGAACGTGCTGCGCAGCTTCAGCCTGCACTTCGTCAGCTCGAACATGCATTACTTCGGTGACGTCGAGCCCGGCAACGAGCTGCAGCAGTGCCAGGTGCTGAACGTCTGGTGGATGACGCCGTTCCATCTGTTCTGCTTCAACTTCGGCGCGACTCACGCGATCCATCACTTCGTGGTCAAGGAACCGTTCTACATCCGCCAGATGAGCGCGCCGGTCGCCCACAAGGTGATGCGCGAGATGGGTGTGCGCTTCAACGATGTCGGCACCTTCGGGCGGGCCAATCGCTGGACTCAAGTGCGCGCCTGATCGGCAGCGTCAGCCACAAAAAAGCCCGAGGGCGGATCTTCCGCCCTCGGGCTTTTCTCGTTCGGCCGACTTAAAGGATGGTCGGGTTCGGCGCGTCGCCGTAGACGGCCTTCGGGTCGAACATCTTTTCGCTCTCCTCGAACTTCAACACGCGAGTGAACTCACCTTCACCCGTCGGGATCGAGCGATAGAAGCAGGAGCGGTAGCCGACGTGGCAGCTGGCGTCGCCGGGAATCTCCACCCGCAGCCAGACGGCATCCTGATCGTCGTCGATACGCATCTCGACCACCTTCTGCACCAGGCCGGAGGTCGCGCCCTTGTGCCACAGCACTTTCCGCGAGCGGCTGTAGTAATGCGCTTCGCCGGTGGTGATGGTCAGCTTCAGCGCTTCGGCATTCATGTAGCCGAGCATCAGCACTTCGCCGGTGTTGGCCGCCGTGGTCACGCAGGCGATCAGGCCGTGCTCGTCGAATTTCGGCGCGAGGTCGTGACCTTCCTCGACCTGTTCGATGGTCTGGCGGGCTTCGAAACGAATATCACTGTTCGGGGCAGTATTGGCGGCAGTCATGGCGGCTCAGCAGAACAAACGGGTCTGGCGGGCAGCGATTATAAACGCGCCGGCTGAACTAGCCGGCGCGTCTGCCATTTGTCGATCAATAAGCCGCCGGGCCGCGGGGCGGGCGACGGCCACCCCGGTCGTTGTTGTCATTGTCCCGAGGCGCTCTCGGCGTCGGCGCCTGTATCGGCGGGCGCTGCGCGGGTTCGGGCTGCTGACGCGGAGCGGCGTACTGGCTCGGCGCCTCGTTACGCTCATTTCGGTAGTCATTGCGGGCGTCACGGCCATCATTTCTGGCGGTCGGCCGCTGGCCCGGAACCGTCGGCGGCTGACGATTCTGATCGCGGCCCTGGTCGCGGTCCGACGGATTGCCGCGCTGACCCGGCGGCAGCGGCGGCGCCACGACGACCGGCGGACGGGGATCGCCGCCGTGCCCGTTGCCGCGATCCGGATCGCGCGGCCGAGGGCGACCCGGATTTGGGTCGGCGTAGATCGGCGGCTCGGAATTGCGCGGACGGCCGTTGCCATCGTAATCGCGGCCCCGGTGGTCGTGGTCCCGGTCGTCATCGCGATGGCCGCTGTAACCCGGCGGGTAGTAACGCTGGCCGCGGTAATAGCCGCCGCCGTTGCCGTAGTAAGGACGGCCGTCGTAGTAGCCGCCACCGTAGTAGTAGCCGCCGTACCAACCCGGGTTGTACCAGCCGGCACCGTAATAGCCGGGGCCGTAATAGGAATCCGGGTAGCCGTAGGATTCGTAGCGCACCACCACGTCGCGCTGGCCGCGACCGCCGTAGTCATCGTCGTAGGTTTCGAGCGGCGTACAGGCTGCGACCGTCGCAGCGATGCCGATCAGGGACAGAACACGAACGATGATTTTGACGGGAGCCTTGTTCATGGCCGGACTTTACGCCGCCGATCTGAATTGCCGCTGAACGAATCCCGGCTTTCGCGGGCGCTCAGCGCAGGCGCCGGGCGATCGCCCCTTTCATCACGCCTTCGTAGGCGCGCACTGCAATATCCCGGCCTGGCCGCGCGGCCGCAGCCAGGCCGGCGAGGTGATCGGCAATGCATTCCACCGTGGTGTCGGTTTCGAGCAGATCGCAGCGCTCGGCCGGCAATTCCAGTGCGAACGTGCCTTCGGCGGCAGCGTACTCGTAGCGCTCGCGGCCGTTGGCGGTCGACACCCGATCTTCGCGAGTGCCGAGATAGATGTCGGCCCAGCGCGCGGCCTGCTCGGCTTCGAGCGCGGTATCGCGAACGCCGTCGACCAGGATCTCGATCCGCGACCGATGGCCGTGGGCGATGCGCTGGCAATGGCCGGCGTGCTTCTTCAGGCCGTGCGTGTAGTGGTAGTACGGGCCGCTGATCGCTTCGCTGCGCAGGTTCAGAACCAGTTCGGCGACGTTGGCCGGCACCACAGCGGCCAGCACCGGCTTCAGATGCGCGGCCAGCGCCTCGGCGGTCACCGCTTCCGCGTCCAGCAGGGTCACGGCGATCGCCGGCGAGCTGTGCTCGATCGCACCCGCCGTCGGGCCGCGGAATTCCAGATCGACTCTGCCGCCGGCCTCATGCACGGAAAGCCCGGCGTGCCGGCGTGGCACGATCAGCGTGTGATCGGCGCTGTCATCGAGCGCGCGCTTCAGGCGCTTCTTGACCTCGCCGAAGTCCAGCACCATCGACTGCGCGTCCAGCTCGCCGCGCAGTTCGATGTCGACGATCCAGCTTTCGCCAACCACGCCGCGCTGCGCATCGAGATAGGCGCAGTCGATGACCGTGAGTTGCTCGACGAACAGGCTGGACAAGACGCGGGACATGGCGGAACGCTAGGATTTTCTGGGGATTTGCGGTGCACAGTGTAGCGCCGCGTCATCTGCTGGCCGGACAATCAGGCCCCGTACTGGAGCTGAACCATGTCTTGTCCTTCGCGTTTGACCGCTTTTGCCTCGCTGGCCTTGAGCCTGTTGCTGCCGCCGAGTGCCGCTGCCGAGGTGGTCAAGGCTGGCGAACAGGGCTTTCTCGCCCGAAACCGGGTAACCATCGCCGCGCCGCCAGCCAAGGTCTGGGCGGCGTTGATCGAGCCCGCGCGCTGGTGGAACCAGGAACATAGCTGGTCCGGCAAGGCCGCTAACTTCAGCCTCGATGCGCGCGCCGGCGGCTGCTTCTGCGAACGCCTGGCGGATGGCGGCAGCGTCGAGCATCAGCATGTCGTGATGGCAACGCCGAACCGTTTGTTGCGCCTGAACGGAGGACTAGGCCCGCTGCAGGCCGAGCCGGTCAACGCCGTGATGAGCTGGGAGCTGAAAGCCGATGGCGAGCGCACCATCCTCAGCCAGACGTATGCCGTCAGCGGTCAGGCCGCGGGTGGTCTGGCTGGCTGGGCGACGCCGGTCGACGGCGTCATCCGCGAGCAGCTGGAACGCCTGCAGAAGCTGATCGAAACCGG
>NZ_JAHFRY010000021.1 GCF_023266035.1 Nevskia sp.
TAAAATGAGAATCAATAACATTTATACATCATGAAAATGCTTTCTCTTTGCGCCAGGCGATTCCTGGCAATAGCCGCGTTGTTCGCACTCTGGTCGGCTTCTCCCGCCTGGGCTGCCGCCCCTGCCGCCAGCGACCAGGCCAAGCAGACCTGGCAATTGCTGGACTACCTCGCGGTTGACTACGGCGGCGCGGTGAGCAACGGCCAGATTCAAAGTGCCAGCGAGTACGAGGAGATGAAGGAGTTCGCGGCAACCGCCGCACAGCAGCTTGCCGCACTGCCGAGCACTGCGGCGCTGCCCGAGTTGCAGCGGCAGGCCAAAGCGCTCGGAGACCTCATCGCCGCAAAGGCGGACGCCAAGGCCGTGGCCGACAGCGCCCATTCGCTGGCCGCAGCGCTGGTCAAAGCCTATCCGTTTCCGCTCTCGCCGACCCAGCCGCCGGATCTCGCACGCGCCAAGGTGCTGTTTGAAGCCAACTGCGCGGCATGCCACGGGGCAACCGGTGCAGGCGACGGCCCGCTCGGCGCCAAGCTCGAACCGCCGCCGATCGCCTTCACCGATCGTGATCGTGCCCGTTCGCGCAGCGTGCTCGCGCTGTACCAGGTCATTTCTCAAGGCGTGACCAGCACGTCGATGCCCAGCTTCGCCACGCTCTCCGACGAGGATCGGTGGGCATTGGCATTTTTCGCCGGCACACTGTCGCATGACGATGCCATGCGCGCACGCGGCGAACAGTCCTGGGGGCGAGACGCCAGCGCCAAGGCTGTCTTTCCCGACCTGGCTGCTGCCGCCACCTTGACCGAAGCCGCCTTGTCCGAGCGGATGCCCCCGGACGCAGCCCGCGACCTCACCGCCTATGTTCGCCGCCACCCGGAAGTCACCGCTGCCGCGAGCGGCTCGGGCGGACTGGCCTTGGCCCGCACACGCCTTCAGGAGAGCCTTGCCGCGGCGCGCGCGGGCGACCGGGCCAGCGCAACGCGCCTGGGCCTGTCGGCCTACCTGGATGGATTTGAGCCTCTGGAGCCGGCATTGCGCGCACGCAACCAGACACTTCTCACGGAAGTCGAAAACGCCATGCTGGCCTATCGCGGCGCGCTCGCCGGCGGGAAACTGGAACAAGCCGATGCCACGGCGCAGAAGCTGGACTATCTCTTTGCCCAGGTGGACGCCGAACTCGGCGCGGACAAGGCAGACCCGCTGACCACGTTCATCGCCTCCCTCACCATCCTGCTGCGCGAAGGGGTTGAAGCGCTGTTGATCGTCGTGGGCATGCTGGCCTTCCTGAAGAAGGCAGAACGGCGCGATGTGCTGGGCTATGTGCATGGCGGCTGGATGGCCGCACTGGCTTGCGGTGGCCTGACCTGGGCGGTGGCCACCTACTTCGTGAGCATCAGCGGCGCAAGCCGTGAGGTGACCGAGGGGGTTTCATCCCTGTTTGCGGCCGTTGTGCTGCTGAGCGTCGGGCTCTGGATGCACCAGAAAAGCACGGCGGGCAAGTGGCAGGCCTACCTGAAGGAAAAACTCTCCGCAGCCATGACGCGGCGTTCGGCATGGGCATTGTTCGCCTTGTCGTTCATTGCGGTCTACCGCGAAGTTTTCGAGACGGTGCTTTTCTATTCGGCCCTGGCCGGCGACGGCAACAATGGAGCCCTGCTCGGTGGATTGGTGGGCGGAGTGGCCGTTCTGGCCGTCCTCGCATGGTTCATGCTGCGCACCAGCGCCCGCATGCCGATCGGCAAATTCTTCAGTCTCAGCTCGATCCTGGTAGCGGTGCTCGCGGTCGTGCTCGCCGGCAAGGGGGTTGCCGGCCTCCAGGAGGCCGGCCGGTTGAGCGCCAGCCCGATCCATTGGCCGCGCATCGAAGTGCTTGGCATCTATCCGTCAGCGGAAACCGCCATTGCGCAAGCCGTGGTGCTTGCCGTTGCTCTGGCAGGCTTTGCCATGAACGCCGTGAAGGCGCGAAATCCCCGGCCCGCGTGAAACAAGCCGGCGTCACTGCCGAGCGTGACTCCTGGAAAAAATCGCGCTCAGCAAGAGATGACGCTATCCGGCACAGCAGGACAGCTGCTTCACGTCCTTGCTGAAGGTCTGCGCCGCGAGCTTCAGGCCCTCGACCATCGTCAGGTAGGGGAATAGCTGATCGGCCAGCTCCTGCACGGTCATCCGGTTGCGGATCGCCAGCGCCGCCGTCTGGATCAGTTCGCCCGCTTCCTGCGCGACCGCCTGCACGCCGATCAGCCGTCCGGTGCCGGCCTCGGCAACCAGCTTGATGAAGCCGCGCGTGTCGAAGTTGGCCAGCGCCCTCGGCACGTTGTCGAGCGTGAGCGTGCGGCTGTCGGTCTCGACGCCGTCGTGGCGCGCTTGCGCCTCGCTGTAGCCCACCGTCGCCACCTGCGGATCGGTGAACACCACGGCCGGCATCGCCGTCAGGTCCAGCGTCGCGTCGCCGCCGGTCATGTTGATGGCGGCGCGCGTGCCGGCCGCCGCCGCGACGTAGACGAATTGCGGCTGGTCGGTGCAGTCGCCGGCCGCGTAGATGTGCGGCGCGCTGGTACGCATGGTGTGGCTGACGAGGATGGCCCCCTGGGGATTGACCTCGATGCCCGCCGCTTCGAGGTTCAGCGTGCGGGTGTTCGGCGCGCGCCCCGTGGCAATGAGCAGCTTGTCGGCGCGCAGCTCGCCGCGATCCGTCGTCAAGATGAACTCTTCCTCTGCATGGGCGACTCGACTGGCCTGGACATGCTCCAGCACCTCGATGCCCTCGGCACGGAACGCGGCCGTGACGGCTTCGGCGACGGCGGGGTCTTCGCGAAAGAGCAGTGTGCTGCGCGCGAGGATCGTGACCTGGCTGCCCAGCCGGGCAAAGGCTTGCGCCAATTCGACTGCCACCACCGACGAACCGATCACGGCCAGCCGCGAGGGAATGGCATCGCTCGCCAGCGCCTCGGTGGAGGTCCAGTAGGGAGTGCCCTTCAAGCCAGGAATCGGCGGGAGCGCGGGGCTCGCACCAGTGGCGATGAGACAGCGGTCGAAGGCCACCGTGCGCTCACCGCCTTCCGCCAGTTGCACGGTCAGGCAGTTTTCATTCATGAAACGGGCCTCGCCATGCAGCACGGTGATAGCCGGGGTGCTCTGCAGGATGCCTTCGTACTTGGCATGGCGCAGCGCATCGACGCGGCCTTGTTGCTGGGCCAGCAGCCGCTCGCGCAGAATGGACGGCGGCGTGGGCGGCAGGCCGGCATCGAACGGGCTTTCCCGGCGCAGATGCGCAATGTGCGCGGCGCGGATCATGATTTTGGACGGCACGCAGCCGACATTGACGCAGGTGCCGCCGATGGTGCTCCGCTCGATTAGCGTCACGCGCGCGCCTCGCTCGACCGCCTTGAGTGCCGCCGCCATCGCCGCGCCGCCACTGCCGATCACGGCCACATGCAGCGCCCGCTCGCCACCACCGTGACTCGGTTCGCTGCCCAGCCAGCCCAGCGCCTTGCCCAACAAGCCCGCAGCCTTGTTCGGCGTGTCGGACACCCGTGCGCGGTAACCGAGCGCGGCCATCGCCGCGACCAGCGGACCATGGTTCATGTCCGCATCCGCCTCGACCTCGGCCCGTCGCCGCGGATAGGACACCGAGGCCGAGCGCACCCCGGGCACCTTCTCCAGCGCCTCTCTGACGTGCTCGGCGCACGACGCGCAGGTCATGCCGTCGATGTGCAAGGCGATCGCTTCGGCCATGGCGGGCAACCTCACTGCTTGACGGTGGCGGGGTAGCCCGCGTTTGCGGTGGCCTTGGCCAAGGCCCCGGCGTTGGTCTTGGCATCGTCGAAGGTCACGACGGCTTCCCGCTTTTCATAGCTGACCTCGGTCTTCTGGACCCCGGCCACCTTGAACAGGGCCATCTTGACCGTGATCGGACACGACGCGCAGGTCATATCGGGCACCGACAGTGTGACGGTCTTGGTGGCGGCCCACGCCGGAGCGCCCAGGGTAACGGCCAGGGCAATAGCGGTGGCAAGTTTCTTCACGGTGGATTCCTCTCAATAGAACAACGGCAGGACGTACGGAAAAGCGAGGGCAATCAAGACCAGCGCGACCACGATCCAGAAAATGATCTTGTAGGCCGTCCGCACGCGGGGCACGGCGCAGACCTCATCCGGCTTGCAGGCGTGAACCGGCCGGAAGATGCTGCGCCAGGCGAAAAACAGCGCCATCAGGGCCGCGCCGATGAAAATCGGCCGGTAGGGTTCCAACACGGCCAGGTTGGCGATCCAGGCGCCCGAGAAACCGAGCAAGACCAAGATGAGGGGGCCGAGGCAACAGGCCAACGCAAGAATGGCGGCGAGGCCGCCAGCGGCCAGGGCGCCACGCCCGCTCTTGGGTTCCGACATATGGTTTTCCTTCCGGGACTTCGCTTGATGCTGTAAGGTTACTTCCGTAGTCAACTACGGAGTCAAGCGTCATGGAAAGCGCCTCGGACAATCTGACCATCGGCGCCTTTGCCAAGGCGGCCACAGTCAATGTGGAGACGATCCGGTTCTATCAGCTCAAGGGCTTGTTGCCCCAGCCGGAGCGGGCCTACGGCCGCATCCGCCGCTACGGGCCGGCAGATGTGGCGCGGGTGAAGTTCGTGAAGTCAGCCCAGCGCCTGGGGTTCAGCCTGGATGAAATCGGCCAGCTTCTGAAACTTGAGGACGGCACCCATTGCAATGAGGCGGCGGAGCTGGCCTCGCTGCGGCTGGCCGATGTGCGCGCCCGCCTGGTGGACCTCACACGGATTGAGGCGGCATTGTCGAAATTGGTGGGTGAATGCGACGCGCACCATGGCAATGTGTCCTGCCCGCTGATCGCGGCATTGCACTGCTGTTGAGCGGAGAAGTTCGGCCGTTCACCTCGCGGCGAAGGGGCGGACAGGCAAGCGCGGCGCGCGAACCAGATTTAAGGTATTGAGCCGGAGGCGCGATGGGATCAAGACCGGATGGCCACAATTCGGCGCGATAGTGCCCTTTTGCACATTAATTCAATAAATGTTGTATTATCGAAATATGAAAGAGACCCAAGCCGTTTCCGCCCTCGGCGCCCTGGCCCACACCCAGCGCCTGCGGGTTTTCCGCGCCCTGGTGGTCGCCGGCCCCGAAGGGCTGACACCCAGCGCCCTCGCCGACCAGCTCGACGTGGCCCGCAATTCCCTGTCCTTCCACCTGAAGGAGCTGGCCCATGCCGGCCTGGTCACCATCGAGCAGCAGGGCCGCAACCTGATCTACCGCGCCGACTTCACCCAGATGAACGGACTGCTCGGCTACCTGACCGAGCACTGCTGCCAAGGCAGCACATGCGAGGTCAGTGATTCCTCCTCTGCCTGTACTTCCTGCTGAAAGGATCTCCCCATGAAGCGCTTTCACGTTCACCTGCACGTCGATGACCTGAACCGCAGCATCGGCTTCTATTCCCAACTGTTCGCCGCGCAGCCCGCGCGTGTCGAGGGCGACTACGCCAAGTGGATGCTCGAAGACCCGCCGGTCAACTTCGCTATCTCCACACGGGGCAACAAACCAGGCATCGACCATCTGGGCATCCAGACCGACGATGCGGAGGAATTGGCCGTGCTGAAGGCACGCGCCGAGGCGGCCGACATGGCGCTGCTCGACGAAGGCACCACCACCTGCTGCTACGCGCGCAGCGAGAAGCACTGGATCACCGATCCGCAGGGCGTGGCCTGGGAACACTTTCATACGCTGGGCAGCATCCCGGTCTTCAACGAAGCGGCGCCTGCAACGGGTTCTGCCGCAGCCTGCTGCGCCCCGGCGCGCGGCAAGCCGGTGGGCGTTGCGGTGAAGCCGGCTTCGTCCTGCTGCTGATGTGAGACATCCATGACCACCAACAAGACCTACAACGCCCTGTTCATCTGCACGGGTAACTCGGCCCGCTCCATCCTGGCCGAAGGCATCCTCAATGAATTGGGCCAGGGGCGCTTTCGCGCCTACTCGGCGGGCAGCCACCCCAAGGGCGAAGTCCACCCGCTGGCGCTTGCCACGCTGGAGCGGCTGCACATGCCGACCGCCGGCTACCGCAGCAAGAACTGGGACGAGTTCGCGGCGCCCGGTGCACCGGAGCTGGATTTCATCTTCACCGTGTGCGACAACGCCGCCGGCGAGGTCTGCCCCGTATGGCCTGGGCGCCCGATGTCAGCGCATTGGGGTGTGCCTGATCCTGCAGCCGTTGAAGGCACCGACGAGCAGAAGCGCAAGGCGTTCACGGATGCGGCGCTGACCTTGCGCCGGCGCATTGAGCTGTTCCTGTCGCTGCCATTGCAGCGGCTCGATGCCATGTCGCTGCAGCACGAGCTGCGCAGCATTGGTACGAAGTGAGGTCTGCGCGATGAGTGTTGGAACCCAAACGGCCGGCCGCGTGCCGGCCACCTCCACCATGAGCGTCTTCGAGCGCTACCTGAGCGTGTGGGTGCTGCTGTGCATCGTCGCCGGCATCGCGCTGGGCCAGTTCGCACCCAACGTATTTCAGGCCATTGGCCGCATGGAGATCGCCCAGGTTAATCTGCCGGTCGGTCTGCTGATCTGGATCATGATCGTGCCGATGCTGCTGAAGGTGGACTTCGGTGCGCTGGGCCAGGTCAAGCAGCACTGGCGCGGCATCGGCGTGACGCTGTTCGTCAACTGGGCGGTCAAACCGTTCTCGATGGCGCTGCTGGCCTGGATCTTCGTCCGCCAGGTCTTCGCTCAGTGGCTGCCGGCCGACCAGCTCGACAGCTACGTTGCCGGCCTCATCCTGCTGGCCGCCGCGCCCTGCACGGCGATGGTGTTCGTCTGGAGCCGGCTGACCGGGGGCGATCCGGTATTCACGCTGTCGCAGGTGGCGCTGAACGACACCATCATGGTGTTTGCCTTCGCGCCCATTGTCGGCCTGCTGCTGGGCCTGTCGTCCATCACGGTGCCGTGGGCCACGCTGCTGGTATCGGTCGGCCTGTACATCGTGATTCCGGTCATCCTGGCCCAGCTCTGGCGCCGTGCTCTGCTGAACAAGGGCCAAGCCGCCTTCGACCGGGCGCTGGAGCGCATCGGCCCGCTGTCGATCGCGGCGCTGCTGCTCACGCTGGTGCTGCTGTTCGCCTTCCAGGGCGAGGCCATCATCCGCCAGCCGCTGGTCATCGCCATGCTGGCGGTGCCGATCCTGATTCAGGTGTTCTTCAACTCCGGCCTGGCCTATTGGCTCAGCCGCAAGGCCGGCGAGCAGCACAGCATCGCTTGCCCCTCGGCGTTGATCGGCGCCTCCAACTTCTTCGAGCTGGCTGTAGCGGCCGCCATCAGCCTGTTCGGCTTCCAGTCCGGCGCGGCGCTGGCCACCGTGGTCGGCGTGCTGATCGAGGTGCCGGTGATGCTGCTGGTCGTTCGGATCGTCAACCAAAGCAAGGGCTGGTATGAGTGCGGCCCGAACCCTGCCCGCAGATAAGCAAGGCATTTCCCATGAGCAGTATCACGATATATCACAACCCCGTCTGCGGCACGTCGCGCAACGTGCTGGCCCTGATCCGCAACAGCGGCGAGGAACCCACGGTCATCGAATACCTGAAGACACCGCCCGACCGCGAAACCCTGCAACGCCTGATCACGGACATGGGCGTGCCGGTGCGCGCGGTATTGCGCGAGAAGGGCACGCCCTACGCGGAACTCGGCCTCGATGACCCGAAGTGGAGCGATGCGCAGTTGATCGACTGCATGCTCCAGCATCCCATTCTGATCAACCGCCCTATCGTGGTGACGCCGCTGGGCACGCGGCTGTGCCGGCCTTCGGAGGCCGTGCTGGACATCCTGCCGCAATCACAGCGCGGCGCGTTCAACAAGGAAGACGGCGAAGCGGTCGTGGACGCGGAAGGCCGCCGTGTCTGAATCCAGAATCGACCTACCCAATATCGACACCGCGCTATTCCAACTGCCCGATACCCAACGGCTGCTGACACCCGAGCGCGCCACGCACGCGCCGCGCTTCCTATTGCTCTATGGCTCGCTACGCGAGCGCTCGTTCAGTCGCTTGGCCGCTGAGGAAGCGGCTCGCATCCTGCGCGCGCTCGGCGGTGAGACGCGCATGTTCAATCCCTCGGGCCTGCCACTGGTGGACGATGCACCCGCCGACCATCCCAAGGTCAAGGAACTGCACGAGCTGGCCCAGTGGGCCGAAGGCATGGTGTGGAGTTCGCCCGAGCGCCATGGGGCCATGACGGGGTTGATGAAGACGCAGATCGACTGGATTCCGCTGTCGGCCGGCGCAGTGCGCCCGACGCAGGGCAAGACGCTGGCGGTGATGCAGGTCTCGGGCGGCTCGCAGTCCTTCAACGCCGTCAACCAGATGCGCGTGCTGGGCCGCTGGATGCGGATGCTGACCATCCCCAACCAGTCCTCGGTCGCCAAGGCGTACCAGGAGTTCGACGAGGCCGGGCGCATGAAGCCCTCGGCCTACTATGACCGCATCGCGGACGTGATGGAGGAGCTGATGAAGTTCACCCTGCTCACGCGCGATGCGGCGCCGTACCTCGTGGACCGCTACAGCGAGCGCAAGGAAAGTGCGGAAGCACTGAGCCGGCGCGTCCAGCAGACGGCTATCTGAACACTCCCCCTAAAAAACAAGCACTTCACTCACCAATCCGTCGTGACGCTAATCTGATGCGCCATCGCAGCGACAGAAACGGATCGGAGAACAGAATGGGAATTTCCAGCAGCAAGGTCTACAAGCAGGCCGATGAGGCCGCTGCGTTTGCGCATATCAGGGAGCTCGCAGAAAAGGAACCCGTCGATGACGAGACGGCTTCGGAATTGTGGCTTGAGGCAGAAGCCATCGTGGACACCTACATCGAGGCCGCTGAGTCGCGGTCCATAGAGGACTTGCCCTCCAGGCAGGAACTGGGCGAGTCCTGCTTTTGGCTGTTGTTCCAGACGAAAGTTTTGCGGGAGGACGAGCATTACCGGCTGATCGTCGAACTGCTGTCGCCACAGCTCGGGCTGTCCCTGTTCGATTTGCTGCCCCGCGTCCGAAAGCTCCGCGAAGCGGCCCTTGACGCACTGGAGGCCATGGTCAAGAAGCCATCAATGGATCGTCCGACAGCGCCGCAAGCGTGCGAGGACGACCTTTTCTGATGGGAAGCTGGTGGCACCTCCGAGCCGAAATTCTCGTATCAGCGATACGAGAATTCATCGGCTGCGGAAGATCGAGCGTCAGCACCGAACGTCCGCGCCATCTGGCGCAGCACAGTCGGCAGTTCGGCCTGGTCGCCGTCCTCCAGAACACCGTTGATGACTTCGAGCGCGAGCGCCGGGTCGCTGCGGTACAGCTCGGCCATCGCTTCGTCATGGGGTCTGCTTTTCATCAGCCCACCAGCGCTTCCAGTTCCTCGAACGCCAGGCGCGGCAAGCGCCGGCCTTCCTTGGCCACGTTGACCTGCAGGGCGGCCCGCGCCACGTCCAGCACCTCCCGCGCCAGGGCATAACCGCCCTTGGCCTGCATCCAGCCCAGCACATCCGCCAGATGCCAGATCGACGCGCTGCCCTCATGCACCGGCGCCGGGAAGCTACCCGGATGGGCCAGCATCAGCTTGCGCATATTCTGCCGCGACACGCCCACGATGTCGGCCACATCGGTCAGCCCAACCAGATCAGGCGCCACTTCGATCAGCCGGGCCGAGGGTGCGGCACGGCGCACATCGGCCAGCGCGCTGCGCACTGCCTCATCTGCATCCACCGCCTCGCGGGTAAATTCCAGCGCCAGCCGCCCCGGCTGCCCGATGCCGACCAGGGCATCGTCGCAGCCGGCTTCACCCAGGCGCTCGACCAGTGTCTGCGAATCGCGGTCGTCATCGGTGAGCTGGTATTTGAGGGTAAAGGTGTATTCCATCGCGCTATTCCTGGGTGCCATCGTCATCCGCCTCGCGCTGCTGGCGGTCCATGGTGCAGTTGTCCACGGCGCGCCGTAAGGCGCGGGCATGGTTGCCGGGGTTCTTCGGCGTGCTCCATACACTGGTAATGCAGAACTCGCCGCAACGGCATTCCTCATCGTTGTACGGGCAGTACATCCGCCCCCAGGCATGGCTACCGCCGACTTCGACACGCCAGCCTTGCCCTTCGGCGTGTCGCAGCGCATCCTCGACCTCTTTCTTCGGGTGAGAGGAACGGGCCATCAGCGACCTCCAGTATGGGGATGATGCGCAAGGTTGTCAAGTGACAACCTTGCTGCAAGGCTTGGTGACCCACGCTCGAATTGTCGCGACAGCGTCGCGACAATTCGGCGGGCCTGATTTCCGACACGAAAGGCTGGCAACGCCGCGCCTGCCGCAGCCGACGGCATCTTGCCGTTCATGCGGACGCCTGCTCGGTGCGTTGCGCCCCGGTGATCGTCTTGCGCCGGTTCGCCACCAGCTCGGCGGCCTGCCGCACCGGATCGTCCTCCGTGTGGACGTACCGCATGAACATCGCCACGGTCTTGTGCGCCGTCAGCGCCATGCCCACCTTCACCGGAATCCCCGAGTTGGCGATGTCAGTGGCCGAACGGTGGCGGATGCCATGCGTGCCCACGTGCGTAGCGCCCGCCGCCTTCAGGATGCGGCACCAGGCACCGTAATACTCGCCCTCGGTGAGATGCTTGGCCGGGTCGTTCGGCGACGGCAGCACGTAGGGGCAGCCGTCCCGGCGCGGCGCGGTGGACAGCAGCCGGTAGGCTTCCTCGCTCAAGGGCTTGGACATGCCACCTGTCTTGCTATCGGGCCAGACCACGCGGCGGTTGTCCAGATCCACCCATGCCCATTCCAGCGAGATGATCTCGGAGCGCCGCCCGGCAAACTCGAATTGCAGGCGGATCGCCAGCGGGATGACGTAGTTCTCCAGCCCTTCGGCCTCGATACCGTCAAGGTGCCGGAACAGCTTGCCCATGTCCTCGTCGCTGATGAGGTGGGTGGCCTTGCCGTCGGGGTACACCGGGACGTGGCGGCATGGGTTGGTGCCGTCCGGCCGATAACCCCAGACCTCGGCCAGGTTGAACATCTTGCGCATGACGCTGAAAGCGCGGTTCGCCTCGGCGGGCTTGTGCGCCATCTTCTTCATCGCCCCGGCCACGTCCGGGCGCTTCACGTCCTGAACCTTGATGCGGCCCAGGAAGGGGACGATGCAGCGGTCGATGACGCCCTGGTAGCCCCGGCGGGTGCTGGGCTTGTTGCGTTGCTTGGAGTGATCCTCCATGAACTTCACGCACAGTTCCGTGACCGTGGGCGCCTTGCGCGCCGCCGCCTTGTCGGCGGCCGGGTCGCCGCCCCGGCGTACCTGGGCCAGCCATTCCTGGGCCAGCGAGCGGGCCTGCTCGACGGTCAGTTCGCCATACAGGCCCAAAGCGGGTTTGCGGCGCTCGCCGGCGTTCGTGCGGTACTGGAGCATGAACACCTTGCGGCCCGCTGGTGTAATCTTGCACAGGAAGCCGGGCACCAGCGTGTCCCGCAGTTCGACGGCCTGCGCCTGGGGTTGTGCCGCATCCACTGCGGACTTGGTGAGCTTGATTTTTGCCACGATGACTCCTCGGAAAGACCCGGTTTCCAGGGGCCACATGGGAGCCACGAGGCAGGAAGCCGGATCAGGTTTCAGAAAGCACCGGCATATGATGAACGCGCCTAAGTTATTGATAAACCTGCTGTATCTGGCTTCGGCGTAGTCCAGCGAATTACGGTACTGAAGTCAGTGTGAAATGAAAAACCCCTGATTCCGTTGTTCGGAATCAGGGGTTTGTGCGTCGGGCTCCGGATTCCGGCTTTCGCCGGGATGACCGCGCTATGGCGAGGTCAGTTGACGCTTCAATTCACGCCTTGGCCGAGCGGACGGGTGAACGTGAAGGTCGCCGGTTCGACGACCAGCGACTGGGCCGGATCGGCGAAGTTGCCGGCCAAGGCCTGGAACGGCAGCGAGACGACGAACACTGCCGTGCCGAGCAGGGTCGCTGCCAGGCCCAGCGGCCGGGCGATCAGCAGATCGGCGGCCATGGCCATGCCTGATGGCGCGCCGGTGTTGTCGACTTCGTAGCCGCTGCCGTTGGTGCCACTGCTTTGGGCACTCGCCGAGGCCGCCGCCAGCGACAATACGGCGCCAGCCAGCACACTCAGACTGCGGGAAGCGATCGCCATGACATTCTCGAAATGATTGAAAAATTGCAGAAAGGCAGCCTAGGCGGGGGTAGAGGTGGTGTCAATCGGCCGCGACTGCCCGGGGCGTTGCGATGATCCAGGTTGCGCTGATCGAGCCGGAAATTCCGCCGAACACCGGCAACGTCATTCGCCTGTGCGCGAACAGCGGCACTGCGCTGCATCTGGTGCGGCCGCTCGGGTTCACCCTGGATCACGCCAAGCTGCGCCGCGCCGGGCTCGACTACCACGAGCACGCCGCGATGCAGGTGCATGACGATGTCGCCGCCCTGCGTGCCGCCACCGGCAATGCACGCTGGTTCGTGTTCACCACCAAGGGCAGCCAGCGTTATGACCAGGTGCAGTGGCAAGCCGGCGATGTGTTGCTGTTCGGCGCCGAGTCACGCGGGCTGCCGGACAGCCTGATCGAAACGGTTTCGCCGGAGCGGCGTGTTTATTTGCCGCAGCAGCCGGGCATGCGCAGCCTGAACCTGTCGAACGCGGTGGCCGTGGCTGTCTATGAAGCCTGGCGCCAGCTGGCTTATGCGGGTGCTCGCGAACCCAACAGCTGAGCCGCTGCAGCGATCACCCGCGCCGAGCTCATTCGATCGAGGCAATCCGAAGGGCTGGCGGTGTGGCGTTCACAGCCTTCCTGCAGGCAGGGAATGCAGCCGATCTGCCGGCCGTGATCGCCCTGCAGGATGCCAGTGTTGCCGATGCGCTGGAACGGCACCGCCAGCCGCCAGGGGCTGTCGGCCTCGCCATCCCAGCCCTGCGGCCACGGCCCCCAGGCGACCGGGCTCGACGGGCCGAACAGCGCCAGGGTCGGCGTGTTGCAGGCGGCGGCGAGATGAGTCACCGAGGTATCGGGGCCTACGAACAGGCGCGCGGCTTCGATCATCGGGGTGAGTGCGGCGAACGGCAGGCGACCGGAGACATCGATGACGCTGCCTTCCGGTAGATCGAGCCCGGCCAGCAGCGCGCTGACCGCCGCCCGCTCGTGTTCGGCCGGCCCGCCGCTGATGACGACTCTCAAACTCTGCGCGGCCAGCCAGCGGATCAGCGCCCGCCAGCCGTCATCGGTCCAGGCCTTGTAGCGGTACATCGGCTGCGGATGCAGCACCGCGTAGGGTCGATGGCGCCAGCCTGCTCCGAGCACCGCATCAAGCGCCGAGTCATCGGCCGGTCTGGGCGGCACCACCTCCGGCACTCGGGCGATGCCGAGCGCATCGGCCAGCAGCAGGCTCTGCACCACGGTATGCAGCCGCGTCGGATCGTGGATGACGATGGTCTTCAGCAGCCAGTGCTTCCAGCGCGTGTTCAGCGAGCCGACGGCGACACGTCGGTCGCTGGCGATCCAGGCGGCGTAATGGGCGCGGTCGCTATTGGTCACCGCCACTGCCAGGTCGTAGCGCCGCCACAGCCGCCGGAGAAGTGCGAGCTGGCCCTGCTTCGGCATCGCGATCACTTCGTGCAGATCGGGATTGCCGGCCAGCACGCCGGCAGTCGGCGCGAACACCAGCGCGTCGATCTCGGCGTTCGGATACGCCTGCTTCAGGCTGCGGATCAGCGGTGTTGCCAGCAGCACGTCGCCGAGCCGGCGCAGGCAGATGACGAGAAGGCGTTGTGGCGGATTCAAGGGGTGATCAGGAGGGCAGGCGGTACTGCGATAATCTAGCCCGGTTCCCGCATGCCCTCGTTCCTTTCCACGCCGACGTGTCCGCGCAGCCCTTCATCCTGTTCGTTCCCGCGTATGGCCGAGGTGGTTACGGCGAGTTCGTGCGCGCCGTGCTGCTGGCGCAGGCGACGAAAGCGCGCTGGCCGCAGATGCGCATCGAATTCCTGTTGCCCGGCGGGCCCGGCACCCGAACCGACGCACCGTTCCCGAGCCTTTGCCATGACGGCGAGGCGGCGACCAAGGGCGCATTCGATCTCGAACACATTGAGCGCCTGCGGCCCGATCTGGTGATCTTCGATTCCGCCTGCCGCAGTCCGACCCTGCGCCACTGCCGCCGGCTCGGCATCCGCACCGCCTATGTCACCAGCCTGGTCGGCGGCCGGCGCAAGGCGTTCCGGCTCGACTGGCTGTGGCTGCTCGACGAGCACTGGCATCAGCGCGAGGACCTTACCGCCGCGCCATTCACGCCCTGGCAGCGCCTGCTCGATCGTCTCGGCCGCACCCGGCGTCGAGTGTTCGATACCTGCTTCTCCGACGCCGCGCCCGATTTCACAGCCCTGCCAGCCAGCGTGCAGCCGCTGCTCGATCAGGACTACGTGCTGTTCTCCCCTGGCGGTGGCGGTTACCGGATCGGTGATCGGCCGGTCGCGGAAATCTTCCTCGAAGCTGCCGAGCAGTTGCAGGCGCAATCCGGTTTGCCCTGCCTGATGATTCTCGGCCCGCTGTACGCCCAGCTTGCGACTGCGAAAGCCGGCGAGTCGCAGGTGCATTGCCTCGTCGAAGTGCCGCAGGCCACCTTCATGGGCCTGATGCGCAAGGCGCGGCTGGTGGTCACCAATGGCGGCCATAGCCTCGATCAGGCGCTGGCCTGCGGCGCGATCAGCGTTGCCGCGGCACTCGGCGGCACCGATCAACCGGGACGGATCGCCGCTTACCGCGATGCCGGCTGGGTGCTGGAATCGACGCCGGATACCGCGTCACTAGTCGCCGCCGCACAAGCGCTGCTCGGCGATCCGGCACGCGAACAGGCGCTGAGGAAAACGCTGGCCAAGCTGAAGGTCGCCAACGGCATTCCGGTGATGCTCGGCGGCATCGCCACGCTGCTGCGGCTGCCGGCATGAAGGTCGCCCTCGTCCATTACAGCCTGCGTCGCGGCGGCGGCATGGAGTCCTACCTCGCCGATCTGGTGCGCGGCTTTCGTGCGGCCGGTGACACCGTCGATGTCTGGGCGCGCGAAGTCGATGGCGACTGGGCGCGCGCCCTCGGCGCCAACGCTTATCGCCTGCTGCCCCTGCCGCTGCCGCGCGCGTTCCGCAACCGCGTGTTCGCTTCGCGCATCGCCCGGCTGGAACTGACCGAGCGTTATCCGCTGGTGATCTCGCTGGCGCGCACGCGGGGTCATCACCTCGCGATCAACGGCGGCACTCATCCCGGTTTCTGCGCGGCGATGCAGCGGCCGGATTCCGCACACGATCGCCGCGAAACGCGGCTGGAACGGGCGATGCTCGACAGCGCGGAAACCGTCGTCGCCCACTCCGCGACTCTGGCGGCGCAGATTCGCGCGTTCTATCCGGACACCATCGATCGCTTGCGGGTGATCTATCCGCCGGTCGACGAACAGCGCTTCGCGCCGCGCGATGACCGGGCTCGCGCCGTGGCCCGGCAGGCGTTTGGACTGAAGGCGGATGACATCGCTTTCGTCTTTCCGTCGATGGACCACGCCCGCAAAGGTCTGGGTCCGCTGCTCGATGCGTTTGCGCAGCTCGATGAGCCGCGCGCACGCCTGCTGGTCGCCGGCCGCGCGGCGCGCAAGGAATTGCCGCCGCGGGTCACGCCGCTCGGCTATGTCGACGACATGCCGGCGCTGTACGCCGCGGCCGACTGGACGGTGCTGCCGTCGCGCTACGAGCCGTTCGGCCTGGTGATCGCTGAATCGCTGGCCTGCGGCACGCCGGCGATCATCGGCAGCGATGCCGGCGTTGCCGAGTTGATGGACGCCGACGATGGCCTGAAGCTCGACGAGATCAGCGCGCCGGCGATCCTCGCCGCGCTGCGGCTGGCCTGCGCCGCACCGCATCGCGTTGCGCCCGGTTTCGTCGCTCGTCACGGTCTGGGTCTGGCTGCGCATATCGCGGCGCTGAAACGATGCCGGAGTGCGGGATGAGTCTTGCGGCGAAGGACCTGCTGCAGGCGGCGCGTCGCGTCGTGGTGCTCGATTTCGGCGGCCTCGGCGATCACATCCACAGCCTGCCCACGCTGTGGCTGATCCGACAAAGCGCGCCGCGGGCCGAGTTGCACGTGGTCAGCACCGCCGCCTTCTACGGGCCGCTGACGCCGTGGATCAATCACACGCATCTGTACGTGAAGCGCGGCCTGGGCGGCGATCTGGCCTTCCTCGGCTGGCTGCGCGGCCTCAAGGCCGATGCCGTGATCGCGATCACCGGCAGCAATCACGCCTGCGCCTTCGCCGGCTTCAGTGGCGCGGCCTTGCGCGTGGCCCGCAAGGCGGATGCGAACAAGCGGTGGCGCTGGCAGCCCTGGCTGCTGAACGCGGTGGTCGATGCGCCCTACCACGAGATTCCGATGTACCGCAGCCGCTGGAATGCATTCCGGCAGCTGGGCCTGGACGGCGATGCGCCGGAGTTTCCGGTGGCCATCGACACCGGCCTGCGCCGCGCTGCCGGCGTCGACGAGGACGGCTACCTGCATCTCAGCGCCAGCGCCTCGGACGACCGCCGTGACTTGCCGATGGTGCAGATGATCGCGCTCTGGAATCAGCTGCACGCGCGCCTGCCGGGCCATCGCATCGTCGTCTCCGGCAATGCCACGGCGCGCGGCCGGGAACGGCTGGCGACGCTGGTCGCCGGCATCGACTTCAAGCCCTGGCGAGTCTTCGACGGCACGCTCGATGTGCCGGCCTTCCTGTCGGTGATGCAGGGCGCTGTGCTGCACGTCGGCCCGGATTCCGGTGGCCTGCATGTGGCGCGCGTTGCCGGCACGCCGTCGGTGTCCTGGTTCCGGCCCAATCACCATCTGAACAACTGGTTTCCGGATGATCCGGAACGGCACCACGCCTTCGTGGCGCCGGAATCCCGTGACGATGGCCTGTACGGCATCGCCACCGAAACCCTGGTCCAAGCGGCGTTGCGTCTGCTGCCGGTGACGGAAGCAGCGTGAGCACTTCGCGTGTCGTGCTGTTCGTGCCGCAGCACCAGGGCGGTGGCACCGGCGAGTTCTTCCGGCTGCTGACGGTGGCGACCGCGCTGCACGCCGCCGATGCCTCGGTGCGCATCGAATTCCTGATGCCGAAGGCCTGCCGCCTGCGGCCGCTGCTGCCGTTCCCGCACATCGAAAGCAATCTGCCGGACGAGCAGCGTCAGCAGTTCCACGCCCGCGAGCTGGCGCGGCTGAAGCCGACGATCGTCGTGTTCGACAAGACCTGCCGCGGCAGCATGCTGCGCCTGTGTCGACGGCTGAAGATCCGCAGCGTCTGCATCAGCGATGAACCTGGCACCTGCGGCAAGACCTTCCGCGCCGACTGGCTGTGGTCGCTCGACGAACACTGGCACCAGCGCTATCTGCTCGGCCGGCCGGCGTTCAGCTCCTGGCAACGCGTGCTGGCGCGGATCAGCAGCACCCGACGCGTGCTGTTCGATGTCTGCCAGCTCGAAGACGCGGTGGCCGCACTCGCACCGTCAGCGCCGTATCTGCTGTTCATACCCGGTGGCGGTACCTATCGGATCGATGGGCGGACCACCGCCGAGCTGTTCATCGAAGCGGCCGACAGCGTCGCCAGGGCCAGCGGCATGTCAGTGCTGGCGATCGGCCAGCCCGTTTCTGGTGAGGAGCCCGGCGATCGGCAAGTCACCGTGCTGCCGCCGCAGCCGCAAGGCCAGCTGATTGCGCTGATGCGCGGGGCGACGATCGTCGTCACCGGTGGTGGCCATCTGATCAACCAGGCGATCAGCGTTCGGGTGCCGACGATTTCGATGCCGCTCGGCGGCAGCGATCAGAGCCTGCGGGTCGATGACTTCGCCAGCCGAGGCTGGACCGTGGCGGCGCAGCCACAGGTCGACGACATCGCTGACAAGACGCTGCAATTGCTTGGCGACACGGCGGCGCTGCAGACGATGCGTGAACGCCTGCAGGCGGTCGAGATCATTCAGGGTGTGCCGCTGATGGTCGAGTCGCTGCTGCGGCGGCTCTGAGCAGCGTCAGCCCAACTCTGCGCGCAACGGCCTTTCGGCGAGCCGCTTCAGCGCTTCGATCGGCGATACCTGGCCAGCGATCACCGCACCGGCCATTTCCAGCAGCGGCATGTCGACGCCGAGCCGATGCGCCAGCCGCAGCACTTCCGGTGCGGCGCGTACACCTTCGACCACGCCTTCGATCGCCGCCTTTGCCTGCTCCGGCGTCGCGCCTTCGCCGAGCTGGATGCCGTAGCGGCGGTTGCGCGACTGGTTGTCAGTGCAGGTCAGCACCAGATCGCCGAGGCCGGACAGGCCCATCAGCGTTTCCGCTTCGGCGCCGAGCGCCGTGGCCAGCCGGGTGATCTCGTTCAGGCCGCGGGTGATCATCGCCGCGCGGGTGTTGGCACCGAGGCCAAGACCGTCGGCAATGCCGACCGCGATCGCCAGCACGTTCTTCGCCGCACCACCGATCTCGACACCGACCAGATCGCCCGAGGTGTAGGCGCGGAAGCCGTCGCCGTGAAAACGCAGCGCCATCCGCTCGGCGAACGCCGGATCGTTCGAGGCCACCGTCACCGCCGTTGGCAGGCCCAGGCCCAGTTCCTTCGCGAAGGTCGGGCCGGAGATCACCGCGACACTGCGGGTGACGCCGAGTGCGGCGCCGATCACTTCATGAGCCAGCCGTCCGCTGCCCGGCTCCAGACCTTTCGCTGCGCAGGCGATGCCCTGCTCGGGACGCAGCAGGGCACTGAGCCGCTCGCAGGTTTCGCGTAGCGAGTGACTCGGCGTGGCAATGACGATGTCGCCGGATTCGGCAACCACGCGGGCGAGATCGCTGGTCGCTATCAGCCGCGCCGGCAGCGCGCAGCCTTTCAGATAGCCGCTGTTTTCACGGCTTTCCTGCATCGCTGCCATCGTCGTCGCATCGCGTCCCCACAGGAACGCGGGTGCGCCGCGACGCGCCAACTGGATGGCCAGCGCCGTGCCGAACGCGCCGGCACCGAGTACGCCGACCGGGATTTGCTCAGGCATGCTTCTCCCCCGCATCAATCATCGCGATGCTCCGCGCCGGAAGGCGCGGGCACCGTCTGGATTCTTGGGTTGCCGCTTACTGAACCGTCGTCGGCGCAGCGCCGTTGACGCCGTTCGCGCCCTGCTGGGCGAGGTGCTGGGCGTACAGCGCGTCGAAGTTGATCGGCTGCAGCATCACCGGCGGGTAGCCGGTACGGCTGATCAGGTTGGCGATCGCTTCGCGGGCGAACGGCAGGATCACGCTCGGGCAGTACGCGGCGAGCACATGCTGCAGTTCGCCGCCGTCCGGGAAGTTGGCGAGCTGGAAGATGCCGGCCTGATGGACTTCAACCAGGAACGCCGTTTCTTCGCCGATCTTGGCGGTGACCGTCACCTGCAGCATGACCTGGAAGATGCCGGGGTTGAGCATGTCGATCGCGGTGCCGACCTGCACGTCGATCGCCGGCGGCGTCTCGTTGGTCAGGATGCGCGGCGCGTTCGGCATTTCCAGCGAGGCGTCCTTGAGGAACAGGCGCTGCAGGAAGACCTGACGGGCAGGTGCGTCTTCGACGGTGGGGACGGACGGCGGAACCGGGTTCGGAGTGCTCATGAATTCAATGATCGTGCGGACGGTGGATGCAGGTTGCGGATGTGAAGCGGTGATGCGGTGCGGCTGGTGGCGCCAGAAATCGGCTCAGCCTTCGCGCAGCAGCGGATCGAGCTGGCCGGCGCGGTCGAGCGCGGCGAGATCGTCGAAGCCGCCAACATGGCGGTCGCCGATGAAGATTTGAGGAACGGTGCGGCGGCCGCTGCGCTGCATCATCTCGGCGCGCAGGCTGTCGTTCTGGTCGACCATGATTTCCTGGTAGCTCACGCCCTTGTTGCCGAGCAGACGCTTGGCGAGCATGCAGTACGGACAGACGCGGGTCGAATAGACGGTGACCGGCTTCATGGCAAGAACCTCGCGCCGGTGTGCGGCGGCTATTGCGACGCTTTTCGGGAGGGAACGGGTTGGCTTCTACTTGGCGGTGACCGGAAGGCTGGCACTCATCCAGCCGTTGAGGCCGCCGCGCAGCAGGTAGACCTCGGTATGGCCGAGTTTGCGCAGGCTGGCCGCCGCTTCGCTCTGGCTGGAGCCGAGCGCGCAGTAGACGATCACCGGCCGCGTCTTGTCCTTGCCGATCTCGGCGGCGCGCTCGGCGAGCTTCGCCAGCGGCAGATTCAGCGCGTGCAGCAGATGGCCTTTCTTGAAGTCGGCCGGCGGCCGCACATCGACGACCAGCGCATCGCGGTCGTTGATCAGGCGCACGGCGTCCTTCGGCGCCAGGCGTTTGCCGCCCTGCAAGGTGCCATGCACTTCATTGGCAATCAGCGCCGCGCTGGCGATGCCAAGGGCGAGAAACAGGAGCAGGTGAGCCTGCACGAAGGTCAGCAATTGGTCGGTCAAGGGAGGCGCGCATTTGAACAAGGGGGTGTTGCTCTGGGATTATCGCACCCGATGCCACCCCCGGAAAGCCGAACCCCTTTGAAGGCAGCCTTTTGCTTGTCTCGTTTGCGCGCCGTTGCCATCGGGCTGCTGCTCGCTTTTGCCGTGTCGGCGCCGCTTGAGGCCGCCAACGACACCGCCACCAAACTCAAGGCCGGTTCGGAGGATCTGAACCGGGTGCGGGCCAAGATCGGCGCTGCCAATCAGAGCATCGACCGTGATCGCACTGCCCAGAGTACGCAGCGCCAAGCGGTGGAAACGGCCGAACGCAAGATCGCCGAATCGCAGGCGCAGTTGAAGAAGCTCGCCGCCCAGGTCGACGAGCAGGACGCGCGTCTGCGCGCCGCGCAGGCCAGCCGGGCGGCGGCCGAGGCGCGGCTGGTCCAGGCGCGCGAGCGTCTGGCGCGCCAGGTGCGTTCGGCCTATGTCGCCGGCCAGGGTGGTTCGACGGCCTTGCTGCTCAGCCAGGAAGAGCCGGATCGCATCGGCCGTCTGCTGACCTATTTCGATTATCTGAACCGGGCCAGCGCCCGGAACATGGACGAGATCAACGCCGAGATCGCCGCCGTCAGCGTCGAGGAGGTGAAAGTCGAGACCGAGCGGGCCACGCTGCAGAAACTGCAGACCACGCGCCAGCGCGCGCTGGCCGAACTGGAAAACGATCGCAGCGAACGCAAGAAGGCGGTGGCCGCACTCGACGCCAAGATCGCCGACGCTGGCGAAAAGGTGAAAGCGCTGCAAAGCAGCGAGAAGGAGATCCAGGCGCTGCTCAGCAAGCTGCGCGAAGCGCTGAAAGCCGTGCCGGCACCGGCCAGGCCGTCCGGCTCGAAGAAAGCGTTTCCGAAGATGCGCGGCGTCCTGGCCTGGCCGCTGCGTGGCAGCATCCTGGCCGAGTACGGCGACAGCAAGAGCGACGGCCGCTTGTTCTGGAAAGGTCTGTGGATCGCGGCCGGCGAAGGCACGCCGGTGCGGGCGAGTGCAGCGGGGCGGGTGGCCTATGTCGGCTGGCTGTCGAGCTACGGCCTGATCGTGGTCATCGAGCACGACAAGGGTTTCTTCACCTTGTACGGCCACAACGCAACGGTCGCCACGGCCGCTGGCGAACAGGTTGCGGCCGGCGAAGTCATCGCGGCAGTCGGCAACACCGGCGGCTACGAGCGCAGCGGCCTGTACTTCGAAGTGCGGCGCGGTACCGAGCCGCAGGACCCGCGCGACTGGCTGGGCCCTTGAAGCGGACCAGCGCGGCCTCCCGGCTGAACGAAGCGGCGCGGCCGGGGTCTGCTGAAGGTGCTGTGATACATTCAAAAAAGCGCTGCATATCCCTCTAACTGAAGTAAATCATGTCCTCATCGACCCGCGTTTCCCTGGCCTTGCTGGCTGGTGTCGTCTTCGGTGTCAGCGCCACGCTGACCCACAGCGTGTTCGCCGAAAAGCAGCTGCCCGCCGAAACCTTGCCGCTGAAGGATCTGCAGACCTTCGTCGAGATTCTCAATCGCGTGAAGAGCGATTACGTCGAGCCGGTGAAGGATGAAACGCTGCTCGAGAACGCCGTGCGCGGCATGCTATCCGGCCTCGATCCGCATTCCTCCTACCTCGACAAGGAGGAATACAAGGAACTCAACGCTTCGACCACCGGCAAGTTCGGCGGCCTCGGCATCGAGGTGCAGCTGAAGGATGGTCTGGTCAAGGTGGTGTCGCCGATCGACGACACGCCGGCCGCGAAAGCCGGCGTCAAGGCGGGCGATCTGATCGTCAAGATCGACGACACGCCGGTGAAGGGTCTGACCCTGCAAGATGCCGTCTCGAAGATGCGCGGCGATCCGGGTACCAAGATCGTGCTGACGCTGGTTCGCGAGAACGCACCGGCACCACTGGTGCTGGAACTGAAGCGTGACTACATCAAGGTCGCTTCGGTGCGCGGCCGCTCGATCGAGCCGGGCTACGGCTACATCCGCATCTCGCAGTTCACCGCGACGACCGGCAAGAACCTGTCCGAAGAACTCGCCAAGCTGAAGAAGGCCGGCGAGCTGAAGGGCCTGGTGCTCGATCTGCGCAACAACCCGGGCGGCCTGCTGACCGCCGCTGTCGATGTCTCCGACGAGTTCCTGAACAAGGGCGCGATCGTCAGCATCAAGGGCCGCGATGCCGATTCGACCCGCGAGTTCGATGCTTCGGTCGGCGATGCGCTCGAGGGCAAGCCGCTGGTGGTGCTGGTCAACGGGGGCTCGGCTTCGGCCGCGGAAATCGTTGCCGGTGCGTTGCAGGATCAGAAGCGCGGCGTGCTGATCGGCTCCAAGACGTTCGGCAAGGGTTCGGTGCAGACCATCCTGCCGCTGAACAATGATTCGGCGATCAAGATCACCACGGCGCGCTACTACACGCCGAGCGGCCGCTCGATCCAGGCCGAAGGCATCGTCCCGGACGTCACCATCCAGCCGTTCAAGGTGTCGAAGCTCGATCCTTCGGAATTCGGCGAAGGCGTGCACGAGGCCGATCTCAAGGGCCGTCTCGACAACCCGAACGCCAAGCGGGAAGAGACCAAGACGAAGGACGGCAAGTCCGACGAGAAGACCAAGGAAGGCGACAAGGCGAAGGACAAGGACGCCAAGAAGGAGGAACCGATCAATGTCGCCGATCTGCCGGTCAACGATTACGAGCTGTATGAAGCACTGACCCTGCTGAAAGGTCTGAGCATCACGCAGAACCGCTGAAGCTCCTTTAAAGCTTCGCGGGAACAAAAGAACGCCGGCTCCGTGCCGGCGTTCTTTTGTTTGTGGCGCCGGTTGTAGGTCGCCCCTCGGGCGACGCTGTTGCGGTGCCGCGGTCGGGCATGGCCCGACCTACAGCGGCGGCCTCAGCTGCTGATCCAGTGCCACAGGCCGTAGCCGATCGCAGCAATCATCAGCGCGCCACCCACCCGCAACCACAGCGGCGCCCGGCGTCGCGCGGCAATCGGCGCGAGCATCGGTGCGTATTCCTTGTGCAGCAGCGCGAAGTTGCGACGGTGCGACTTGAACACCGCATCGAAGGCATCGCCGATGCCGGGAATCAGGCCGCCCGCGAAGTCGATCACGACATTGCGGCCCATCCGCATCAGCACGCTGCGCGGTACGCCGATGCGGGCGGCGCGGGTGATGGTCACCACCGAAACACCCGCCGCCAGCGCATCGCCGGCAAACGGAATCAGGCCAGCGATCGCGTCGAGCCCGAAATGGAAGCGGGTGCCGGGCACGGTCAGACAGTCGTCGAGCCACCAGGCGGCCTTGTCACAGTAGGCGACCAGTTCGCGCACCTGTTCGGGCGAGGGACCTTCGGCAATCTCCTTCACCGTGCCGGCCATCTCAGCGGAACGCCCGCACCCAGCCCCAGAGGCCGACGCCGGCGAACAGCAGGCTGGCGGCGATCACTGCGGTCGACGGCGTTGCCGCGTTCAGCGAGGCCATTCCGTACAGCGCCACGCCAGCCACCCAGGCGGTACCGCCGATCGCGGCGTGCAGGCTTTTCCGCGTCGACGCACGCAGCTCGCTGCGCAGCGCTTCGACGCCGGAGGCATCGAGTGTATGGCTGGGCAGCGCGCCGCCCTTGGCGAGGAACTTCATCGCGTTCTGCGCCAGTTCCGGCAGTGCTTCGGCCAGCTGCGGCCCTTCCTTGCGCAGCCGCGCGAAGGTGGCCGCCGGGTTGATCCGGTTCCACATCCACTGCTCCATGATCGGCTTCGCGGTCTTCCACAGATCAAGCTCGGGATAGAGCTGGCGGCCCAAACCTTCGGTGGTCAGCAAGGTCTTCTGCAGCAGGACCAGCTGCGGTTGCACCTGATAGTTGAAGCGCCGCGCGATCTCGAACAGGCGCAGCAGGAAGACGCCGAAGGAAATGTCCTTGATCGGTTTTCCGAAGATCGGCTCGGAGACGGTGCGGATCGCGCTTTCGAAGTCTTCGGCACGGACATCAGCCGGAATCCAGCCGGACTCCAGATGCAGCTCGGCGATGCGCCGGTAGTCGCGATTGAAGAAGGCCAGGAAGTTCTCGGCGAGATAGCGCAGATCGGCCGGCGACAACTGGCCGACGATGCCGAAATCGACCGCCAGATAGCTCGGCTTCCGGACGTCGGAAACGTCGACGAAGATGTTGCCGGGATGCATGTCCGCGTGGAAGAAATTGTCGCGGAACACCTGCTTGAAGAAGATCTCCACGCCGCGCTCGGCGAGCACCTGGAAGTTCACGCCCATCTCGCGCAGCTGATCGAGGTGACGCAGGGAGACGCCGTGAATGCGCTCCATCACCAGCACATTGCTGCGGGTGAAATCCCAGAACACGATCGGGTGATAGATCAGCTCCGAGCCCAGCCAGTTGCGGCGCAGCAGCGAGCAATTCGCGCCTTCACGCATCAGGTCCAGCTCGTCGAAGATCACTTTCTCGTATTCGGCAACGACTTCGCGCGGCCTCAGACGCTTGCCCAGCGGATGCCAGCGTTCGGCGAATTCGGCGAGCGCGCGCAGCAGCGCGACATCCTTCTCGACCCGCTCCATGACGCCCGGGCGCAGCACTTTGACGACCACCTCGAAACCGGGATCGCCCTCGTCCTGCGGCTTCAGCCGCGCGGTGTGCACCTGGGCCACCGAGGCAGCAGCCAGCGGCGTTTCGTCGAATTCATGGAACAGCTCGGCGATCGGCTTGCCGAGCGAGCGCTCGATGATCGCTCGTGCTTCGGCGCCGGAGAACGGCTCGACCTGATCCTGCAGCTTGGCCAGCTCGGTCGCCACGTCGACCGGCACGATGTCCGGCCGCGTCGACAGCGCCTGGCCGAACTTGATGAACACCGGCCCGAGTTCCTGCAGCGCCAGCCGCAGGCGTTCGCCACGCGGGCGCGAGTCCGACGAAGGCTTGCCGCCCCAGAACTCGGACAGACCGTAGCGACGCGTGACTTTCCAGATCGCCCACAGGCGCGGCGTTGCCTTGATCACGAGGTCTTGCTCCGCCGCTGCTCTGCTTGCGCGAGACGCGCCTCGAAGCGATCCACGCTTTCCCGCAACTGGTCGACGCTATCCATCCATTCCTCGACATCGGCCACGCGGGCCAGGTCTTCGCTTTCTTCGGTGAGATATTCGGCGGCGTCGACGCTCAGGCGATCTGCGGCATTGCGACCCCAGCCGAACAGCCCCTTCAGCCCGCCGACCAGCCGATGCGCCGCGCCATCGCCGATCACTTTCGCGACCAGTTCCTCGGGATCGAAACCGACCTTGGTCAGCAAGGCGTTGAAGCGGTTCAGCAGCTCGGTATCGCCAACCACTTCGAGGCCGGTGGGCAGACCTTCACGGCCGCTGACCGTGCTCAGCGCCAGCTTCATCAAACGCAAGGTCGGTGCCGACACCAGCACATCCGGCTCGTCCTCGGCGATGTTGCTGACTCGCACGCCGGTGGCGATCGGCTCGATCACGAAGATCCAGCCGAGATCGGCTGCTTCGAGGGCGATCGACTTGCCTTCGAGCGCAGCGCAGTCATCGAGCACGCTGCGCTCCAGGCGCAGGTAGCGGTTCAGCGCAACTTCGACGGTCGCGCAAACAAGGGCAGGAGCCGGCATTTCAGTCGAGGCGATAACCGCGGTGGACCGCGACGATTCCGCCGGTCAGGTTGTAGACCTGCACGCGGGCGAGGCCGGCGTTTTCCATCATCCCTTTCAGCGTGTCCTGATCCGGATGCATGCGGATCGACTCGGCGAGATAGCGATAGCTGTCGGCGTCGTTGGCCACCAGCTTGCCCATCAGCGGCAGCAGCTTGAACGAGTACTGGTCGTAGATCTTGGTCAGCAACTCAGTCTGCGGCTTGGAGAATTCGAGGACCAGCAAACGGCCGCCCGGCTTCAGCACCCGGCGCATCGAGGCCAGGGCCTTGTCCTTGTCGGTGACGTTGCGCAGACCGAAAGCGATAGTGATGCAGTCGAAGCTGCCGTCTTCGAACGGCAGGCATTCGGCGTTGGCCTGCACCAGCGGCACGTCGACGACGCCCTTGTCGGCGAGTGCTGCGCGACCCTGACCCAGCATCGCGGCATTGATATCAGCCAAGGTGACCAGGCCGCGAGTGCCGGCCAGCTTGCGGAATTCGCGGGCCAGATCGCCGGTGCCGCCGGCGAGATCGAGCACTTTCTCGCCCGAGCGCACGCCGGCGAGATCGATGACGAAGCGCTTCCACAGGCGATGGATGCCGAACGACATCAGGTCGTTCATCACGTCGTACTTGGCCGCGACCGACGAGAACACCTCGCGGACTCGTTTCTGCTTGTCGCCGACCGCCACCTGCTCGAAACCGAAGTGAGTGGTGCCGCGCGGGTTGCGTTCGTCTTGCTGGGCCATGGGCGGCGGGGGAAGTCGGGTCGCGGGCATTATCGCAGTTCATCGGCTGCCCGCGCCCGGCTTCGCCCGCCGCCATGACCCCAAGTTCTAGCTCAGGCGTTGACCGCGCTCATCTGCGCCTGCGGATAGCGGGTGCCAACCACGGTGCTGGCTTCGATCAGGTCGCGGATGGCCCGCAATTCGTCGCTGCTCAGGCGGATCGCCGCCGCCTCGGCGTTCTCGTCCAGCCGCTCGATACGGCGAGTGCCGGGGATCGGCACGATGTCCGGCGCCTGGTGCAGCAGCCAGGCCAGCGCCAGCTGAGCCGGGGTGCAGCCGTGCTGGTTCGCCAGCTCGGTGACGGCATCGACCAGCGCCAGATTCTGATCGAGGCTGTCGCTCTGGAAGCGCGGATTGTTGTGCCGCCAGTCGTCAGCGGAGAGATCGCCCGGCTTGCGGATCGCGCCGGTCAGAAAGCCGCGGCCGAGCGGGCTGTACGGCACGAAGCCGATGCCCAGTTCGCGGCAAGTGGGCAGCACCTCGTCTTCCATGTCGCGCGTCCACAGCGAGTATTCGCTCTGCACGGCGGCGATCGGCGCCACGTAGGCCGCCCGGCGAATGGTGATCGCGGACGCTTCCGACAAGCCCAGATAACGCACCTTGCCGGCGTCGACCAGACGCTGCATCGCGCCGACCGTTTCCTCGATCGGCACCGTGCGATCGACCCGGTGCTGGTAGTAGAGATCGATGTGATCGACGCCGAGGCGCTTCAGGCTGGCATCGCAGGCGGCGCGCACATAGGCGGGGCTGCCATCGACTCGGACGTAGCTGCCATCGGCCGCGCGGACATTGCCGAACTTGGTCGCCAGCACGACTTCATCGCGGCGCGTCTTCAGCAGCTGGGCGATCAGTTCCTCGTTGCGACCGACGCCGTACATGTCTGCGGTATCGAGAAAATTGATGCCGATGTCGACGGCGTGATGGAGCACCGCGAGGTTCCGGCTGTCGTCCGCCGGGCCGTAGAAATCGGACATGCCCATGCAGCCGAGGCCGAGCGCGGACACTTCGAGGCCGCCGAGCTGACGGCGCGGAAAGCTTGTTTGGATGTTGTTCATGGAGCGCTCCAGAGCGTGAGGGGAAGCTGCCGGCACAGTCTGGGAGCGCGGGAAAGCACTGCGTTAGCCCGATGCTGGCGCATCCTTGCCTGATCCTGCACAGCGCCGCCTGGCGCCGGAGATCCGCCAAAACCGCAGCGCATAATCCGGCCACGTTCAACAGCGGGACTTCAACGATGCCTGACCAGACCATGGCGAGAATCCATCCGGCGAGCTTCGGCCTCGAAGCCCAGCAGGCCGAGCTGGCCGACCGGATGATGCGGCGCACGCCGCTCGAAGGCGTCAACGATCCGGGCATTCCCGGTTTTTCGATGCTGCGCATCAGCGAGCCTTCGCGGCCGCTTTCGACGGTCTACGAGCCGTCGATCTGTGTCGTCGTCCAGGGCAGCAAGCAGGCGATGCTCGGCAGCGAACGCTACGTCTACGATCCGCTCAACTACCTCGTGGTGTCGATGAGCCTGCCGGTGGTCGGCAATGTCATCGAGGCGACGGTTGCCAAGCCCTACCTCTGCCTGCGCCTCGATATCGACGCCAATCAGGTCAACGAACTGCTGCGCCAGACCCCGGTGCCGGCAGCCAGCGCGGCCCCACGCAACGGTGGCCGCGCACTGTTCCTGGCCTCGACCTCCGCGCAACTGCTCGATGCCGTGCTGCGCCTGGTGCGCCTGCTCGACACGCCCGAGGAAGCGCCGGTGCTGGCACCGCTGGCGCTGCGAGAAATCCACTACCGCGTGCTGACCGGCGAACTCGGCCAGCAGCTCTGCGAACTCTGTGCGGCCGATGGTCAGGCGCAGCGCATTGCCAGCACCATCGCGCTGCTCAAATCACGCTATGCCGAGCCGCTGCGGATCGAGGAACTGGCCGACGCCGCGCACTTGAGCGTGTCGGCGCTGCATCACCGCTTCAAGGCGGTGACGGCGATGTCGCCGCTGCAATACCAGAAGCAGTTGCGGCTGCAGGAAGCGCGGCGCTTGATGTTGTCGGACGGCTGCGAAGCAGCAGTTGCCGCGCACCGCGTCGGCTATGAAAGCCCTTCGCAGTTCAGCCGCGAATATCGCCGGCTGTTCGGTGCGCCGCCGCGTGCCGAGACACAGGCTCAGCCGATCTTCAGACAGGCTGGGAGCTAGGGCGTTTTCCTTCGAATATCTACAAACAATCGTCATTCCCGCGCAGGCGGGAATCCAGTTTTAGCCGTAGCGCGCCGCATCAGAACTGGATGCCCGCCTGCGCGGGCATGGCGAGATTTTATGGGGCATCTAGCGCAAGAGCGCCCTAATCGTCGGCCTGATCTTCGCCAAAAATTTCTCGCGTAAAGCCGAACTGACGCAGATCACGGATGCGCTGCGGATAGAGGATGCCGTCGAGGTGATCGCATTCGTGCTGCACGACTCTGGCGTGAAAGCCCGAGACCTCACGTTCGATCGCCACGCCGTTCTCATCGCAGCCGCTGTAACGCAAGCGCGTGTAACGCGGCACCAGGCCGCGCATGCCGGGCACGCTGAGGCAGCCTTCCCAACCGTCTTCGGTGTCGTCCGCAAGCGGCGTCAGCACCGGGTTGCAGAGGATCGTGAACGGCACGTCCTCGGCATCCGGATAACGCTCGTTGTGCTCGACGCCGAAGATCACCACGCGCAGGCCAACGCCGATCTGCGGCGCGGCCAGGCCGGCACCGTTCAGCGAGGCCATGGTGTCCTGCATGTCGATCAGCAGCGCCCGAAGTTCCGGCGTGCCGAATGCGGTGACCGGTACTGAAACTTCCAGCAGCCGCGGATCGCCCATCCGTAAGACGTCGCGAATCATCGTCAGCTCACCGGTTTGAACTTGCCGACGCCAAGCGCCGACAACTTCACGACATCGCGATCGCGCGACATGCCGTGCTCGGCCAGGCGTTGTTCGTAGCGCGCCCACCAGGCCGCGTGGTTGTCGGCCAGCTCGCGCAGGGTTGGCCATGAATACAGGCCGCTGTCGTGGCCGTCATCGAACTTGAGCCTGACGGCATAGCGGCCGACCGGCTCGACCGCGCTGATGTTCACCTCGCGCTTGCCCGCCACCAGCATCGTTTCGCCACCGCCATGGCCGCGCACTTCTGCACTCGGCGAATAGACCCGCAGATACTCCAGCGGCAGCGAATCGATCCGGCCATCGGGCCAAACCACTTCGAGCAGGCGCGACTTGCGATGCAGCTTGATGTCCGTGGGAACGGCGTTCGGAACTGCGACCATCGGTACGGCCTCTTCAGCAGATGAACGAAAGCGGTCGCCGGAAACGGCGACGCGGCTCCGATCCTGGATCGAAGCCGCGTCGATTATCGCTGCTGCCGGCTCCGCGCAGGAGCCGGACGATCAGGCTTCCGCCTGTAGCTCGAAGTCCAGCTTCTCGCGCACCGCGCAGTCCGGACAGACCCAGTCCTCCGGCACCTGTTCCCAGCGGGTGCCGGGCGGGAAGCCTTCGTGCGGATCACCCTTGCGTTCGTCATAGGCATAGCCGCAGCCGGGGCAGATGAAACGGCGGTAGCCGTTCATCGTCAGGCGCCTGCCGCCGCATTGTCGCCGCGCTTGCCCCAGCGGGCTTCGAGTCGGGCGCGGTAGCCGGGGCGGATGTTGATGCGATCGAAGCGGCCTTCAGCCCAGGCGACCACGCGGGGGTTCATCACCGCGAACCACAGCGGCGGGAACAGCGCGATCAGGAACATCAGCGGATAGCCGCTCGGATACTCCGGCAGATGCTCGAAGTTGCGCAGGCTCTGATAGCGGCGCGTCGGGTTGGCGTGATGATCCGAATGGCGCTGCAGGTTGAACAGGATCAGGTTCGACATCACGTGGTTGGAGTTCCACGAATGGTAGGGCTGGCAGGCCTCAAAGCGGCCGTTGTCGCGCTTCTGGCGCAGCAGCCCGTAATGCTCGATGTAGTTGGCGCTGGTCAGCACGCCGAACCAGCCCCAGACCATCTGCAGCGCGAGGTACGGGAGCATCACCCAGCCGAACGCGACGGTCAGGCCGACGTACAGCGGGACGGTGATCAGCAGCGGCTGCAGCACTTCGTTCTGCACGGTCCAGGGGCCCTTGCCGCAGCGTTCGAGGCGCGCCTTTTCCGAGCGCCAGGCGCGACGCATCGCACCAGGGATCTCGCGGCAGGCGAAGCCGTAGATGTTCTCGCCCATCCGCGAGGACGCGGGATCGTCCGGCGTCGCCACGTCCTTGTGATGCCCCTTGTTGTGCTCGATGAAGAAGTGGCCGTAGCCGACGACGGCCAGCACGGTCTTGGCGAGCCAGCGCTCCAGATCAGTGGTCTTGTGGCCGAGTTCGTGGCCGGTGTTGATGGCGATGCCGTTGACCAGGCCGACTGACAGCGCCAGCCCGAGGATCGAGTACCAGGCGAGATCGCCGGTGCCGATCACCCAGGCGCTGTAGATCAGCGTGATGTAGTGGATCGGCACGGTCAGCATCGGCAGCAGGCGGTAGTACCAATCGGCGTCAAGCTTCGGCACCACTTCCGGAGGCGGATTGCTGCCATCGGCCGGCAGCAGGTGATCGATCACCGGCACGATCAGATACCAGATGATCCAGGTCGCCCAGAACCAGACGGCCTGACCGGTCTTCGCCGCGACCACGCAGGAAATCACCGGCAGCAGTGGCCACAGCAGCGACAGCGACCACAGCCAGCGTCGCTTGTCGGTGTAGCGCACGATCTGGCCTTCGGAATTCAGCGCCTGGATGCTCATGTCTCGTTCTTCCGTCAATGCCTTGAGTGAAGGCGATTGGACGGTGACAGAGCCGCAGCGCAGCATTCCAATTCATTGTTATTGGCGAATCGGTGAATATTTGTCATGAGCGAATCGTTCCGACAATTGCGTCATGTGCTGGCGCTCTATGAGCACCGCAATTACCGGCGGGCAGCCGAAGCGCTGCATCTGACCCAGTCGGCGCTATCGGTCAGCATTCGCCGCATCGAGGACGAATACGGCGTGCCGCTGTTCATTCGCGATCAGTCCGGCGTGCGGCCCACCGAGTACGGCGAGGTCGTGGTGCGGCTGGCGCGGGAAACGACTTCGACGCTCGAGCAGGGCCGACGCGAGATCGAACTGCTGCGCTCGCTCGATTCCGGCAAGGTGATCATCGGTTCCGATCCCTGGATGGCCGACATCATCGTCGCGCCCGCCCTGTCGAAACTGATGCGCAAGCACTCGAAGCTGCGCTTCCGTCTGCGCACCCAGGGCTGGGACGAATTGCAGGGTGAACTGCTGGCGAGAAAGGTCGATGTCTACGTCGGCTCACCGTTCGATGCGCTCGATCCGGGCATCCAGGCGACGACTTACGAGCTGTCATCCCCGGCGATCCTGTGCCGGCGCGGTCACCCGCTGACTCTGCTGCCGGAGATTCGCATCAAGGACGTGCTGCCATATCCCTTGCTGGTGCCCAAGCTGCCGCGCTGGTACCTGTCCTGGCTCGCCGAGCAATACAGCGGCATCGCCGATTCCGAGGAACTCCACGACCTGTTTCTGCAGACCGAGGATTTCACCGTGATCCGCCACATCGTCCACGAAACCGACGCGGTCACGGCCGGCGTGATTCGGGCCTTTCCGGCCGAGTTGTCGCCGTCGGAATTCGTCATGCTCGACATCGCCGACCTCGCCCATGTGCGGGCGCCGGTGGTGGTCGCGACACTTGCGGAGCGACCAATTCCAGCCGCCGCGGCCGCTTTCATCAGCGAAGTCGTGGAGCAGATCGACCAGCTGCGGAATGCCTTGCAGCAAGTCCGCGCCGGTCGCGCCGCAACGGCTCCAGCGCTTACAGGATGAACCGGCTCAGGTCCTCGTTGCCGGCCAGCTTTTCGAGCTTCGAATCGACATAGGCGGCATCGACGGACAAGGTGGTGCCGGCGCGGTCGGAGGCCTCGTAGGCCGCTTCTTCCATCAGCCGTTCGAGCACCGTGTGCAGACGTCGCGCGCCGATGTTCTCGGTGCGCTCGTTGACCTGCCAGGCGTACTCGGCGAGCCGGCGCAAGCCTTCCGGCGTGAATTCCAGAGTCACGCCTTCGGTGGCGAGCAGGGCCTTGTACTGATCGGTCAGCGAATGCGTGGGCTCACTGAGAATCCGCACGAAGTCCTCGGTCTTCAGCGCATCGAGTTCGACCCGGATCGGCAGGCGACCCTGCAACTCCGGAATCATGTCGCTGGGCTTGGACATGTGGAAGGCGCCGCTGGCGATGAACAGGATGTGATCGGTCTTGATCGCGCCATGCTTGGTCGACACCGTGCTGCCTTCGACCAGCGGCAGCAGATCGCGCTGCACGCCTTCGCGCGAGACATCGGCACCGCCGTATTCGCCGCGCTTGCAGACTTTGTCGATCTCGTCGATGAAGACGATGCCGTTGTCCTCGGCGTTCTTCAGCGCTTCGACGCGGATCGCTTCCTCGTCGACCAGCTTGCCGCCTTCTTCCTCGATCAGCAGCTTCATCGCTTCCCTGATCTTCAGCTTGCGGGTCTTCTGCTGGCCGGCGCCGAGGTTCTTGAACATCGCCTGCAGCTGGTTGCTCATGTCCTCCATCCCCGGCGGGCCCATGACCTGCATCGGCGGCGGCGCCACGGCCAGCTTCAGTTCGATCTCGGTGTCGTCGAGCTTGCCTTCGCGCAAGCGTTTGCGGAACACCTGGCGCGCCGCGCCGTTCTCGTTTTCACGATGGCTGCTGGCTTCGCCGAAGTTGCTCGGCGGCGGCAGCAGGGCATCGAGCACGCGCTCTTCGGCGGCGTCATGCGCCTTGGCCTGGACGCGGGCGATCGCCTGATCGCGGGTCAGCTTGACGGCGACATCGGCCAGCTCGCGGATGATCGAATCGACATCGCGGCCGACATAGCCGACCTCGGTGAACTTGGTCGCTTCCACCTTCACGAACGGCGCATTGGCGAGCTTGGCCAGACGGCGTGCGATCTCGGTCTTGCCGACGCCGGTCGGGCCGATCATCAGGATGTTCTTCGGCGTGATCTCGCCGCGGATCGCTTCCGGCGTCTGCTGCCGGCGCCAGCGATTGCGCAGGGCGATCGCCACCGCCTTCTTGGCGGCGGACTGGCCGACGATGTGGCGATCGAGTTCGGCGACGATCTCGCGCGGCGTCATCGCGGCGGCGCCGCTCAGACTGGACTTCAGGACTTCAGGGGGAATTGCGTCGTTCATTTCATTTCTCGGCCAGCGCTCTCCCTGGGGGAAAGCGGCAGCATCAGCCAATGACTTCAATCGTCAGATTGTGATTCGTGTAGATGCAGATGTCCGCCGCGATATGCAGCGAACGCTCGGCAATCTCGCGCGCCGACAGATCGGTCGAGCCGACCAGCGCGCGGGCGGCAGCGGTCGCGAACGAGCCGCCGGAGCCGATCGCCATCACCCCGTGGGCTTCCGGTTCCATGACATCGCCGTTGCCGGAGATCATCAGCGTGGTATCGGCGTCGGCAACCAGCAGCAGCGCTTCGAGCCGGCGCAGGTAGCGATCGGAACGCCAGTCCTTGGCCATTTCGACGGCGGCGCGGGTCAGGTGGCCGGCGTGTTTTTCGAGCTTGCCTTCGAAGCGTTCGAACAAGGTGAAGGCATCGGCGGTGCCGCCGGCGAAACCGGCGATGACCTTGTCGTTGTAGAGCCGGCGCACCTTCCGCGCATTGCCCTTGACCATGGTGTTGCCCATCGACACCTGACCGTCGCCACAGACGCAAACCTGCGTTCCGCGGCGTACGGCGAGAATGGTCGTGCCATCAAACTGTTCCAAGGTTCTTCTCCATCGAGCAGGCTTGCGCGAGCGTTTGCGATGGACAAGTGATTGGGGGCCGGGGGCGACGATTCAAGCGTGTGAAGCAGTGGCCCGTGCTGGGTTGGCAGAGACTCAGCGCGATGTAGGTCGGGCCATGCCCGACGTGGACCCCCCGCAAGCTAGCTGCAGCGCCGTCGGGCGGGGCCCGACCTACAAAATGACGCTGCGCTAGTCGTCGATGCCCAGTTCCTTGATCTTGCGGGTCAACGTATTTCTGCCCCAGCCGAGGCGCCTTGCCGCTTCCTGCCGCTGGCCCTTGCAGGCGACCAGCGCGACTTCGATCAAGGTGCGCTCGAACAGTGGTGCCGCGTGGCCGAGCAGATCTTCATCGCCGTTGGCGAAACGGCCTTCGGCCCATAGACGCAAGGCTTCATGCCAGTCGCCGGAGACGGCTGGCGCGCTGGCGGCCGTAGCGGCCGGGTAGCTGATTGGCGCCGGTGCTGACGGCGTTACTGCCGGGACCGTCGCCACAGCAACGGCTGGCACTGGCGAGGCGATGACGGCGCTGGTTTCACCACTCGCCCGGCCTTTGAGTTCCGGCGGCAAATCTTCCAGATGCACGTCCTGGCCGGGCGCCATCACGGTCAGCCAGCGGCAGGTGTTTTCCAGCTGCCGGACGTTGCCATGCCAGTCGTAAGCCTTCAGCACCGCCAGCACTTCCGGCAGCAGTCGCTTCGGCTCGGTTTTCAGCTCGCGCGCAGCGGCTTCCAGGAAGTGACGCAGCAGCAGCGGAATGTCCTCGCGCCGCTCGCGCAACGGCGGAATGCGGATGCGGATGACGTTCAGGCGGTGATAGAGATCCTCGCGGAAGCGGCCTTCGGCCACCGCGCGATCGAGATCCTGATGCGTCGCGGCGATGATGCGCACGTCGACGCTGATCGGCGAGATGCCGCCGACCCGATAGAACTGGCCGTCCTGCAGCACGCTCAGCAGGCGGGTCTGCAGATCGGCCGGCATGTCGCCGATTTCGTCGAGGAACAGCGTGCCGCCGTCGGCCTGCTCGAAGCGGCCCTTGCGCTGCATCGCAGCGCCGGTGAACGAGCCACGCTCATGGCCGAAGAATTCCGATTCCAGCAGGTCTTTCGGGATCGCCGCCGTATTGATCGCCAGGAATGGCTTGCTGGCGCGCGGTGAATTGACGTGCAGCGCCCGGGCGATCAGTTCCTTGCCGGTGCCGGACTCACCCGTGATCAGCACGGTGATCTGCGACTGGCTCAGGCGGCCGATGGCGCGAAACACGTCCTGCATCGCCGGCGCTTCGCCGATGATCGCGGCGCGCGGTTCCAGCGGCTTCAGTTCCGGGGTGACGACAACGCGCTTCTGGGCGGCACGGCGGACCAGGCTGGCCACCGAATCGACATCGAAAGGCTTCGGCAGATATTCGAAGGCGCCGCCCTTGAACGAGGACACGGCGGCATCGAGATCGGAATGCGCGGTGACGATGATCACCGGCAGCTCGGGCTTGGCCGCGCGAACCCGTTCCATCAGCTCCAGACCGTCGAGGCCGGGCATGCGGATGTCGGTGATCATCACGTCGGGCATGTTTTCCGGCGTGGCTTCGGCGAGGGCGTCGAGCAGTTCCGCGGCGCCCGGGAAGCTTTCCACGCCCATGCCTTCGCGGGTCAGCGACTTTTCCAGCACCCAGCGGATCGATTCATCGTCGTCGACGATCCAGACCCGGATCGGAACGCCGTCCTGCAGCTTCATCACATTCATGTGGCCCATGCTTCGGGTATTGCCGCCGGCTCATCCCGCCGCCGCGCCGTTGCCAGCGCGATCAAGCAGGTTGCTCCAGCGGCAGGAAAATCGAGAACACGGTAGTGCCTGGGCGCGATTGGCATTCGATCAGGCCACCGTGGGTATTGATCAGATACTGAGCAATCGGCAGGCCAAGACCGGTCCCTTCCGCGCGTGTTGTCACCATCGGGTAAAAAATTTTCTCGATCATTGCCGGCGCAACACCGGAACCGTTGTCTTCGATGTCGATCTGCACCGCCAGGCGGTGACGGACGCCGGCGATGGTGAACTGTCTACGCATCCGGGTTCGCAAGGTGATCTGCGGGCTGCTCGGCTGGGTCACACCGGACAGCGCCTGCATCGCGTTGCGGGCGATGTTCAGCGAGGCCTGGATCAGCTGCTCGCGATCGGCGCGGATTTCCGGGATCGACGGGTCGTAGTCGCGCATCACATTGAAGCTGCCGCTGCCTTCGGCCTCGATCAGCTGGCGCACGTGTTCCAGTACTTCGTGGACGTTGACCATCTCCTTCTGCGGCAGCCGGTTCGGGCCGAGCAGACGGTTGACCAGGTTCTGCAGCCGATCGGCCTCGCGGATGATCACCCGCGTGTATTCGAGATGTTCGGAATCCGGAAACTCGCGCTCCAGCAGCTGCGCCGCGCCGCGGATGCCGCCGAGCGGATTCTTGATCTCGTGCGCCAGCCCGCGGATCAGCTCGCGGCTGGCGCGATGCTGGGCGAGCAGCTGCTCGTCACGCGAGATGCGCAGATGACGATCGAGCGGCAGCAGTTCCAGCACCAGGCCGGGGCCGCTGAACTGGGCGGGGGTGACGGTGAGGTCGACGGTCAGCAGTTCGTGGCCGAAGTCATCGCCAGGGCGGCGCAGTTTCAGCTCACGCTCGATGAAGCCGGTGCCGGTATCGATCGCGCGGCGCAGCCGCAGACCCTGTTCCAGCAGATGCGGGATGGCGACCGTCAGCGTCTGGCCCTGGGCATGCCGGCGGCTGACGCTGAACAGCGTCTCGGTCGCCGAATTCAGGTAGGTGACGCGCAGAGCCGAGTCCAGCGTGATGATTGCCGTCGTCAGGCCATCGAGAATGCTGGCCGGCTGAACACGGTTCAGCACGGGTAATTTCATCCGCATCGGGTTGCAAAATGTGAGCCACCCTCAGGCGGCTGGACGATCACCGAAGGACGATCGGCGGCTTGATGTTGACGGTCACCGGCGCGGCGCGGATCAGTTCCTTGCCTTCTGCCGTGACAACTGCCGCCGTGATGCTGTGCTCGCCGCGTTCCACCGCTTCGAACAGAAAAGCCGTCGACACCGTGGCGACCTTGTTCTGCTGCACGCCATCGAGAAAATACAGCAGGCCCTGGCCTTGCCTCAGCGCAACGTCGACGCTGACGCTGAGCTGTTTGCCAGCCTCGCGGATGGTTTCGTCCTGTGCCGGCGAGGTGATACGGATCGGCGGCGGCGTGCCGGCTTCGGCCGGCTTCTCGGCTGACGCCGTTGAATTCGGCGATGTCGAGGGCACCGGCGGCGGGCTGTAGGTCTGCAACGGCGGCAGCTGCACCGGCTTGGCCTGATCGGACGGTGCCTTGTCGCCGTAGTGGGTCACGCCCTTGGCATCGGTCCAGCGATAGACCTCGGCCGATGCCGGCGTCAGGCTCAGCAGTGGTAGCAGCAGCAACACGGTAAGTAGGGCGCGCATGGTCGGCACGATAGCGCCGCGCGGGCCAGGGCGGCAAACCCGCAGGCGGCGGCAGCGCCAACGAAAATGCCCCCGTTTCCGGGGGCATTTCCTGATCTCAAGCTCAACCGGAGGAGCCAAGGAATGTCTCGACATTCCTTGGAAATCGACCGTGTATTACTCCCGCTGAGCTTCGCTCAGAGGGAGTAATACATCTCGAACTCGATCGGGTGCGTGGTCATGCGGAAGCGGGTGACTTCCTGCATCTTCAGCTCGATGTAAGCATCGATCAGATCCTTGGTGAACACGCCGCCCTTGGTCAGGAAGTCGTTGTCCGCCGCGAGTGCGTCCAGCGCCATGTCGAGGCTGTGGCAGACGCGCGGGATCAGCTTGTCCTCTTCCGGCGGCAGGTGGTAGAGATCCTTGTCCGCCGGTTCTCCGGGGCTGATCTTGTTCTGGATGCCATCGAGGCCGGCCATCATCATCGCGGTGAATGCGAGGTAAGGGTTGGCGCTGGAGTCCGGGAAGCGGACTTCGATGCGACGGCCCTTCGGGCTGGCCACGTACGGAATGCGGATCGAGGCCGAACGGTTGCGCGCCGAGTAGGCCAGCATGACCGGCGCTTCGAAGCCCGGCACCAGACGCTTGTAGCTGTTGGTGCCGGGATTCGTGATCGCGTTCAGCGCCTTGGCGTGCTTGAGGATGCCGCCGATGTAGTACAGCGCGGTTTCCGACAGGCCGCCGTAGCCGTCACCGGCGAACAGGTTCTTGCCACCCAGCGACAGCGACATATGCACGTGCATGCCCGAACCGTTGTCACCAACGATCGGCTTCGGCATGAAGGTGGCGGTCTTGCCGAACTGGTCGGCAACGTTCTGCACCACGTACTTCAGCTTCAGCACGTCATCGGCCTTCTGCACTAGGGTGCCGAACTTGACGCCGATTTCGCACTGGCCGGCCGTAGCCACTTCGTGGTGATGCACTTCGACCACCATGCCGACCGCTTCCAGCGTCTCGCACATGGCGGAGCGGATGTCCTGCAGCTGATCGACCGGCGGCACCGGGAAGTAGCCGCCTTTCATGCCCGGACGATGGCCGGTATTGCCGTCCTCGTAATCCTTGCCCGAGTTCCAGGCGGCATTCTTGGCGTCGATGTAGACGTAGCTGCCCCAGGGACCAGAGTCCGAGCGGATCGAATCGAAGATGAAGAATTCGTTTTCCGGGCCGAAGAACGCGGTATCGGCGATGCCGGTGGACTTCAGGTATTCCTGGCCGCGCTTGGCGACCGAACGCGGATCGCGCTCGTAACCCTGCATGGTGGCCGGCTCGATCACGTCGCAGCTCAGCACCAGCGTGGTTTCTTCGAAGAACGGATCGATGAACGCAGTGCCGGCTTCCGGCATCAGGATCATGTCGGACTCGTTGATGCCTTTCCAGCCGGCGATCGACGAACCGTCGAACATCTTGCCGTCGACAAACAGGGCTTCGTCGATCGTGTGGGCAGGCACCGAAACGTGGTGTTCCTTGCCACGGGTATCGCAGAACCGGAAGTCGACAAACTTCACGCTTTTTTCGCTGATGATCTTGAGTACGTCTTTACCCGACATGGGGGTCTCCTGAGGGTGAAATGCGCTGGGGAAGCGGCGAATGGTGTAGCAGCAAATATGCCAGTTCAAGCCGGTTGTGCGCCAAAACGGGGCGCGAACTTGTGCTCAAGATCGTTCAGCCGGCCTTGCAGCCCTTCAGGAACGTGGCTTTCTGCTCACCGGTGAAATGTTCGCGTTCGGCGATCGATTCACAAACCTTGGCGCGCTGGTCAGGCGAGACCGTGGCCGGTTCGCTCGCCTTGCTGCCGAGGCAGGCCTTGAGGAATTCCTCCTGCTGGTCGTCCGGCATCAGCTTGGCCTGGGCGAAACACTGGTCCGGGGTTGGCTCGGCGGCCCAGACGGCCCAAGTGGCCGGCAGCACGCCCAGAATCAGCAGCGAAATCGACAGCATCCGCTTCATGGAACTCTCCTCAATGGCGCGCGGCGCAAGCTGCGGCGGCAAACGGAAATGGCTCGGCAATGGGCCGCGCGATAGCCCGAATTACGGCGTATCGCGACGGGCCGCGAGGGTAGCATACGGCCCGAAAGCCCCGTCGCCATTGGCTATACTCGCGACCCTTCCGGCCGCAGTCCGATCCCCGGAACCCCGTAGCCGCAGCCCGCCGAAGCACAAGAAACCATGACTTTCCAGGACCTCATCTTCACCTTGCAGACCTTCTGGGCGAAGCAGGGCTGCGTCATCGTCCAGCCGTTGGACATGGAGGTCGGCGCCGGCACCTTTCATCCGTCGACCTTCCTGCGCGCGATCGGCCCGGAGCCGTGGAACGCCGCCTACGTGCAGCCCTCGCGCCGCCCGACCGATGGTCGCTACGGCGAGAACCCGAACCGCCTCCAGCACTACTACCAGTTCCAGGTGCTGATGAAGCCGAGCCCGCCGGATATCCAGGCTTTGTATCTGCAATCGCTCGAAGAACTGGGATTTGACCTGCTGACGAACGATATCCGCTTTGTCGAAGACAACTGGGAAAGCCCGACCCTGGGCGCCTGGGGCCTCGGCTGGGAAGTCTGGCTGAACGGCATGGAAGTCACGCAGTTCACGTATTTTCAGCAGGTTGGCGGGCTGGAATGCCGGCCGGTGGCGGGTGAGATCACCTACGGTCTGGAACGTCTGGCGATGTATATCCAGAAAGTCGAATCGGTCTATGACCTGGTCTGGTCGAAGCATGTCGACAAGGACGGCGGCGTTCACGTCGTCACCTATGGCGACGTCTATCACCAGAACGAAGTCGAACAGAGCGCCTACAACTTCGAGCATGCCGATATCGCTGCGCTGTTCAAGCGCTTCGATGTCGCCGAAGCGGAGTGCAAGCACCTGATTTCACTGACTAAACCGTTGCCGCTTCCTGCCTATGAGCGGGTGCTTCAGGCGTCTCATGCGTTCAATATGCTCGATGCGCGCTCGGCAATCAGCGTCACCGAACGGCAGGGTTACATCCTGCGGGTACGCACCCTCGCGCGCTTGTGCGCCGAGACCTACTACAACGCCCGCGCGCAGATTGCAGGCTTTGCACCGCTGAATCGCGAAAAGGCTGCCTGAACATGAGCTCAACTGCCCCGCTGCTGATCGAAATCGGCTGCGAAGACTTGCCGGCCCGCTATGTCGTGCCGCTTGCCGAAGCGCTGTCCGCCGGCGTCACCAACGGCCTGTCCAAGCGCGGTGTTGCCACCGGCACGGCCCGTACGTTTGCAACGCCGCGCCGCATCGCCGTGCAGATCGATGCCGTGGCCGTGCAGCAGCCGGACCAGGCAGTCGAACGCTCCGGCCCGGCCGTCGCCGCCGCCACCAAGGACGGTGTGCCGACGCCGGCCGCCCTCGGTTTCGCCAAGACCTGTGGCGTCGAGTTCGCCGAACTTGGCGAGAAGAACGGCAAGCTGCATTTCTCGAAGCTGCAGCCGGGCAAGGCAACGGCCTCGCTGCTGCCCGAAATCTTCGAGGAAACCCTGAAATCGATGGATGAATTGGTGCCCAAGCGCATGCGCTGGGGCTCCGGTGAAGAAACC
>NZ_JAHFRY010000022.1 GCF_023266035.1 Nevskia sp.
ATCTCGTCCGCAGCCACCCGCACGGTCTCGCCATCACGCAGATAAGCCGCGCCATCGGTGATCACCTGGGTGCCGGCCGGCAAGGCTTCGCTGAGCGCGACCTCGGTACCGCTGACGAAAGCGACGCTGCGCTCGGCGGCTTTCACCGTCGACGTTGCCGGATCGAACAGATACAGCCGCGCTTTCGCCTGATCGCCTTCGACCAGCGCTTCGATCGGCAGATAGCTGCGCGTGCTCGCGGTGCTACTCGCCGGCACGATGCGGGCGCGGCCGATCAGGCCGCTGAACGCCGGCAGCTCGGCGCCCGAGGTGTCGACCGCCAGTTCGCAGCGATAAGTGCCGGTGCGCGGATCGCTGGCGCGGGAGATTTCCTGCACCTTGGCCGGAAAGCGGCGGCCGGGCAGGGCATCGAAGCTGACTTCCGCGCCATCGCCGACTTTCACGCGCAGCGCATCGCGATCGGCCAGGCCGACTTCGAGCACGGTGCCGCTGCCGCTGGCCGACAGCACCAGCACCGGCGCGCCGGGCTGAACCAGCTCGCGCGGCTCGGCGAGCCGGGCCAGCACGCGGCCATCGCTGGGCGCGGTGATCTCGGCGTAGCGACGGTTGAAGCTGGCGGCATCGAGCTGCGCTTTCGCGACGGTTTCGGCGGTGCCCAGATCGTCGAGCTGCTCGCGGGTGACGACGTCGTCGGCGAACAGTTTTTCGCCGCGCATCCGATCGCGTTTGCTCTTGTCGAGCGCTGCGCGTGCCTGGGTCACCGAGGAGTCGATCTCGGCGGCTTCGATGCGCGCCAGCCGCTGGCCGGCTTTCACCTGATCGCCCTCGCGCACGTCGATCGCGGCGATGACGCCGCCAACCTTGAAGCCAAGCCGCGCTTCGTCGCGGCTGGCGGCCAGGCCAGTGGCCAATACCGGCGGCTCGGCCGGGCCTTCGCGGACGATCGCGACTCTGACCGCGCGCGGCGGCGTGGCCGCTGGCGCCTCTGCAGGTTCGCGACTGCAGCCGGCCAGCAGCAGGCTCGCTGCGATCGGCAGCAACAACAGATTTCGGCGAGCGGTCACGGTGTGGCTCCGGAGGCGAGCGTGGCGGGCAGGGGATAGGCGGCGCGGCTGTATTCCTGCTCGGCGCGCGCGCTCTGCAGGCTGCTGCGGGCGATCGCGAGACCGAGCCGGGCTTCGGTCTGGGCGCGTTCGGCGTCGAGGAATTCGATCTGCGACAGCTGGCCGGCGTCGCGCTTGCGTTCGGCGATGCGAAAGCCTTCCTCGGCGGCGGCGATGCGCGCCTCGGCGGTTCGCAGCGCTTGTTCGGCAGTCAGCGCGCTGTCGTCGGCGGACAGTTTGGCGAGGACCAGCTGGCGGCGGACATCGTCCCGCGTCGCCTGCAGTTGCGAGGTTTGCGCGCGGGCCTGCGATTCGGCGGCGCGGCGGGCGCCGAAATCGAACAGCGTCCAGTTCAGCACCAGCGACGCGGTGCTGACATCGGAATCGCGATTGACCGTGTAACCGGTGCCCTGAATGCCGCTGTCGGCGACCAAGGACAGGGTTGGCAGGAAGCCACTGCCGGCGAGCTTGCGGGCGTGCTCGGCGGCGTCGATCTGGTGATCGAGGCGGCGCAGTTCCGGCCGTGTCGCTTCATCTCCGGCAACGCCGCTGACCGATAACGCTGTGCTCGAGACCAGCACCGCTTCGGCCTCGTCGCGATTGCGCAGCAGGTTCAGATAGCGGCGGGCGGCGCGTTCGTCGTTGCGGGCGGCGAGCAGGCGCAGTTCGACGGCGAGCAGTTCGGCTTCGGCGCGCAGCGCGCTGCCGCGGGTCGCCTTGCCGGCGGCGATCAACGAATCGGCGACCCGGCGGTTCTCGGCCAAAGTCGCCTGGCTGGCTTCGAGCACGCCGATGCCGGCCTGCAGCTGGGCAAGCTGGTAATAGGCCTGCTTCAGATCGCGGACCAGGGTGCGGGCGAAGGCTTCGCGGGTCGCCAGGCTGCCTTCGAATTCGGCGGCGCGAATCTGCACCTGCTCGGCAAGCTGCGGTGCATACAGCGGTGCGCTCAGGGTCAGCCGGGTGTCCTGCTCGTGCGGGCGCAGGAAGCTGATGTCGTTGTTGCCGATCTCCGGGAAGTTGGTCGCGTTCGGCGTGCCGGCGGTCAACTGGTTCAGCGTGCGGTAAACCGGGTTGACCAGATCGCCGGTCGGAATGCGGGTGACTCTTCCGCCCTCGGCAACCGTGTAGCGCGCGTTCAGCGCCAGCTGCGGCGCCCGACGCGCGCGGGCGGCGCTCAAGCCCTGGGCGGCGGCTTCTACGGCGAAAGCCTGAGCCTGCAGTGCCGAATTGCTAGACAGCGCCTCGGCCAGGTAGGTCGCCAGATAGTCATTGGGAGCGGCAGCAGAATCGGCTGCCAGGTTCATATCGGAATGCGCGATTACCGGCGCTGCAAGGCCGATGAGCAGTGCCTGAATGCGCAGCCAGCGTCCCTTGGCGAGCCGGGGTTGACCGAGGTCACGAATGGCCATTTTCTTGTATCTGCGTCCATCGGTTAGACACATGTCAGCCTCCATGCCCGAAATCATGCGGCGATCGAGCGCGTCGCCATGTCGATCGCATGGTCGATGAAGGTGGTCAGCGGCACCCCTTCATGGGCAAAGATTTCGCCTTTGGTCATCGCCAGCTGGGCAACACCGTGGCTGAAGCCCCAGAGGGTCATCGCCACCATCAGCGGTTCGCCGAGATTCTGGCGGACGCTGCCGTCGCGCTGGCCGGCCACCAGGGCGTTGATCGTTTCGGCGTGGGCCAGACCGCCGGCACGCATGATCTGGTGGCACAGGCTGCGCTCGTCCTCGAGTTCGGTGTGCTGCGCTTCAGCTCGAGCCAAAGCATTGAAATAGACAGGAAATTCCTGTACGAAACCGATATAGGCGCGGCCGATTGCCTTGATCTGGTCAACGCCGCGCGCATGCCGGCTACGGGCGTCGGCGAAGCGCTGACGGAGCAGGTCCAGGCCTCTGAGACAAAGCGCGAACTGCAGCTCGCGCTTGTCCTTGAAGTAGATGTAGAGCAGCGCTCGGGAGACCCGTGCACCGCGGGCGATGTCATCCATCTTGGCGTCGTCGAAGCCCCGCGCGGCGAACACGGTTTCGGCGGCATCGAGAATGTCCTCGCGGCGGCGTTCCTTCTCTTCCAGACGGCGGCTTTCGATTCCTTCCATGGCTGCAGGCTGCCGATAAATTAGATGTGTGTCAAATAATTGGATCAATGCCCAGGAAAATACGGCCCAAGCCCGCGCGTTCGATGATCCTGCGGTGGGTTAGCCGAAAGTCTGGTTTTGCGGGCTTCGTTGGAAAAGCCATCCAAATCCGGTGAATGAACATGTAGTTTCTTTCCCACGCAGTCGAAAAAGGCAGCGATACCAACAAGGCGGCGGCGGGCCATGACCCGGATGCCGAACCGAGCAGCAGGCGCGCGTGGCAGCGGGATTAACGGGAGGAGTGCAGATGGCTTCGAGCAAGTTTGCGGCGTTGGCCGTGGCTGTTGCAGTGGGCGCGGCTTTGCCGATGTCGGCGATGGCGTCCGAGTTCGATTTCAACTTCGGCGAGCAGGATTTCAACGCGGTGCTGAACCAGACCTTGACCGCCGGCGTGGCATTCCGTCTGGAAGAGCGCGATTCACGGCTGATCGGCAAGAGCAACATCGACCCGAACGTCTGCGCCGGCGTCTACCAGCTCTGCCAGGGCCTGAACCGCACGCAGAGCTATCCGGCCGAGAAGCTGCGCCGCTCGCCCGGTGCCGCCTCGATGAACTTCGATGATGGCGATCTCAATTTCGACCGTGGAGATATCACCCAGTCACCGGTGGTGTGGACTCACGATCTGAAGATCGAATCCGGCAAGTTCGGCTTCTTCTATCGCGGCCGCGCGATCTACGATCCGTCGCTCTATCACGGCCAGGTGCAGTACCGGAACCGGATCACCAGCGCCAACGTCAATTCGGTGGGCACCGCCGAGCCCGGCAACCGCACCTCGAATCGCTACTTCTCGCGCACCTACGGCCCGGGCGGCGCGTTCAACGAGGCGCGCAACGAGCAGGAGGCGCAGCAGATCGGCCTGCGCTACGACTTCCTCGATACCAATTTCTTCGGTTCGATCCCGATTCCCGGCGACCGCGAACTGCAGTTCCGCCTCGGCCGGCAGACCGTGCAGTGGGGCGAGTCGACGGTGGCGATCCTGAACTCGATCAATCAGGCGCAGCCGATCAACGCCAACAACTTCTTCCGCAGCGGCAACGGCCTGCTCGAAGATCTGTACATCCCGGTCAACATGTTCCGGGTGTCGACCAATGTCGTCGACGGCCTCAGCGTCGAGGGCTATTACCAGTTCGAATCGCGGCACGTCGAGATTCCGACGCCGGGCACCTTCAATTCCTTCGTCGATCTCGGTACCACCAATCTGCGCAACTTCGTCAACGCCAGCTTCGGCTCGGCAGCCGATGATCCGGAAAGTCTGGCCGGCGGCATGCTCGACAATCCGCTGACCGCGGTCACGCCTACGGCGCTGATCATTCCGCGTCTGCCGGATCGCAAGGCTTCCGATCAGGGCCAGTACGGTTTCAAGCTCAGCTATTACGCCGATTGGCTGAACAACGGCACCGAGCTGAGTGGCTATTTCATGAACTACCACTCGCAGCTGCCTTATGTCAGTACCTATGCGACCAATGCCAGTTGCGCCCGCCGTGAAGGCAGTGCGATCGGCATCGATGCCCGCAACACCACCGAATTCCTGCAGTCCTGCCCGAATCTGCCGATCGCCCTCGGCGGGCTTGCCGGCCAGGCTGCACTGGGACTGGATGCGGTGAACCTGCTGGCGCAGAGCCCGTTGTCGGCGCTCGATCTCGGCACCGATCTGGGTGCCTTCGCGAACCTGCTGCTGCCGCGTCCGGGCATGCAGATTTCCGATGCCGTCGGCTTCGATACCGCGCGGGTGATGCTGGAGTATCCAGAAGATCGCAAGTTGTATGGGTTCAGCTTCAACACCACGTATGGCGACTATTCCTACCAGGGTGAGGTCGCTTACCGGCCGAATCTGCCGCTGCAGGTGGCGATCGTCGATCTGGCCTTCGCAGCCTTCGGTCCCTCGTTGACTCGCTGCCACGACATCAACATCGGCTGCCAGGGCACCACCAATACCGTGGCCTTCACCGAGAACGGTGGCAACCAGTACAGCCTGTATCCGAGCAACAACTTCGTCGATGAAAACGGCAACAACCCCTATCCGGACAACCTCAGCCTGATCGTTGGCTCGGTACCCGGTTCGGCGCGCTCGTTCCCGAATTTCATCACGCCGTATCGGGGCATCACGCTCGGCGAGAATGCACCGAACTCGTACATTCAGGGCTGGATTCCCGGCAAGGTGCTGCAGTACACCTTCGGCGCAACGCGCGTGCTCAGCGGCACCGAGAACTGGATCGGTGCCGACCAGGTGATCCTGCTCTACGAAGTGGCGGCCACCCACGTGCTGAACCTGCCGAAGTTCAACGAGCTGCAGATCGAAGGCCCGGGTGCGGCCTATACCGCAGCCTCGGCCGGTGCCGATGGCAGCGGTGCCGATGGTTCGAAGCTGGCCTGTTCGACCAATCCGAGCTGCTCGATCGGCCCGGATGGCCTGCGCTTCAATCCCTACCAGGCCAAGCGCAACCAGTTTGCCAATTCGCTGGCCGGCGGCTATCGGGTCGTCGGCCGCATCAGTTATGAATCGGTGCTGCCGGGCATCTCGATCCAGCCGCTGTTCATCTTCCAGCACGATGTCTACAACAACTCGCCGGGGCCGGGCGCGAACTTCGTCGAAGGCCGTATCCAGCTGAACTCGCTGTTCGAGATCCGCTACGAGAAGTCGACCTCGTTGACCATCACCTACAACCTTTACACGCGCGGCGGCGCCAACAACCAGATCCGCGATCGCGACAACATCGGCTTCTTCCTGCGCTATCAGTTCTGAGCATCGAAGCCGTCATCGACGCCCGGCCGCATGGATTCGGCCGGGCGTTCTCATGGCGGTCGATTACGGCAACGGCAGCCTGCTTCAGGATCGCGGCGAAAACCGTTTACCATTCGCGCCGCCCCTGAACCTGATCCGGAGTCCCCGATGACCTTCTGCCAAGCCGCCCGTCTTTCGCTGCAGGACATGAGCGCATGAGCACCACCGGAACGGTTCTGATCGTTGGCGCCGGCCAGGCCGGCAGCGAGCTCGCCGCCGAGCTGCGCACCCAGGGTCATAGCGGCCGCGTGGTGATGATCGGTGACGAAGCCGGCCTGCCATACAAGCGGCCGCCGCTGTCGAAAGGCTTTCTGACTGGCGCGATTCCGGCCGAGCAGTTGCTGATCCGCAACGCCGCAGTCTACGAAAAGAACAACATCGAATTCATCGGCGGCACTTCGGTGACCGCGATCGACCGCGCCGCCAAGACCGTGACCTTGTCCGATGGTCAGACGCTGGCTTACGACAAGCTGGCGTTGACCACCGGCGGCCGCGCCCGGCCGCTGCCGGTGATGGGCGCAGACATGGCCAATGTGCTGTCGCTGCGTTCGCAGAGCGATGCCGAACGGATTCGCGAGCATCTGGTAGCCGGCCATCGCCTGGTGATCATCGGCGGCGGCTACATCGGCCTGGAGATCGCGGCGGTTGCGATCAAGGCCGGGCTGGCGGTAACGGTGCTGGAATCGGCGCCGCGTGTTCTGGCCCGAGTCACCGCGCCGGAGATGTCGGCGTTCTATACCCGTGTTCATCGCGAGGCCGGCGTCGATATTGAGGTGGGTGTACAGATCGCTGCGCTCGAGAACGATGGCAAGAAGGTCAGTGCCGTGATCCTCGCCGATGGCAATCGCGTGCCCGCCGATGTCGTCATCGTCGGCATCGGCCTGATCCCGAACACCGAACTGGCGACGGCGGCGGGCCTTGTGGTCGACAACGGCATCGTCGTCGACGAATACGGCCAGACGTCCGATCCGGACATCGTCGCCTCCGGCGACTGCGCGAACCGGCCAAGCCCGCTGCTTGGCGGCCGTGTGCGTCTGGAATCGGTGCCCAATGCGATGGAGCAGGCTCGCCACGCGGCGCGTCTGCTGGTCGGTCAGCCCAAGGCTTATGACGAGTTGCCGTGGTTCTGGTCGGACCAGTACGAGCTCAAGCTGCAGATGTGCGGCCTGTCCAGCGGTTACGACCAGGTGGTGATCCGCGGTTCGACCGAAACCCGCGCGTTCTCGGCCTTCTATCTGAAGGACGGCCGGATCATCGCTGCCGATGCGGTCAGCCAGCTGAAGGATTTCGGCGTCATGAAGAAGCTGGTCGGCGCCCGTGCAACGGTGGCGGCCGAGCGTCTGGCCGATACCACGCTGTTACTGAAGGATCTGGCTGCCGAGGCGGGCGTCTGAGCACTGGCTTGGGGCATGCCCCATGCCCCTGTCAGGCCGGATGTTAGAATTTCGCCACTCCTCTTGCGCAGGATGAACGGCCGCCCGCCGGGCACCGCCATCCTCAACCAGCTCCTCTCTTGACGATCACCTCCGTGGATTCCTCAGTCGCTGTCGCAGGCCTTCCCAAACCGCCTGTTGGCAACGGTCGATCTGCTGAACTGCTTGCCATCCTGTCGCCGATCGCCGATGACCTGAAGGCCGTCGATGCGCTGATCCGCCTGCGGCTGTCGTCGGAAGTGCCGCTGATCAACGAGATCGGCGGCTACATCATCCAGGCCGGCGGCAAGCGGCTGCGGCCGGCGCTGCTGGTGCTGATGGCGCGGGCGCTCGGTGCCGAGGGTGATATGCCGCATCTGCTCGCGGTGGTCATCGAGTTCATCCATACCGCGACCCTGCTGCATGACGATGTCGTCGATCACTCCGATCGCCGCCGTGGCCGGCAGACCGCCAACGCCGTCTGGGGCAATGCCGGCGCGGTGCTGTCCGGTGACTTCCTCTATTCGCGCAGCTTTCAATTGATGGTCGAAAGCCGGCGCATGGGCGTCATGCAGGTGATGGCCGACACCACCAATGCGATCGCCGAAGGCGAAGTGCTGCAGTTGATGAACTGCAACGATCCGGACATCACCGAAGCGCGTTATCTGCGAGTGATCGAGCTGAAGACCGCGCAGCTGTTCCGCGCGGCGGCGGCGCTGGGCGCGATCGGCGCCGATGCCAGCGAAGCCACGCAGGCCGCGTTTGCCAGCTTCGGTCACGACTTCGGCATGACTTATCAGCTGATCGACGATCTCCTCGATTACACCGCCGATCCCGAAGTCAGCGGCAAGAATCTGGGCACCGATCTGGCCGAAGGCAAGCCGACCTTGCCGCTGCTGGTGGCGATGCGCAACGGCTCTGCGGCCCAGACCGCGATGATTCGCGAGGCCATTGCCAACGGTCGCGTCGATCGCATCAAAGAGGTTCTGGAAACTGTTGAAGCGACTGGAGCGATCCCGTACACTCGCGCCCTCGCCGAGCGGTACAGCCATTCGGCGAGCACAACGCTACAGGGTTTGCCCGAAACCCCTTACAAGAAAGCGTTGCTGGAACTGGTCGATTTCTGCCTTCGGCGGGAAAGCTAGTTCAAGCAGTAGCCGCGTACAGCGGCGCAGTTTGCGGGGCGTAGCTCAGCTTGGTAGAGCGCTTGCTTCGGGAGCAAGAGGTCGTAGGTTCGAATCCTGTCGCCCCGACCACTTTTTTGAGTATCTGGAATCAGCAGACGCCTGATTCTGTCGCTGGGGCCCCACCGTCGTCATCCTCGGGGTTCGGCAATCAACAACACTTCAGATCCGATCGCTAGCCAGCCACTCATCGCTGCCGATGAGCCAGGGCCTGCCGACGTCATTCTTGCCGACGGCAGCTCGCCGTTGTTCCTGATCTGCGATCACGCCAGTTGTGCCGTGCCGCGTTCGCTGTCCGCGCTGGGATTGCCGGACGATGAACGGCGTCGCCACATCGGCTGGGACATCGGCGCGGCGGAAGTATCGAGGCTGTTGTCCGCGCAACTCGATGCGACCTTGGTGATGCAGAACTATTCGCGCCTGGTGATCGACTGCAACCGGCCGCCGCAGGTCGCCGACTCGATCGCGCAATGCAGCGATGGAGTGGTAATTCCGGGCAATGCTTCGGTAAATATTGCCGATGCCGAGCAGCGCCGCCGCGCGATCTTCGAGCCTTATCACGCGGCGATCACTGCGCAGCTCGATGCCCGTGAGGCGCGCGGCCAGCATAGTGTGCTGATCGCGGTACACAGTTTCACGCCGGTTTGGCAGGGCAAGGCGCGGCCCTGGCATGTCGGCATGCTGTATCACCACGATGCGCGACTGGCGCTGGCGCTCGGTGCGGCGCTGGAAAGGGAGCCGGGCACGGTAGTTGGCTACAACGAGCCGTATGACGTCAGCGACGAGAGCGATTATTCGATCCCGGTGCATGGCGAACAAAGAGGTTTGTTGCATGTCGAGCTGGAAATCCGGCAGGACCTGATCGCCAACGAGGCGGGCCAGCAATACTGGGCCGCCCTGCTGGCACGCTTGCTGCCCTCGCTTATGACGTTCCCTTAGCGCCTCGCCGGCTTTTCCGGAGGGGTGGCTAGCCATCCCGTATGAAACCCCGGAAACCCCATGCAGATCCGCTTCGGTTATGAAATCGTCTATCAGTGTCCGCAGCCGACACCGATGATTCTCACCCTGCACGCCCATTACTCGCGTGCTTCCGACCTGATCCGGCCGGATTTGCTATGCGTCGATCCGCCGGTACCGATGACCATGTACCGGGATGGTTTCGGCAACTGGTGCAGCCGGATCGTCGCGCCTGCAGGCCGTATCCGTCTGACTGCCGACGGCCTGATCCGCGATCACGGCCGTACCGAACCGGTGTTGCTGAACGCGCAGCAGCATCCGGTCGAGCAACTGCCGCAGGAAACGCTAGTGTTCCTGCTCGGCAGTCGCTACTGCGAAACCGATCTGCTGATGGGCGCGGCCTGGCAACTGTTCGGCAACACGCCGCCAGGCTGGGCGCGCGTGCAGGCGGTCTGCGACTTCGTGAACCGGCACATCGTCTTCGGCTACCAGTTCGCGCGGCCGACCAAGACAGCCTTCGAAGCCTTTAACGAGCGCCAGGGTGTCTGCCGCGATTACGCGCATCTGGCCATCACCTTCTGCCGCTGCCTGAACATTCCGGCCCGCTACTGCACGGCCTATCTGGGTGATATCGGCGTGCCGCCGGTCGATGCGCCGATGGATTTCGCCGGTTCGATGGAAGTGTTCCTCGGCGGCGCCTGGCACCCCTTCGATCCGCGCAACAACCAGCCACGCATCGGCCGCATCCTGATCGCCCGCGGTCGCGACGCTGCGGATGTGGCCATCACCACGACTTACGGTCAGCACACGTTGGAGTCGTTCAGAGTCTGGACCGATGAGGTTCCGGCTACGGTGCCGGGCGTTCTGGGCGTATCAGGCTCATCGTTTGCGACGATGTCGGGCAGCCTCTAGGTCGCAAGGGCAACAGCGCTTGGTGGCCGCTGCTGTGTCAGTTGTGGCCGCCAATCTGGCGCAATTCCGCACATCTTGTTGTTCGCTGGCTGCTGTTACAGAGTAGCTGCGGATGACAGGCTTGAGCAGAAACAAGACGCCTGCGCCAACGAGCACACGACAACCAATTGAGGAGAAGAACCATGGGTATTTTCACGCATGTAGTAGTGGGTACGAGCAACGTTGAAGCCGGTCGCAAGTTCTATGACGCCGTCCTCGAGACGATGGGCCTGAAGCGCGTGATGAACTTCGACGCCGCATCGCTGTGGAGCACGGGCGCCGAAGGTTCGGACCTGTTCATGATCACCAAGCCGGGCAATGGCCAGCCGCCGACGTTCGCCAACGGCGGCACCATCAGCTTCAACGCGCCGTCGCGCGCAGCCGTGCACAAGTTCCACGAAGTGGCGCTGGCGCAGGGTGGCAAGGACGAAGGCGCGCCCGGCCCGCGTTCGTTCACGCCGACTGCCTACGCTGCTTACGCTCGCGATCTGGATGGCAACAAGATTGCCTGCTACTGCTTCGCCCCGGCCTGAGACTGACCGGAAGCTGAGGGATCGGCGCAAGCCGAATCCTTCGGCCACAAAAAAGGCGTCGCCTCGCAGCGCCGCCTTTTTTGTTGTCCGCCGATCTGCTCGTCATCGATGAGCAGATCGGTGAAGCGGATGAATCAGACCGCGTCCGGCCCGGTTTCGCCGGTGCGGATGCGCAGCACCTGCTCGAGTTCGGTGACGAAGATCTTGCCGTCGCCGATCTTGCCGGTGTGCGCAGCTTTGGTGATCGCGTCGATCGTCGGTTCGACGAGTTCGTCGCGTACTGCCACTTCCAGCTTCAGCTTGGGCAGGAAATCGACCACGTACTCGGCACCGCGATACAGCTCGGTGTGGCCCTTCTGACGGCCGAAACCCTTGACCTCGGTCACGGTGATGCCGCTCACACCGATGTTCGCGAGCGCTTCGCGGACTTCGTCCAGCTTGAACGGCTTGATGATTCCAGTGATCAACTTCATGGCGGGCTAGGGACTCGGGTTCGTGCGCGGGATACCTGCACGGTAACGGTCTGAACCGGTTGGTTCAAGCGGCGCGCGCATTCCGCTTGAGCGGAGGTCTGCTGAGCGGTTGTCGGGAGGAGTGCCGCACGGCTGTCGTGGCGCCGGCATGGTGCGGCTCGACGGCTGCGCAGGGTGCGCCGGACAATCGCGCCGGCCAGAAATCGGGAAGTGAAGCCCTGCCGTGATCGTGTTCACGGCCGAGGCCGGTCGTTGGCGATCAATTGCCGACAAGTTCGCTAGATTCGTGCGGCCATACGCCGTACATGCGATGGCGCGTCTCATTCCCGCTCATCCATTGCCGAGGTCTTCCATGCCGACCCTGACTGCCGCGCTCCGCGCCGAGTACGAATCGCTGTTCAATCGTTGCGTGATCAATCCGAGCCGAGCGAAGCCGGTCAACGATCTGGTCAGGAAACTGATCGGCAATCGCGCTCGCTATGAAGCCGTATCGAGGGCGACCGGCGTGCCCTGGCACTTCATCGCCGCGACTCACAACATGGAGTCGAGCCAGAACTTCACCAAGCATCTGCACAACGGTGATCCGTTGACTGCGCGCACCGTGCAGGTACCAAAAGGCCGGCCGCTCGGCTCGCCGCCGTTCACCTGGGAAGTCAGCGCCACCGATGCGCTGGGTCTGAAGAAGCTCGATGCCAGCACCGACTGGAGTCTGGCCGGCACACTGTTCCGGCTCGAGCTGTACAACGGCTGGGGCTATCGCAGCCATCATCCGGAAACGCTGTCGCCGTATCTATGGAGCTTCTCCAACCACTACATCAGCGGCAAATACGTCAAGGACGGCGTCTGGTCGCCGACGGCCGCCAGCGATCAATGCGGTGCTGCCGTGTTACTGCGCCGGATGGCCGAACTGGGCGAGATCGCGTTCAAGCTGCCGGCTGCGGTGGCCGCAGCGGCGCAGGCGGTGCCGCGCTACGCGATGAAGAAATCGACCGACGCCTCGATCGTCGCCCAGGTCGAATCGCTGCAGCGCTGGCTCGGCGGCTTCCCGCAGATCTTCCTGAAGGTGGACGGCGTGCCCGGCGAAAAGACTTCGAACGCCTACAAGACGGTGACCGGCAGCTACCTGCCGGGCGATCCGCGCGCCTAGTCCCGACGGCTAGCGCGCCAGCAGGTTCAGCGCTCTGGCGCGCGCCAGTGCAGCCGAGCGGCTCGACACACCGAGCTTGGTGTACAGGTTGTAGAGATGCCATTTCACCGTCGCCACCGACAGGTTCAGACGGTCCGCGAGCTGCTGGTTCGACAGCCCGGCCTCGATCAGGCTGAGCAGCTGCAGCTCGCGGGCGGTCGGCGTTTCCAGCAGCGGGTTGTCGCCCTGCAGCTGGTCGAGGTGATCGACCAGGAAGGAGTTGGTCAGCGGCAGGCCGTTGCAGATCTCGAAGAAGAACTTGCGCTCCTCATCCAGCGCGAAGCCCCAGGCTGTTGCCTTGGTTTCGTTGACCAGGCCGGCGATGGTTTCGGCGCGATCCCGGAATGGCCGGACGATGCGCCGGCGCGCCGCCAGCCCGATCGCGCGAACGAAATGCCGTGCCGCCGGCTGCGGGTTGTGAGAGCAGATCGCGATCGCTGTTTCCGCCAGCGCCAACTCGACGAGCCGGGCAATGCGGCCATCCTGCTTGGCCAGCCGGGTTTCTTCGGCGATCAGCGTTTCGGCCTGACGCAACTGGCCGGCCGCGATCAGCAGTTCGATTTCGGCGGCGGCGTACAGCTCGCGGCCTCGCGGGTTGTCGATGCCTTCGATTGCCGGCAGCCGGCGCTCGGCACTGAGCGTGATGCCGAGGCCGATCTGAGCCGCTTCGGTCAGAGCTTCGCCCAGCCGGCCGAGACGTACCAGACGCTGGACGATCAGGCAGGACAGCATCAGCGCCAGCCGCGGCGGATAGCCGGAGGCGATCTCGCGCAACTGGGTGATCGACACCGGATCATCCGGCCGGCCTGACCACAGTTTCAGCGCTGCATCGAACCCGACTGCCGCGGTATCGACGATGCCGTGGGTATGCGCCCAGTGCAGGCCCTGGGCGAGCAGGCCGCGCGCTTCCTCGTCCTGCCCCATCTCGACCGCGCACTTGGCGCCGACTAGCGCGATCGTGCGGGTGATGCCGGCGTTGTCACCGAGCGCGACCCGGCTGCGGGCGAGGGCGGCAAGGATATCGTTGTGGACGGCGGCGAAATCGCCTTCGAAGACGCTGATCATCGCCGTCAGCATCGATACCCAGCCAATGCCATACGCGCTGCGCGACTGCGCGATCGCCGCCTGTGCGGTACGCATCACCTGCCGCGCTTCGACGAAGCGGTGGACGCTGCTCAGCGAGATGCCGGCGGCGCTGGCGACGGTCGCCACGTTGAACGGATCATCGGTTCCGGTTCCGGTTCCGGTTCCGGTGCCAGCCAGCCAGGCATTGGCGAGGCGATGGGCGTCGACCAGGCGATCGGTATAGGTATCGACGCAGGCGCGGATCACTTCGGTGCGGCGCTTCAGGTCGGCCATCTGCGCCGGATCGCGGCCGGCCTTCTGCTCGCGCTCCACGCGCTGGGTCAGGCGCTCGTTCTGCAGGCGCGCGGTGTCGTAACGGCGATGGAAGACCAGCGCCCAGACGTACCAGAAATACGCTTCCCAGCCGACTTCATGACCGCCCGCGTGCAGTTGCTCGATCCAGTCGATGTACTGGCGAAGATCGCCGCGATCGCGAACGAACAAGGCGGCGACACGCTCCAGCATCGCCGTCGCCAGCGCCGCCGAACCGGCCCGCAGCGCGTAGTCGATCGCGTCCTGCCAATGGCCGCCGCGCTCGCTCCATTCGGCGGCGCGTTCCAGCACCTGATGACGGCGCTCGGTGCTCAGGGTGCGCTGGCCTTCCTCGATCAGGAATTCGCGGAACAGGCCGTGCAGGCGATACCAGCTGCGGTTGCGATCGAGCGGGATCACGAAGACGTTGCGGCGCAGCAGCAGCGCCAGATGCTTGGCGGCGTTGTCGTCGCCGGTGGCGTGGCCGCAGAGCTCGGCGCAGAAGCTGCGCAGCGGTGCGATCTCGAGCAGGAACTGCCGCGCTTCAGGCGTGAAGTCGGCCAGCACCTGACGATTCAGCAAGTCCGACAAATCCTCGTCGGCACCGGAAAAGCGCTCCAGCGCTTCCAGCGGCCGTTCGGCGGCGGACAGGATGATCTGGGTCAGGCGCACCGCCGCCGGCCAGCCTTCGGTCTGACGGACGATGCTGTCGACCGCCTCCGGCCCCAGCTGCGCACACAGTTCCGGACCGAGCAGGCTGCGCACCTCGGCAGGCCGCAGGCTCAGCTCGGCATAGCCGACTTCGCGCAAGCGGCCTTCGAGCTTGGCGCGGGCCAGATTCATCGGCAGCTGCTCGGTGCTCGACAGGATGAAATGCACCGACGACGGTGTGCGGAACACCAGGCGATCGAGCAGGGTGCCGAGCGTCTCATCCGCGCAGTAGCCGAGGTTGTCGATGAAGATCAGCGTCGGATCAGGCAGCCGCGCCACGGCTTCGAGCACGGCATCGATGCGGCCTTCCATCGGCTCGTCGCCGCGGGTCAGGTGCTGGACTGGATCGAGCTCGGCCTGATGGGCATCGAGACTGTCTTCGAGCAGATGGACGACGCGTTCCAGGGTCGTGTCGCGGTCATCGAGCGCGATCCAGCGGCTGTGCATGCCGTGCGCGGTGACGTGCTTGTACAGCGCCGTCGAGAACACGGTCTTGCCGTAGCCGGTCGGCGCGACGACGGTGACCACCTTCGGCAGCGGTACGTCGTCGCGGGTCAGTTCTTCGACCAGCCGGGTTGGCACCAACGCGAACGCGAAGCTCGGTGGCTCCAGACGTCCTGCTTTTGCTCCTCGCGCCTTGCGGGCGGGCATCTTGAGGTCGTTGGCCACCGGACCTGCCCTTATCGGTATGGTCCGGGGATTGTAACGTTGGCGCGGTCCGATCGGCCTGCGCGTTGGCTTGAACGACGATGGCAGGGCGGCCCATGGCCGCTGGTACCCTCACCGATAAGGGCGCATGTCGGGCGTGGCCCGACCTACGAATGCTCGCGCAGGCTGGAGAAATCCAGCGCGCCGTGGCCGGCCTCGCTGTGCTGCCGATACAGCTCGCGAGCCAGCGCACCGAGGGCGATCGGCGCCTGTGCCGTCTCGGCGGCTTCTGCGGCAAGACCGAGATCCTTGAGCATCAGATCACTGCCGAAACCGCCGGCATAGCCGCGCGAAGCCGGCGCCGTTTCCATGACGCCGGGCCAGGGGTTGTAGACCTCCAAGGTCCAGTTGCGGCCCGAGCTTTTCGCCATGATTTCGGACAGCACCTTGGCATCGACACCGCTGGCGACACCGAGGTTGATCGCTTCGATGGTGCCGATCATCTGCACGCCGAGCAGCATGTTGTTGCAGATCTTGGCGACCTGGCCGGCACCGCTGCCGCCAGCGTGGAAGATGTTCTTGCCCATCGCGCTCAAGGCCGGTCGCGCGCGTTCCAGCGCGTCCGCCGTGCCGCCGACGATGAAGGTCAGTGTGCCGGCCGTGGCGCCGCCGGTGCCGCCGGAGACCGGCGCGTCGATCATCGTGTAGCCACGCGCCGTTGCCGCTGCGGCGACATCGCGTGCGGCATCGGCGGCGATGGTGCTGCAGTCGATCAGCAGCGCGCCCGGCTTCGCCGAGGCGAGCACGCCGGCGTCACCCAGATACAGCGAGCGGACATGCTTGCTGGCCGGTAGCATGGTGATGACGATGTCGGCATTGGCGACGGCATCGGCCGGGCTGCTGGCGACTTGCGCGCCGGCTTCAGCGAGGCGACGCAGCGGTTCGGCGGCGAGATCGAATACGCGCAGTGGGAAACCGGCTTTCAGCAGGTTCAGGGCCATCGGCGCGCCCATGTTGCCGAGGCCGATGAATGCGATTGTTGTCATGAGAACTCCAGAGATTCGGGAAGACGATTTGGAAAAGGGCGCGAGGGACCTCAGGTAAGACCTAGCGCTCGCTGAAACAAGAGTCCCTCACCCCCTGCCGCCAGAGGCATGCTCTGGCCCGGAGGGAGAGGGGAGCCCAGCGTTAAAGCTCGGCGAGCGGATGCACGTCTTCCGGCCAGTGCGGTGCAATGAAATGCCCGTCGACATGAGCCTGCGTCACCGCCGCCCAGCGCGGTGCGTTGTCCTTGTCGACCAGCAGTGCCCGCACGCCTTCGGCGAAATCAGGCTGCGCGCAGCAGTGCAGCGCGACGATCAGTTCGAGGCGGAATACTTCGGCCAGCGACAACTCGGCACCACGCTGGAACAAAGCCCAGATCAGCGCGGCAGTCGTCGGCGAGCCGGCCTTCAATGCGGCTGCAGCACGACGCAACCAGCTGTCTTCACCGGCATAGCCGGTGATGGCGTCGACCACGGCGGCCAGCGAATCGCCTGCGCACAGGCTGGCGATCAAGGCCGCGTGTTCTTCCAGCTTCGAGGCCGGCAAGGCATCGACGGCCTGGGCCGAGTAGCCTTCGAGCTGGGCGCCGAGCAGGCTGCGATCCAGCGCTGCATCACCCGTCCATTCAGCCGACGACAGTGCCGCGAAGATCGCATCGCGATCGGCAGCCCGCACGAAGTGATCGGCGAGCTTGGCGCGCAGCAGATCGTGGCCGTTCAGCGAGGCGCCGGTCAGGGCCACGAACAGGCCGCTGCGGTCCGGCATCCGCGGCAGGAACCAGCTGCCGCCAACATCCGGGAACAGGCCGATGGTGATTTCCGGCATCGCCACCCGCGAGGTTTCGGTGACCACGCGATGGCTGGCACCCGCGAACAGGCCGAGGCCGCCGCCCATGACGATGCCACTGCCCCAGACCAGGAACGGCTTCGGGTAGTGGTGGATGAAATGGTCGAGCCGGTATTCCTCGGCGAAGAACGGCAGGGTGTCCGGATTCGGCAGGCTGGCCGGATGACGGCGCATCGCGTCGTACAGGCTGCGCACATCACCGCCGGCGCAGAAGGCTTTCTCGCCGGCGCCATGCAGCACCATGCAGGCGATGGCCGGATCATTGGCCCAAGTGCGCAACTGCGCATCGAGCAGGCGGATCATCGGCAGGCTGAGCGCGTTCAGCGATTTCTCGCTGTTCAGGGTCGCGTAGCCGATCTTCCTGCCGTTGGCCGCGGCGGCTTCGCGGAACAGCACGGGCGCTGCCAATGAGCTTGATTGGGGCAGGTTTGCGGAATCAGCCATTGCACCACTCCGCCTTGCGCTTTTCGAGGAAGGCATTGACGCCTTCCTTCTGATCGAGGGTGTCGAACAGATCGACGAAGGCTTCGCGCTCCACCGGCAGCACCTGCTTCAGCGGCACGCCACGGGTGCTCTGGATCAGGGTCTTGCAGATCGCGACACTGGTCGGGCTTTGCTTCGCGGCCGCTTCCGCGAGCTTCAGCGCAGCTTCCAGCGCGGAGCCGGTTGGGACCACTTGTTCGACAAGGCCGATGTCCTTCGCAGTAGCCGCGTCGATGCGCTCGCCACACAGGATCATCCGCTTCGCCCAGCCTTCACCGACCAGGGCCGCGAGGTTCTGGGTGCCGCCGGCGCAGGGCAGCAGGCCGACCGTTGCTTCCGGCAGCGCCAGTTGCGCCTGGGTTTCGGCGATGCGGATATCGCAGGCCAGTGCGCATTCCAGACCGCCGCCCATCGCGAAGCCATTGATCGCGGCGATGCTGACGCCCCGGAAGGCGCTGAGCGTTTCGAAGGCTTCGCCGAAGCGGCGGGCCATGTCACGGGCGCGGGCCTTGTCGCCATCGGCGAACAGCTTGAGATCGGCGCCCGCCGAGAAGAACTTGGCGCCGTCGCCGGTGATCACCAGCGCGTAGATCTCGCGATCGGCGTTCAGATCGAGCACCAAAGCTTTGAGCGCTGCGAGGCTGTCGGCGGTCCAGGTATGAGCCGGTGGATTGTTCAGCGTGACGATGGCGGTGTGGCCACGCTTTTCGAGTTTCAGATTGGTGTAGCTCGTGTCGCTGGGGCTGCTCATCGCAATATCTCCGGTGCGCCTTCGCGCAAGATGGCGCGGGCCACGATGACCCGCATGATGTCGTTGGTGCCTTCGAGAATCTGGTGCACGCGGCTGTCGCGCACGTGCCGTTCCAGCGGGTATTCGCGGCTGTAGCCGTAGCCGCCGTGCAGTTGCAGCGCCTGGTTGGCGACTTCGAAACCAATGTCGGTGGCATGGCGCTTGGCCATCGCGCAGTAGGTGCTGGCGTCCGGGCTGCCGCTGTCGAGCATCCAGGCCGCAAGCCTCACCATCTGCCGCGCCGACACCAGGTCGATCAGCATGTCGGCAAGCCGGAACTGCAAGCCTTGGAATTGGGAGAGCGTCTGCCCGAACTGCTTGCGGGTGTTCAGATGGGCCTGCGCCCGATCGAGCGCCGACTGCGCGGTGCCGACCGAACAGGTGGCGATGTTGATGCGACCGCCATCCAGCGCCTTCATCGCGATCTGGAAACCTTCGCCTTCGGCACCCAGGCGATTGCCTTCCGGCACCTCGACGTTGTCGAAGCTGATCGCCCGCGTCGGCTGGCTGTTCCAGCCCATCTTGTGTTCCTTCTTGCCGTAGCGGATACCCGGCGCATCGGCCGGCACGGCGAAGGTCGAGATGCCCTTGGCGCCAGCGCAGCCGGTGCGAGCGAAGACCACCAGCAGATTGGTCGCGCCAGCGCCGGAGATGAACACCTTGCTGCCGTTCAGCACGTACTTGTCGCCGCGCTTTTCGGCCCGGGTTTTCAGCGACGCGGCATCGGAGCCGGCATCGGGCTCGGTCAGGCAGTAGCTGCCCAGCGCTTCACCACGCGCCAGCCTTGGCACCCATTCGTCACGGATGCCGGGCTGCGCCCAGCGCGCGACCATCCAGCAGACCATGTTGTGGATGGTGATGTAGGCCGCGGTGCTGGTGCAGCCGGCGGCGAGTTCTTCGAGGATGATCGAAGCATCGAGCCGGCTCAGGCCCAGGCCGCCGAGCGCTTCCGGCGTGTAGATGCCGCAGAAGCCAAGTTCGCCGGCCTTGGCGATGGTCTCCAGCGGAAACTCGCATTCGGCATCCCAGCGCGCCGCATGCGGCGCCAGTTCGCCGCGCGCAAAGCTGCGCGCGGCGTCCTGATAGGCCAGCTGGTCCTCGCTGAGCGCGAAGTTCATGGTCGCGGCCGCCGGGGTCGGCGGCTTAGCGAAGGCTGATGGTGGTATTGACGCCGACATGGAGGGTCTCATCGTCGAACCAGCGCTGGGTCACGGTCTTGGTCTGCGTGTAGAACAAGATCACCTGCTTGCCGTAGGGGCCAAGGTCACCGAGCTTCGAGGCACGCGAGCCGGTGAACGAGAACAGCGGCACCGGCACCGGGATCGGCACGTTGATGCCGACCTGGCCGACATCGATGTCTTCCTGGAAACGGCGAGCAGCGGCACCGGACTGGGTGAACAGCGCCGTGCCATTGCCGTTCGGATTGCTGTTGACCAGTTCGATGGCCTCGTCGAGCGAAGCGGCTTCGAGGATCACCAGCACCGGCCCGAAGATCTCCTCGTCGTAGATCGACATGCCCGGCGCAACACCGGAGAAGATCGTCGGGCCGACGAAGTTGCCCTGCTCGTAGCCCGGCACCAGCGGCTTGCGGCCGTCCAGTTCGAGCTTGGCGCCCTCGGCGATGCCGCGTTCGATCAGGCTGCTGATGCGTTCGACGGCAGCGCAGGAAATCACCGGGCCGACATCGGTGCCGGCTTCGGCACCCGCGTTCAGCTTCAAGGTCTTCGAGCGGCTGACGAGATCGGCGATCCAGTCCTTGGAATCACCGACGAAGACCACCGTCGACGCCGCCATGCAGCGCTGGCCGGCAGCACCGAAGGCGGCGCCGACGAGGTTGTTCAGCGTCTGTTCCTTGTTCGCGTCCGGCAGCACCACGGCGTGATTCTTCGCGCCCATCATGCATTGCGCGCGCTTGCCGGCCAGGGTTGCGCGGCGATAGACGTGGGTGCCGACCTTGGTCGAACCGACGAAGGAAACGGCGCGGATATCCGGGTGATCGCAGATGCCGTTGACCACCGCTTCGCCGCCGTGGACGACGTTCAGCACGCCCTTCGGAATGCCGGCTTCCAGCGCCAGTTCGACCAGACGCATGGTTACCAGCGGGTCCTGCTCGGAGGGCTTGAGGATGAAGGTGTTGCCGGTGGCGATCGCCATCGGAAACATCCACAGCGGAATCATTGCCGGGAAGTTGAACGGCGTGATGCCGGCGCAGACGCCGAGCGGCTGATTCAGGGTGAAAGTGTCGACGCCGGTGGCGACGTTGTTGGCCAGCTCGCCCATCTGCAGCATGCCGATGTTGGCCGCGTGTTCCACCACTTCGAGGCCGCGGAAGATGTCGCCCTCGGCATCCGGCAGGGTCTTGCCCTGTTCGGCGGTCAGCAGCGCGGCGAGCTCTTTCATGTTCTCGCGGATCAGCTGCTGGTACTTCAGGAAGATGCGGGCGCGGACACCGATCGGCGTCTTGCGCCAGGTCTTGAACGCCTGCTTGCCGGATTCGACGGCGGCGTCGAGTTCCTGTGGCGTGGCGAACGGCACCCGGGCCAGCACGGCCTGCGTCGCCGGATTGATGACATCGCGCCACTGGGTGGTACGCGATTCGACGAACTCGCCGCCGATCAGCAACTTCACGGTGGGGACGGCCAGCAGGGTGGAACGGTCAGCAACGGTCATCGAAGGTCCTCGGGATGGATTGCAGTGCACGCCCTGTTCAAGCGCGGCGATGTTTTGCATTATTCGCATCCAGCAGCCCGTGAACAGCACTGAAAAGGCGAATTGATGTGAAGAAAGCCAGCCCGATTTGCAAATTTTGCGAAGAATCCTGAGATGGCCAAGGCCTACATGGGCGTGCGCCTGCAGCGTCTGCGCGAGGAGCGCGGCATCAGCCAGGTGGCGCTGGCCAAGGCGCTGGGCATCTCGCCGAGTTATCTCAATCAGATCGAGCACAACCAGCGGCCGCTGACGGTGGCGATCCTGCTGCGCATCAACGCCGAGTTCGGCGTCGACGTGCAGCTGTTCTCGGACGACAAGGAAGCCGGCCTGATCGCCGACGTGCGCGACGTGCTCGCAGACGCAGGCGCCGAAACGGTGTCGATGGCCGAGCTGCGTTCGCTGGCGTCGAACATGCCGGCAGTGGCGCGGGCGATCGTCGAGCTGCACCGGCGCAATCGTGGTCTGAACGAGCGTGCTGACAGCTTCGCGGCCCGCTTGGGAGACGGTCACAAGCTGGCCTCGTTCGCGCTGCCCGGCACTCACGACGAGGTGCGCGACTACTTCAACCAGCGCCACAACCACGTCGCCGAACTCGACGTCGCGGCCGAAGCGATCTTCGCCGACAGCCAGCTTGCGATCGGCGACGTCGCCACTCGTCTCGCGCAGCGCCTGAACGCGCGGTATGGCGTGCGCCTGCAGATCGCCAGCACTGACGACAGCGAGTTGCCGAAGCGCCGCTACGACGCCGAGACCCGAACCCTGCGCCTGCCGGATCACCTGCGCCCTGGCCAGCAGGCATTCCAGATGGCGGTGCAGTTGGCGCAGCTGGAGATCGGCGATCTGCTCGACTCGCTGATCACCCATGCCAAGTTCACCAGCGACGAATCACGGCGCCTTGCGCGCATCGGTCTGGCCAACTACTTCGCCGGTGCGCTGGTGATGCCGTACGCGGCCTTCCTGCAATCGGCCGAGGAACTGGCTTACGACATCGAGCGGCTGTCGAATCGTTTCGGCGTCGGCTTCGAAGCGGTCTGCCATCGCCTGTCGACCCTGCAGCGGCCGGGCATGCCGGGACTGCCGTTCTTCTTCGTCAGAGTCGACCGCGCCGGCAATGTCTCGAAGCGGCATTCGGCGGCGGACTTCCACTTTTCGCGGATCGGCGGCACCTGTCCGCTGTGGATCGTCTACGAAGCCTTCAGCCAGCCGGAACGAGTGCTGACCCAGACCGCGGTGATGCCGGACGGCCGCCACTACCTGTGGATCGCCCGCCAGGTGGTCAGCGGCCCGGTCGGCTACGGTCGGCCGCAGAAAACCTTCGCGATTGGCCTGGGCTGCGATCTGCGCCATGCGCATCGCTTGATCTATTCACGCGGCTTGGACCTGTCCGATCCGGCCGCCGCCACGCCGATCGGCACCGGCTGCAAGGTCTGCGAACGGCAGCGCTGCCCGCAGCGGGCGGCGCCGTCGTTGCTCGATCACTGAAAAGCCAAAAGCAATCTCACGCAAAGACGCGAAGACGCGGAGAAAAGCAAAGCAAAAGCTTTTATCTAGAAAAGCTTTTGCCGTTCCCTGCGTCTTTGCGTCTTTGCGTGAGGCCAGCTTCAGCTTTCTCAGCCCGTGTACTCGCGCCCGAAGATATGCCGCGCAATCACCCAGCTCTGGATCTCGTTGGCGCCTTCGTAGATCTCGCCGATCTTGGCGTCGCGGTAGATCGATTCCAGCGGGAAGTTCTTGCCCGGGCCGGACAAGGTCTTGACGAAGCCATAGGCGCCGCAGACCTGGATCGCGTCGCGCGCCATGTCGCAGGCGAGGCGAGAGCCCACCAATTTGGCCATCGCCGCTTCGATGTCGGCGCCGCCTTCCTTGTCGAAACGAATGGCAGCCTTCTGGTACAGGCTGCGCGCCATCTCGATCTGGGTCGCGTGTTCGGCGAACTTGTACTGCCAGTGCTGCATGCGGGCCAGCTCCTGGCCGAACACCTTGCGCTGGGTCATGTAGTGGCTGGAGAAATCGAAGGCCGCCTGACCCATCGCGACCCCGACCGCGCCGATGCCCATGCGACCGAGCACCAGGGCCGAGATCGCCGTGCGCAGGCCGCTGCCTTCCTTCCGGCCGACCAGATGATCGTCCGCCACGAACACGTCCTTGAAGGTGATGTCGGCGGTCAGCTGCACGTGGTTGCCCATCTTCAGATCGGGGGCCGACACGGTGACGCCGGGCTGGTGCATGTCGGCCAGCAGCATGGTCAAGGTCTCGCCGGTCTTGCACAGCACCAGGATCAGATCGCCGACCGGCGAGTTGGTGATCCAGCGTTTGATGCCGTTGACGAGATAGCCGCCATCGACCTTCGTCGCGGTGGTTTCCATCGATTTCACCGACAGATCGGTGCTGGCATTCGGCTCGCTGGTCGCGAAGCAGCCGACGAACTCGCCCTTGATCAGCTTCGGCAGGTAGTGGTTGCGGATGTGCGCCGGCGCGCGCTCCAGGGTCTTGCCGACCAGGATCGCCTGGCCGTCGTAGAGCGCCGAGGCCAGCGACGGCGAGTAGTAGGCCAGCTCTTCGAGCACGGTCAGGGTCGCCAGGGTCGGGTATTCCAGGCCGCGGCCGCCGACGTCCTTCGCATACGGAATCTCGTAGATGCCGGCCTTGGCCATCGCGTCGAACTCGGCGCGGGCGAAGTTCTCCTTGGCTTCCGGTGTGGTGTTCAGGCGATGGGCGACCGGCGCCAGCACTTCATCGCAGAACGCCCGCACTTCCTTGCGGATCGCCTTGGTTTCCTCGGGCAGGAAGATGTCGCTGTACAGGGAATCGGCTTTGCGGGGCGGGCGGGCGGTGGCAGTCATGGGGAGGTTCAAGCCAGGGGGCGGGAAATTGAGCAAGGGATGGTGGGGCAGGGCGCACCAGCCCGTCCCCCACTTTGGTTCGGAAGCTGAGGCAGGCGCTTCGACACGACAGAACTTTGGTCGGGTCCATGCCGCGCTTGTCGGACTAGACTGGGAGCCTACAAAAACGCGCGCCGGTCTGGAGCGAGCGCGCCCTAGCCCAGAGAGCTACCCATGTCCATGCCTATGCCTATGGCCATCGGCTCCGTTGCCGGAGCCTGTCCATGAACCTGCTGCGCGAACTGATAGCCAGCACGCCGCTGGCCCCCTTGCTCGAAGCGCGACGCCTGGCGCGCCAGCCGCGCTTCCGAGCCGAGATCGAAGCGCTGGCGGCGAAGCTCGACCGGCCGGTCGAGGCCGTGGCCCACGACGCCGAAGCCCGGCTGCGCGAGATGGTCACCGTCAAGGCCGAGGGCTGGACCTGGCTCTGGGATCACGCGATGGGGCCGGCGCATACGCGGGCGTTCACCGTCGACGCCGACAGCGCCGCCGTCGCCCGGCTCAAGGAGCTGAACCAGAAGCACGCGCTGGTGTTCCTGCCTTCGCATCGCTCGTACGCCGATGTCTTCGTCACCTCGAAGGTCATGCGCGAACACGGCGCCCGCCGCACCCGCGTGCTCGGCGGTGACAACCTGGCCTTCTTCCCGCTGGGGCCGATCGCCCGCCACTCCGGCGGCGTGTTCATCCGCCGCTCGTTCGGCGACGACAGCATCTACAAGGCCATGCTGCGCGAGTACCTGACGCACCTGGTCGCCAACGGCGAAAACCTGGAGTGGTACATGGAAGGCGGGCGCAGCCGCACCGGCAAGCTGCGACCGCCGAAGTACGGCCTGCTGAGCTACCTCGTCCATGCCATCCGCAGCGGCGCGGCGAAGGACGTGATCCTGGTGCCGACCTCGATCTGCTACGACCAGCTGCACGAAGTGCGGGCGATGATGGATCAGGAATCCAGCGGCGTGAAACCGAAGGAAGGCCTGCCCTGGCTGATCGATTACGCACGGATGCAGGGCACCTGGATCGGCCACGTCCACCTGCGCTTCGGCACGCCGATGTCGCTGGCCGAACGGATCGCCGAAACCGGCGATGACCGCGAACGGGCGCCCCAGCAAGCCAAGTTCCTGGTCGAAAAGACTGCCTTCGAAGTGTTCAAGCGGATCAACCTCGCGACCCCGGTGACCACCCAGGCGCTGGCGACCCTGGCGCTGCTGACCTCCGGCGATCGCGCCCTGACCCTGGACGAAGTGCATCGCCGCACCGTGCCACTGCTCGACTACCTGCGTGCCCGCAGCGTGCCGGTGTCGCAAGTCGAAGCGCTGCGCCATCACGAGGGCGTGCTCGATACCCTGGCGTCGCTGGTCGATACGTCCGTCGTCGAACGCTTCCGCGCCGGGGCCGAGCCGGTGTACCGGATCGCGCCCGGCCAGCACGCGGTCGCGGCCTATTACCGTAATAGTGCCCTGCACTGGTTCATCAACCGCGCGATCCTCGAACTGGCGATGTGGAAGGCCGCGCGCAGCGGCGCCGATGATCTGGTCAAGGCCGGCAAGCAGGAAACCCTGGCGCTGCGCGACCTGCTGAAGTTCGAATTCATCTTCAGCGACCGCGCCGGCTTCCGCGACGAGCTGCTCACCGAGTCCGACCTGTTCGACCCCGAATGGCGCCAGCGTCTGGCGACTGCCGAGCAGCGCCTGGCGATGATCGCCGAAGCGCCGTTCCTGATCGCCCCGACCGTGCTGCCGACCTTCCTCGAAGCCCATTTCGTGGTGGCCGACCGCCTGACCGCGCTGGCACCGGCCGTGGCCATCCGCAACGCAGAGTTCATCGACAGCTGCATGGCGGTCGGCCGCCAGTACCTGCTGCAGCGGCGCATCGTCCATCCCGAATGCCTGTCGCGCGAGCTGTTCGCCAATGCGCTGAAGCTGGCTGCCAACCGCGGCCTGGTCGCGCCCGGCGATGCCGAGCTGAGCTTGCGCCGCAGCGCATTCGCGCAGGAATGCGAAGGCCATGTGCGGGCCGTCAACGCGCTCGGCGAGCTGCGCCAGCGTCCTGTCTCCCTGCCTGTCGGAGTACTGTCATGAACCCTTCCGTAGCGGCGCGCCTGGCGCAGATCGCTGCCGGCCCCGGCGGTCCTGAAATCGGCGCCTTCTTCGATTTCGACGGTACCCTGATCGACGGCTTTTCGGCTCTGTATCTGGTCAAGGAGCGCTGGAAGCGGAAGCAGATCGGCCTGCGCGAAGCTTCCGAACTGCTGACCTTCGGGCTGATGACGCACCCGGGCGACAGCGATTTCGTCGAGCTGATCGAGAACGCCGTCGGCCGCTGGAAGGGCATGGCCGAGGCCGATATCGCGGCGCTGTGGGAAAAGATCTTCATCCGCGACATTGCCCAGACCGTGTTCCCGGAAAGCTGGCGGCTGGTGCAGGCGCACCGGCGTGCCGGCCACACGGTGGTGGTCGCGTCATCGGCGACGCGCTGGCAGATTCTGCCGGCCGCACGCGAGTTCGGCATCGAGCATGTGCTGGCGACGCCGGTCGAGATCCGCGACGCCCTGCTCACCGGCCGGCTCGCCGGGCATCCGCTTTGGAATGCGGGCAAGGCGCGCGCGGTGCAGGCCTTCGCCAAGGCGCAGGGCGTGGCGCTGGACCAGAGCTATGGCTACGCGAACGGCGATGAGGACATCGCCTTCCTGTCGGCACTCGGCCTGCCGATGGCGATCAACCCCAAGCCTTTGCTGGCGGCGACCGCAGCGAGTGCCGACTGGCCGGTCGCCTGCCTGGCGCAGCGCCGCAAGCTGACGCTCGAACACCGGCTGCGCACCACAGCGAGCTATGCGGCGATGGCCGGAACCTTTGTCGGTGGCCTTGCCGCCAACGCGCTCGGCCTGCCCAGGGGCCAGTCGCGCAATCTGGTGACTTCGGTGGCGCCGGAACTGGCGCTGGCCGCAGCCGGCATCGAGCTGCGCATCCAGGGGGAGGAAAACCTGTGGACGACGCGGCCGGCGGTGTTCCTGTTCAACCACCAGAGCCCGCTCGATCTGGTGATCGGCGTGCAGCTGATGCGCCGCGATGCGACCGGCGTGGTCAAGGCCGAGATGGGGCAGATGCTCGGCTGGGGCCAGTTCGCGCGCTTCATGGACCTGGCCCTGGTCGACCGCGCTGATCCCGACAAGGCGAAAGCGGCGCTGGCCCCGGCGGTCGAAAAACTGAAAGCGGGCCTGTCGCTGGGCATCTGCCCGGAAGGGACGCGCAGCTATTCGCCGCGGCTGGGCAGGTTCAAGAAAGGCGCCTTCCATCTGGCCTTGCAGGCCCAAGTGCCGATCGTGCCGGTGGTGATGCGCAATGTCGGCGACGTGATGCACCGCGACTCGGCCTGGATGCGTCCCGGAGTCGTCGAGATCTGTGTGCTGCCAGCGGTCGACACCACCGACTGGACGCGCGAAACCCTGGACCAGCACGTCGACGAAGTCCGCCAGCAGTTCGTCGATACCCTGGCCGACTGGCCGGGCGAGGCCAAGCCCAAACCGCAGCCTGCCGTCCGCAAGCGCCGCAAGACCACCCCTGGAGCAAACGCATGAGCACCTCGTCCAGACTCGATTGGGGCGTCGCCCCCGCGCTCGATGCCTTCGAAGCGCTGATGTGGCGCATGGATGTCTATCCCCACCTGCGCTCGGCGGTGGTCGGCATCGAACTGCTCGACCGCGTGCCGGATCGCGAGCGGGTGATCGCTGCCCATCGCTGGGGCGCGCAAGCGGTGCCGCGCCTGCGCGATCGTCTGGTCGACGTGCCGCTGGCCACGCCCGAGTGGGTCGAGGACACCGGCTTCGATCTGGCCTCTCATCTGGAATTCGTCCGCCTGCCGGCACCGGGCAGCGAGCGGCAGCTGCTCGACCACGCGGCCGCGTTCGCGATGGCACCGTTCGATCGCAAGCGGCCACCCTGGCAGGCGCAGGTCATCGAAGGTCTCGAAGGCGGCCGCGCTGCCTACATCCTGAAGCTGCACCACGCGCTCAGCGACGGCATCGGCATCGTCCAGCTGATGTCGTTCATGCACAGCCGCAGCCCGGAGCCGGGTAGTCGTCGGGCAAGCGCAGCGACGGTCGCGGCAGCGCCGGGGGGCGAGCCATCGCCGGTCGACATCTGGCGTCGCCGCCTGCGCCGCGAACTCGATGCCGCGCCTGGCCGCGCCCGTGCGCTGCTGAGCAAGGCCTCGCGCGCGCTGGCGTCGTCCGATGACGGCGAGACCCGGCTGTCCCGCGCTGCCCGCTATCTGGCCTCGGCACGGCGGGCGCTGGCGCCGTACATGGCACCGCCGTCGCCGCTGCTCAAGGATCGCTCGCACCAGTGGCGTTTCGAGGTGCTGGACCTGCCGCTGACTCCGTTCAAGGCCGCCGCCAAGGCCTGCAAGGCGACGCTCAATGATGCTTTCGTCGCTGGCCTGCTCGGCGGCTTCGCGCGCTATCACACCGAGATGGGGGTCGAGGTCGACGAGATTCCGATCGGCATGCCGATCAATGTCCGCAGCGAGCACGCGGCTGGCGGGGGCAATCATTTCGCACCGGGCCAGCTTGCGGGCAGGCTCGCGGGCGCCACGCCGATCGAACGGATGCGCCACATCGGCGAACAGGTCGCGCGGCTGCGCGAGGAGCCGGCACTGGCCGCGCCGCTGGCGTTGATGCCGCTGCTGGTGCGCTTGCCGCAGGGCCTGGTCGCGCAAGCGATGGGGCCGAAGATGGCGGCCAACGACCTGCAGATCAGCAATGTGCCGGGCATCCGCGACGCCGTGTATCTGGCCGGCGCACGGGTTACCCGCCTGTATCCGTTCGCGCCGCTGCCCGGCGTGGCCGGCATGATCGCGCTGGTCTCGCACGGCGAGCACTGCTGCATCGGCCTGAACCTGGATGCCCGCGCGATCGCCGAGCCCGATCGGCTGATGCGTGCGCTGCGCGTCAGCTTCGATGAAGTGCTGGCCCTCGCGCCGGCCGCAGCAACCCATTCCTGATTTACCCATAACCAGACATTCCAAGGAGGAGCGACATGCAATTCACCCAGGGACTGCATCGGGCCGTGCAGCAGCAGCCGGAGGCCATCGCCACCGTCTGCAAGGACCGCCGCCGTACCTTCCGCGAACTGCGTGATCGCGTCGCCAAGCTGGCTGGCGGCCTACGCAGCCTTGGCATCGAGCGCGGCACGCGGGTCTGCATCCTGTCGCTGAACTCGGATCGCTACCTCGAAAGCTATCTGGCGCTGGCTTGGCTGGGTGCGGTGGTCAACCCGGCGAACTTCCGCTGGAGCGCGCCGGAGGTGATCTATTCGCTGAATGATTCCGACAGCATCGCGCTGATCGTCGACGACCAGTTCGCGCCGATGATCGACGCGATCCGTACCGGCACGCCGGGCCTGCGGGAAGTCATCTTCTCAGGGGATGGCGCCATGCCGGCCGGTTGCCACGGCTTCGAAGCGCTGCTCACTGGCAGCGAGCCGGTGACCGATGCCGATGTCGGCGGCAACGAACTGTTCGGCGTGTTCTACACCGGCGGCACGACGGGGAAACCCAAGGGCGTGATGCTGTCGCATCTCAACGTCTGCAGCTCGGCGCTGAACCTGCTCGCCGAAGGCGCGCTGCCGGAAGGGGCGATCGGCCTGCATGCTGCGCCGATGTTCCATCTCGCCGACATGATGCTGATCACCTGCCTGCTGCTCCGCGGCGGCCGCCACGTGATGCTGCCGGTATTCCGCCCAGATCTCGTGCTCGATGTACTGGAGGCCGAGAAGATCAGTGACTTGCTGCTGGTGCCAGCGATGCTGCAGGCAGTCGTCGATTTCCCCGGCACCAAGGGCCGCGATTTGAGCTGCGTGAAGCGGATCATGTACGGCGCCTCACCGGCATCCGAAGCCTTGCTCGATCGCACCCAGGCCGCGCTCCCCGGCGCCAGCCTGATGCAGGTCTACGGCATGACCGAAATGAGCGCCGTGATGACCGCGCTGCCGCCGTCCGAACATGCCATCGCCACCCGCACCGGCAACCGCCTGCGCTCCGGCGGCCGCGCCAGCTATCACGTGCAGGTGCGCATCGTCGATGAACAGGACGGCGAACTGCCAAGAGGCCAGGTCGGCGAAATCATCGCCCGCGGTCCGAACGTGATGATCGGCTATCTCAACAAGCCGGAAGCCAGCGCCGAAGCGCTCAAGAACGGCTGGATGCACACCGGCGACATGGGCTACATGGACGAAGCCGGTTATGTGTTCATCGTCGATCGCCTGAAGGACATGATCATCTCCGGCGGCGAGAACATCTATTCCGTCGAAGTGGAGAATGCCATCTCCAAACACCCGGCCGTCGCCGCCGTCGCGGTGATCGGCATTCCCTGTACCGAGATGGGCGAGAAGGTGCACGCCACTGTCGTGCTGAAGCCGGGCGTGTCGCTGACGCAGGAGGCGTTGTATGCGCACTGCAAGACGCTGATTGCGGGCTACAAGTGTCCGCGTAGTCTGGAAGTGCGGGAAGCCTTGCCGGTTTCCGGGGCGGGGAAGGTATTGAAGACGGAGTTGCGTAAGCCGTTCTGGGACGGGCAGAGTCGGGGTGTTGGTTGATTCGTTGCTTGCCTTATCGCCGATCGAATGCGAGGGTTTAGTTCAAGGTTTTACTAGGGGACTGTCGCCGGTACCGTTTGCGAGCGAACTCAGTCTTTGTCGCTTCGGGATGCGTCGATCTTTCAGGGGGTTGCGATGCCTGCGAAACGTTTCAACGGCAATGGCTCTGGATTAGGGGACTACGCGCGTAGTCCCCTAATTCGGGGCAAGTCCCCTATTTGGCGTTGGGCCACGATGGAAAGAGTTTGGTTTAGTGGGTTTGTGCAGATGGCGGCTGAGCACTCATCGTTTAGCCAGGCTGTTTGTAAGGTTGGCGCAGGTTCTGGCGTAGTGGCTGTCGGCTTGTGTCGTGGTTGAGGTTCGTTGCGCTTTGAACGTAGCGGCAAGTTGCTGGCTTGGCACATCGCGTGGTCAGTCGCATCACCAGTCAGCACTTTCCTCCGTAGTGAACCGAGCAGGGAACATGCACAGGGTTACCAGCAGTCCGCCATCGTCGCCCAACCAGGCATTCAAGCCGACCGCCGCGAAAAGCCGCGGCGTCGGCTTAATTTAGGCGTTGGGCGTCACTGGGGGTTTGTCTTACTTGGTGAATTCGGCGGCAACTTGAATCAATGATTTCATCGGCAAGGTAGCGAGCTGTTTACAGGTTCCCGGCGGCATTCACGCAGCAACTCAGCAGTCGGTTTTCAGGGCTGTCGTCAGGTTCCGCACAGAAAACGGAGTCGTCATGTCGGCGAAGGTGTCCCACCAATTCAGGGCCAGTGCCGCGGCAAGTGCCGTCTTGCTTGCAGGGAGCGCGCTGCAGGGAGCTTCAGCGTCGCCCAACCAGGCGCTGCAGCCGACCCACGCGAAAAAGCTCGCGCGGTCGGCTGAGCTTGGGCGTTGGGCATTAAGAGAAGCATGAGCAGCTCACTTCTAAAGGCGCTGGCTCAGGAAGCCGCGAAGGAGTGGCCCCTGAGTCGTGAAACCGTATCGCGTTGTTACTACTCTCACCTTTCAAGCCCGCCCAGTGAAAACGCCAGCACATCAGAGCTATGGGTTAACGTCATATGGGAGCGCTCTCAGAGCGTTCCCATAGAGTTATTTCGTGCCGCGCTCAAGAGCAACAAAAAGCTCGGTGAGCTTGGCAAGCATCTTGAGCCGTGAGCGTCATGCCCAACAATAGCTTCCAGCCGACGTATTTGCCTTCGCTTCGCTGCGGCAAATCCGCGGCTGAAGCTAGGCGTTGGGCAACACTGGAAAGCGTTTGGTTTTAGTGGGTTTGTGCAGGTGGCGGCTGAGCACTCATCGTTTAGCCAGGCTGTTTGTAAGGTTGGCGCAGGTTCTGGCGTAGTGGCTGTTGGCCTGTGTCGTGGTTGAGGTTCGTTGCGCTTTGAACGTAGCGGCAAGTTGCTGGCCTGGCACATCGCGTGGTCAGTCGCATCACCAGTCAGCACTTTCCTCCGTAGTGAACCGAGCAGGGAACATGCACAGGGTTACCAGCAGTCCGCCATCGTCGCCCAACCAGGCATTCAAGCCGACCGCCGCGAAAAGCCGCGGCGTCGGCTTAATTTAGGCGTTGGGCATGAAAAGAACCATCGTCACTGACCGCGAGATTCTGCGTTGCATACACGATATGCATCAGGATCAATACCCCGGTCCGGAGCTACCTGGAGGAAAACGCCAAAACGATCCCTACCTTCCAATACCAGTGAGGGAGGTAGCAGCTAAGCTCGGAACATCACCTGAAATGCTCTTTGGCCGGTTGTACTACCACCTCGACGCTAAGTATCGATACAAAGACAGTGGCGGCGCGGAGACGCATCTTTTTTCAATGAAGGTCGGCGATAAAATACACTGTGTTCACTTCCCCTATTTGTCGGCAGTCTTGGCTGAGCACGAGGCCGAACATCGGCAATTCTGGTGGACCTTATGGCTTTCTATCGCGGCGCTAGTACTGTCGGCAGCGTCCATAATTTCTCAGATAGTCACCGCAAAGTAGAGTTCATGCCCAACAAGGCGCTCCAGCCGACGTATTTGCCTCCGCTTCGCTGCGGCAAATCCGCGGCTGAGCTAGGGCGTTGGGCCGCAGGAAGGCAGAAATTCTATGAACGCTCATGAGTTCGTCTCTAGGTGGCGGAAGGAAAAAGATAATCTGCTGGCTTCGTTCATGGAGCCCGGTAGCACATTGCGCGTGGCTGATCGCATTCGAGCCATGAATCTCAGTGAAGAACAGCGCGAGAGGCTTGGCGCGGTTATTGATGGTGTGCTCGTGGACACGTTCTATACGCTGCTCCTCGGGCTCGATGGCTGCGCTCAGATCGGAGGCATTCAAGAGACATACGAAATTCGGGGCGAAGACGGCGAAGTCATATCTTCGTGCGGAGACATAGAAGGAGTCGCAAGTGAATTCTTCCCCGCCTGAGGTGGCGCTGCGGCCCAACAGGTGCATCCAGCCGATGTCTTTGCCGTCGCTTCGCTACGGCAAATCCACGGCTGATGCTTGGCGTTGGACCTAAGAAAAGCGATGAAAGCGAGCGCAATAAATATTACGTTCCAGCCCCGATGGAAAGAGGAGCTTGTCTGTACAACTGCATCGGGCACCTTCACGCTCGAAATGCCAATGGGCGATCCGGCTGTCTACCTCCCCACCAGTTCAAAATGGTTGGAGTTAGCGCCTTCATGGGTCAAACCACACTGGGCATCAGTTCAAGAGCAGCTTGCTGCTTGGTGTGCTACGCAACATCTGGCTTTGCACATCGAAGAGAGCGCGGGTGTCTATGGTCAATAACCGGAATCAAAGGTCGGGTCCAACTAGTGGTTCAACGCGACGGGCCATAAAGCCGGCCCGCGCGTTAACCTGGCGTTAGGCCTCATTGGAGACTATATGGCTGACCGATGCTATCTCTACGCCACAGATCATTTGCCGGGCTCGCGTGAGTGGGAGCAGCAGCGTCAGTTGCAGGGCATCGGAGAGTGGAGCCTCGACATCCCGCTTACTTTCCAGCTGCTGATGAGTGGCGATCCTATCCCAGTCAGGTCATCCATCTGGAACTCTGAAGAAAATATTGCCCTAGCTGGTGAAGCTCGAGCAGGTCTTAAAAGCTTGACTGCATACTTAGCATTGCTGCCCAGAACTGCAGCACCGCTCGTTTCGCAAACCACTGAGTTCTTCTTGCGCCCTGAGAATTGCCGAAGATACTTTGTCCTTGAGTGCGGAGAGATCTTCGATCTACGCGGAAAGAATCTGGCAGCACAGAACAACGAGCTCTTGAAAGCGATTCGCAAGCTGTCATTGGACATCGCCAGCATTCCAGTCCCGGACCCGGATGCTGCAAGAGAGCTGCTGATAACACCGTTTAGTCGCCGAAGCACGGACCCATTGGACAATTTTTACCCGCTCGGTCTTGGCAACTGGTCTAGTATTCTGTACTACCAATTCGGCGAGAATGAGGCCTAACAATTCATTCAAGCCGACGCCGCTTCGCGGCGCGGCTTAATTCAGGCGTTGGGCACCATGAAATTCACACGCTCTGAATTCGCAGACGGTTTTAAGCTTCTCGGCCTTATCGGTCTAATTGTCGGAGTTGCCGTCGTCCCCGGCCAATGGATGTCGGGCGCTGTACATTCTGAGGCTCTGGTCGGTATCGTTGTTTCCGGGTCATGTGTTTTACTTGCTACGCTTCTAGCGCTGAGCGTAAAGCCGGCTTTAGAGGTTACAGCGCAGCTCCTATTTTTCGGTGGCTTGTTCTATCTCGCTTTGGTTCCGTTCATTTCCGCTCAGGTTGGTTGGCATTATTGGCAACGCCTCAGCATTCTTTTGTTGGCATCAGCCGCGTCTGCATTTGTCGGCTGGCACTGGTTGAGGCTCCTGCGTGCTGGTGCCCAACCAGGCGTTCAAGCCGACCGGCCATAAGAAGCCATGGCCGGCGGCTTAACTTAGGCGTTAGGGCTCTCCATGTGGACCTTACTTCAGAAGTGCGCAATTCGGTTGGCGGCATTCGTCATTGCGTGCCTTGGTGCACGCTGGCTTTACGTATTTGCCTTCACTGACTATCGAGCTCATCACCGCGGCATCATGATTCCGTTGGCATTAGTAGCGATCTTGTTTGCCATTACCTTGGTCCGACTTAACATTTGGGCCTTATTGCTTTTGCTCGTTAGTGCCTCAGCAGTAGGCGCTTTCGCCGCATGGCTCCAAGTCTCAAGTGGCCATTTGCATCCAAAGCTTGGAGCATGCGTGGTGGTTTCAGTCACGTACGTCTGGTTGCTGGGGCCTGGGGCGGTCCGAGCCCTAACCAATGGCTCAAGCCGACCGCCGCGAAAAGCAGCGGCGTCGGCTTAGCCTAGGCGTTGGGCGCTAAAGGTAACAGCATGACGCAGCGAAGTTACAAGGCTTTCTTCCTAGCACCACTGGTACCAGGGGTCGTTTGGGCCATCATCATGCTCAATCCTGTCGTACTGTTATTTGCAGTTCCGCTTGGTTACATCGGCATGTTCGCTTTTGGCGTTCCTATGTTCTTGTTCGCTCGTCGCTATTGGCGCGTTTCAGCACTGTCATCGGTACTCGGCGGGGCATTGTCGGGTGCCCTTGTTTACCCACTGTTTGAGTGGTGGTCCAATTCGGGCGGCGGTCTGTCCTCAATGGCGCAAGGTATCTTCTGGTTTGTGCCGTTTGGTGCTATTGCTGGCGGCGCTTTCTGGTGGTTGTACGCGCCCAACCAGGCGCTCAAGCCGACAGCCCCGCCTCCGCTTCGCTCCGGCGGGCCTGCGGCTTAGCTGGTGCGTTGGGCCGCAGGAAGGCAGAAATTCTATGAACGCTCATGAGTTCGTCTCTAGGTGGCGGAAGGAAAAAGATAATCTGCTGGCTTCGTTCATGGAGCCCGGTAGCACATTGCGCGTGGCTGATCGCATTCGAGCCATGAATCTCAGTGAAGAACAGCGCGAGAGGCTTGGCGCGGTTATTGATGGTGTGCTCGTGGACACGTTCTATACGCTGCTCCTCGGGCTCGATGGCTGCGCTCAGATCGGAGGCATTCAAGAGACATACGAAATTCGGGGCGAAGACGGCGAAGTCATATCTTCGTGCGGAGACATAGAAGGAGTCGCAAGTGAATTCTTCCCCGCCTGAGGTGGCGCTGCGGCCCAACAGGTGCATCCAGCCGATGTCTTTGCCGTCGCTTCGCTACGGCAAATCCACGGCTGATGCTTGGCGTTGGACCTAAGAAAAGCGATGAAAGCGAGCGCAATAAATATTACGTTCCAGCCCCGATGGAAAGAGGAGCTTGTCTGTACAACTGCATCGGGCACCTTCACGCTCGAAATGCCAATGGGCGATCCGGCTGTCTACCTCCCCACCAGTTCAAAATGGTTGGAGTTAGCGCCTTCATGGGTCAAACCACACTGGGCATCAGTTCAAGAGCAGCTTGCTGCTTGGTGTGCTACGCAACATCTGGCTTTGCACATCGAAGAGAGCGCGGGTGTCTATGGTCAATAACCGGAATCAAAGGTCGGGTCCAACTAGTGGTTCAACGCGACGGGCCATAAAGCCGGCCCGCGCGTTAACCTGGCGTTAGGCCTCATTGGAGACTATATGGCTGACCGATGCTATCTCTACGCCACAGATCATTTGCCGGGCTCGCGTGAGTGGGAGCAGCAGCGTCAGTTGCAGGGCATCGGAGAGTGGAGCCTCGACATCCCGCTTACTTTCCAGCTGCTGATGAGTGGCGATCCTATCCCAGTCAGGTCATCCATCTGGAACTCTGAAGAAAATATTGCCCTAGCTGGTGAAGCTCGAGCAGGTCTTAAAAGCTTGACTGCATACTTAGCATTGCTGCCCAGAACTGCAGCACCGCTCGTTTCGCAAACCACTGAGTTCTTCTTGCGCCCTGAGAATTGCCGAAGATACTTTGTCCTTGAGTGCGGAGAGATCTTCGATCTACGCGGAAAGAATCTGGCAGCACAGAACAACGAGCTCTTGAAAGCGATTCGCAAGCTGTCATTGGACATCGCCAGCATTCCAGTCCCGGACCCGGATGCTGCAAGAGAGCTGCTGATAACACCGTTTAGTCGCCGAAGCACGGACCCATTGGACAATTTTTACCCGCTCGGTCTTGGCAACTGGTCTAGTATTCTGTACTACCAATTCGGCGAGAATGAGGCCTAACAATTCATTCAAGCCGACGCCGCTTCGCGGCGCGGCTTAATTCAGGCGTTGGGCACCATGAAATTCACACGCTCTGAATTCGCAGACGGTTTTAAGCTTCTCGGCCTTATCGGTCTAATTGTCGGAGTTGCCGTCGTCCCCGGCCAATGGATGTCGGGCGCTGTACATTCTGAGGCTCTGGTCGGTATCGTTGTTTCCGGGTCATGTGTTTTACTTGCTACGCTTCTAGCGCTGAGCGTAAAGCCGGCTTTAGAGGTTACAGCGCAGCTCCTATTTTTCGGTGGCTTGTTCTATCTCGCTTTGGTTCCGTTCATTTCCGCTCAGGTTGGTTGGCATTATTGGCAACGCCTCAGCATTCTTTTGTTGGCATCAGCCGCGTCTGCATTTGTCGGCTGGCACTGGTTGAGGCTCCTGCGTGCTGGTGCCCAACCAGGCGTTCAAGCCGACCGGCCATAAGAAGCCATGGCCGGCGGCTTAACTTAGGCGTTAGGGCTCTCCATGTGGACCTTACTTCAGAAGTGCGCAATTCGGTTGGCGGCATTCGTCATTGCGTGCCTTGGTGCACGCTGGCTTTACGTATTTGCCTTCACTGACTATCGAGCTCATCACCGCGGCATCATGATTCCGTTGGCATTAGTAGCGATCTTGTTTGCCATTACCTTGGTCCGACTTAACATTTGGGCCTTATTGCTTTTGCTCGTTAGTGCCTCAGCAGTAGGCGCTTTCGCCGCATGGCTCCAAGTCTCAAGTGGCCATTTGCATCCAAAGCTTGGAGCATGCGTGGTGGTTTCAGTCACGTACGTCTGGTTGCTGGGGCCTGGGGCGGTCCGAGCCCTAACCAATGGCTCAAGCCGACCGCCGCGAAAAGCAGCGGCGTCGGCTTAGCCTAGGCGTTGGGCGCTAAAGGTAACAGCATGACGCAGCGAAGTTACAAGGCTTTCTTCCTAGCACCACTGGTACCAGGGGTCGTTTGGGCCATCATCATGCTCAATCCTGTCGTACTGTTATTTGCAGTTCCGCTTGGTTACATCGGCATGTTCGCTTTTGGCGTTCCTATGTTCTTGTTCGCTCGTCGCTATTGGCGCGTTTCAGCACTGTCATCGGTACTCGGCGGGGCATTGTCGGGTGCCCTTGTTTACCCACTGTTTGAGTGGTGGTCCAATTCGGGCGGCGGTCTGTCCTCAATGGCGCAAGGTATCTTCTGGTTTGTGCCGTTTGGTGCTATCGCTGGCGGCGCTTTCTGGTGGTTGTACGCGCCCAACCAGGCGCTCAAGCCGACAGCCCCGCCTCCGCTTCGCTCCGGCGGGCCTGCGGCTTAGCTGGTGCGTTGGACCTAATGAAAAGAATCTCCACAGTGGCGCTCGTCTGCATGACCATCTGGTCGCTGCTCGCCGTTATGGGATACCACGTCATAGAGGGTGTCGTTGCGCAGCACGCGGAGGGCTATCCCAACACAGGGCAACTCCGCTTCTACATTGTCTTTCCTTTGGTCGTCGCAGCCTCCGGCGCTATCACTGCAATCTGCTTCTGGTTTGGTCGCTTCAGAGGGCCTGCTCGGCTGGTTCAAGTGCTCTCATTGTTCGCTACTCTGCCGTATCTGTTTCTCTATACGGGCGGCCTATGAGCGCGAATGTCAGCTGCAGTTCGGTCCAACAAGGGGCTCCAGGCGACGGCTTCGCCGCGCCTGAGCCCAGGCGTTAGGCGGCATGGAAACAGTTCGGCTCGTCATGGTGGACGCATTGCCACAGCCAGGTACGCGGGCTTTCGCCGAGTACGGCGGGGCAACCATCAACGTTTACACCACCGAGTTGGCCGAGCAGGCTGCGGTGGCGCTTGCCACGCGCGAGGTCATGGAGGTTGGTTGGCAGCTGCAGGCTATAGACGAGACGTATCTGCTAACTCGTGCTGACCTTGCGGAGGCAACGCCAGAGGGTGTGGCCTACTTTGAGCAAGCACTTCTGGACGGTGTTGTTGTGGTCATACACACCTATCCTGCCACCCCGCAGGAGGGAGACCTTGTCCATTAAGGGTCTGCCGCCTAACAATTCATTCAAGCCGAACCCGCTTCGCGTGTCGGCTTAATTCAGGCGTTGGGCGCCTACTAAAGCATGAAATCTGTGTTTCTTTCCGTCATCTGCATAGTGTTGGCACTGGTTCTATGCTTCCTGTCGTATGCAAAGTGGGGCGCCTTGTGGCACGCGACAACAAAGGAGGCGTCTACCCTGCACGGATTAGAATCAGAGGCAGCATATCCAGCCAAAGGCAACTTGAACGCAGGCGCGCAATTGAAGCAAGGCGAGGAGGTTGCTGTGCTGTGGGACACATACGGCAAAGACTATTGGGCGTGTTTCGTCCGCACGGGGTCGTCGCAGCGCGGCTGGGTTCTTTGCACTTCACTGGAGGCTAGTTCGTGAAGCTAAGCCGGCGCCCAACAATAGCTTCAAGCCGACGTGCTAAAGCACGCGGCTTAAGCTAAGCGTTGGGCATCATGAAACGGTATCGCGCACTCACAGCCTTCCTTATGGCATTCACACTATTCAACAACAGTGCTAGGGCAGCGTCAGAGGACACGTTCTGGCAGTGGTTCACGAAGAACGATGGACGGCTTTTTTCCTTCGAGACAAATCAAGAGGCCATCTTCGACGAACTAAGCCACGAGATGGGCCACGTTAACCGTGACCTCACATTTGAGTTCGGCCCCGTCCTTCCTAGCGGTCAGCGGGAATTTGTAATCAGTGCGGGTGGAATTAAATCGGCCTTCCCATCTGTTGAGGCACTGTATGCGAAAGCGCCAAAGCTAAAGCATTGGGTCTGGGTCAAGTTTCGGCCGCGCAGGGTGCCAATTAATGACGTGGAGTTTGGCGGCAAGAGTATCCCAGCTAAAGATGTCCACTACCTTCTAGCGAAGGACGGAGACAAGGCAGGTATCGTTCTGTTCTTCGATGGCTACAACGAGAAAGAAAAGACGACCTTCGGCCAGATCGGTTATCTATACCTCGATGAAGCACTTGGTGAATACGCCGTAGAAATGCAGGTCGGCTTCATAGAATTCCAGCCGCGTACGTCCAAGTATTTCTCTAAGGCGGCGCCGCTTAGCGAACTGCGAGCCCACTTCGATGAATACCTTTCAAGTCGGGCGCACTGATGCCCAACCATGCGCTTCAGCCGACGTATTTGCCTTCGCTTCGCTGCGGCAAATCCGCGGCTGAGCTACGGCGTTGGGCGCTATGAAGCCAGAGGCAATAGGCTATGTCACACAAGTCCACTGTCGCGGGTGCGGGGAGCGCTTCCCGGTCTTCACCTCCAGCGCAGACACCGATATGACTACCAATGGCTTGGTGTCTTTGACGCGCACCGACAACAAGAACATTGCCATCGTTATGTCGCTGCAAGGTGAATCTTTGCAACTGGTCCAGAACCGAGTCGGGCTTCCGTATCGAGTGTCGGAGGCAACGTACACGCATCACCCTGTCGAGTCGGGCGTGTCTTTCCAAGAGTTCCGTAAGTCATATCAACTGCCTAAAGCGAGCTATGCGTGCATTTTTTGCTCCGGCGTAGCCGACGTCACTGCAACGGAGAGCGTCCCCGAGTTCGAGGCACACGGCAAAATAGAGGTGCTCGCGTGAGCGCGCCCAACCAGGCGCTCCAGGCGACGTATTTGCCTTCGCTTCGCTACGGCAAATCCGCGCCTGAGCTGGGGCGTTGGGCAACACTGGAAAGCGTTTGGTTTTAGTGGGTTTGTGCAAATGGCGGCTGAGCGCTCACCGTTTAGCCAGGCCGTTTGTAAGGTTGGCGCAGGTTCTGGCGTAGTGGCTGTTGGCCTGTGGTGCAGTTGAGGGTCGTTGCAGATTGAACGTAGCGGCAAGTCGCCGGCATCGCACATCGCGCTGGCAGCCGCCTCAGCGGTTTAGCAATGTCATCCGTATCCAGCCGAGCAAGGAGCCTGCACATGGTTACCGGCCGTCAGCCATCGTCGCCCAACCAGGCATTCAAGCCGACCGCCGCGAAAAGCCGCGACGTCGGCTTAATTTAGGCGTTGGGCCTAAAAGAAAATGAAAACTGCCATTGCAAAGCTATGCAGGGCTTTGGTTCTCATGTCCGTCTGCGGCGCGGTCGGCATGCTGTTAAATGCGGCAGGCTTCTTCCTTCTGGCTAAGGCCTTTGCGGGCCCGCATGAACGGGAGTGGTGGCAGGCATATGGCGCAAACAAAGGCATTTATTTCGTAATAGTTACTGGTTTGCTTGGCTTGCTGGTATTTCCGTTGCTGCGGCGGCTTCCAACAGAATGAAATCACAAGGGCAACTCGTTGCCGGCGGCAAGCACAGTTCGGCCCAACAAGGCACTCCACGCGACGGCTTCGCCGCGCGTGAGTTCTGGCGTTGGGCATAAAAGGCATGGCATCACAGAGCACATCATTACAGTGGCTTCGGCGTTCAGCCATCTTTGTGTGTGGGTGGCTATTCGTTGCCGCACTTCTTCTTGTTCAGTTCTGGCCTTCCATACCGCAATCCAAAA
>NZ_JAHFRY010000226.1 GCF_023266035.1 Nevskia sp.
TCAGATAGTCGAGCTTCTCGCCGGTCTGCGGATCGATCTCCAGCAACTCGGTGAGGATCATCGCGCCGCGCTGATCGTTGGTGACGATGCGGCCGATCACCTGCGCCTTGGCGACGTTGGACTTCACCTTCTGCAGCACGTCCGGTGTCGGCGCGTAGTCCGGCGGAATCACCGTGGCGCCGCTCAGGCCGCCTTCGATGTTCTCGACGTAGTTGACGTTCGGGGTGAACAGCGAGGTGACCTTGGCGCGGTCGACGCCGGGCATGAAAAACACTTCATCGGTGGCCTTTTGCAAGGTGCCCATGAACTCCGGCGTGTAGATATCGCCGGTGCCTTCATCCTTGATCAGCGCCACCAGCACCGTGTTGGCACCGCCGAAATCCCGGTAGTACTCGCGGAATTTCTCCATGTACGGATGTTCCAGCGGCACCGATTTCAGCCAGCCGGCGTCCGGCTTCAGGCGCGCCATCTGCACCGTGAACAGCAGGGTCAGAATGATCAGGATCCAGTGCGTCATCTGACGCCGGCCATAGATGATCGGTTCGACGGCCCTGAGAATCTTGTCGGCCCAGACGCCGCCTACTGCTGCACCTGCCATATGCCTTCTCCGCTTCTCGTTCTAGTGGTGTCGCGCAGCAATCAGTTCGGAAGGGCGAGCAGTTTCACGCCCGACGTGCCGACCACGATCAGGCCGTCCGCGGCAGCCAGTCCCATGTTCATGTTGATGTTGGTCGGCAGCTTGACTCGGCTCAACACGCCCGCTGCCACATCGGCCTTCATCACCCGGCCGTTGGCGCCGAACAGCAGCACCGTGCCGTCGTCGCTCACCGAGCCACCGAACAGGCTTTCGGTGTCGTCCGAAGCCAGGCGCTTCCAGCCGGCGACCTCGCTGACCGGATTGGCGTTCTGCCCCGAGGCTTCAGGGTTCGCCGCGAGTTCGCGCAGCGCGGCGAGATCCGCCTCGCTGAGTGCGGGCGCAGTCGCGACATTGGCGATATGAAAGGCGTTGCCGCGCAGGCCGAAAGCGACCGCGCCATTCGCACCCACCGGCACCACGCCGAAATAGGAGCCGGTGTACGGCGACTTCAATGGCTTCCAGGTGAGGCCCTGATCGGCCGAGTGCGCCAGGAAGCCGCGCTCGCCGGTGAGCAGCAGGCTGCCGTCACCGAGCTTGATCAGGTTGTAGAGATTCGGCTGGTCCTCGAAGACCGGCGATTCGACCGCTTCCCAGGTCTTGCCGCCATCGGCCGTGCGCTTGAGCATGCCGTTGCCGCCGGCCACCAGACCGTTGCTGGCATCGAGAAACAGGATGTCGAACCAAGGCTTGCCCCAGGCCGCATCGAACTGGGCCAGGGTCCAGCTCTTGCCGCCGTCGGAGGTGTCCAGAATGGTGCCGTCGTAACCGACAGCCCAGCCGTGGACATCATCGAGAAAACGGACGCGCACCAGGGTTGCATCAGCCGGCGTCAGGACCTGTTTCCAGACCTTGCCATCGGCAGACAACAACACGCCACCGCGCTGACCAACAGCCACATAACCGCCGCCCGCCTTGGCCAGGCTCAGGATCAGGCCAGACGCAGCGCGCGGCGCGATCACAGCAGGACGCGGCACCAGTGTCGTATCGACGCCGGTATCTTCAGCCTCTTCCTCCTGTGCCAGCAGATAGACCGGGAACGCAAACGCAACAACGATTGCAGATGCCAGAGCGGCCTTCTGCAGGATGATTCGATGACGATTCATGAGCTCCCCCGGTGTACTGACGACACCTTGCGTGGTGGCCGGCGAGTCGCCTCGCCGGCCCCACGCTTGCGATGACTTGTTACTTGGACTGCGACTTGCGGTTCAGGCTGCCCGGCGAGAAGTAGTCGTCCTTGAAGCTGATCTTGAAGTCCGAGATCTTGTCTTCGTTGGACAGCGCGGTGACGAAGTAGCGGCCGCTCTGCAGGTCGTAGATGACTTCCGGGATGCCGGTGACGGTCGGCACGAACGGCACCGAGATCAGCTGCGCTTCCTGCACCTTCCAGAGCTGGTCGCGGGTGTCGTAGTCATCCACGGCGGCGATCGCCCAGCTGTCTTCATCGACATAGAAGCGGCGCTTCTTGAACTGGTGACGCAGGCCGGCACGCAGGGTGGCTTCGACCACCCAGACCCGATGCAGCTCGTAACGCGACAGGTTCTGGTTGATGTGGCCCGGACGGATGATGTCCTTGTACTTGATCAGCGGCGCGTTGATCAGGAACGAGTTGTAGGCGATGTACATCTCCTTCTTGCCCACCAGCTTCCAGTCGTAACGATCCAGCGCGCCGTTGAACACGTCGACCTGGTCGTTGAACTGCTCGCCATCGGTGCCGATGTAGGGATTGTCGTAACCGACGTCCGGCGCCTTGTTCACGCGGCCGAGGCCGGGATTGAAGATCCAGGCGTTACGGCCCGAGCCTTCGGCACCCGAGGTTTCATGCACCAAGGTCAGCTGACCTGCGACCTTGGCCGGAGCGACGACATTCGAGAGGTAGTACAGCAGGATCTTGGTACCCGGATTGGCTTCGGCCAGATTCGCGTACTTGAACTTCACGTCCTCGATCAGCTTGGTGATCTTGTACGAACCATCGGCCTTGACCACGGCCTGATTGTTGTAGCGCTTCACGGCCGAACCGCGGTAGCGCATCTTGTGATTCCAGATCACTTCGGCGCCGCTCTTCGGAATCGGGAACGGGAAGCCGAGCACGGCACCGTTCACTTCATCGGTGCCGACCAGTTCCGAGGTCGTCGCGTTCTTGATCGTCGCCGCATTGATCTCGTCCGGGAAGAACGCCGAGCGCAGGGTCGGATAGACGATCATCTTGTAGGTCGGGTACTTGGCGAACATCGCCTTCTGCCCTTCCGTCAGCTTTTCGCCGTACTTGGCGACGTCAGCCTTGGTAATGATGAACAGCGGCTTCTCGAACTTGCCGCCGCCGCCGATCTGCTGGCGCTGCTTGGTCGCCAGCTTGCCGAGATCCGGCGGCAGCTTGGCGATGATGTCGTCGATCTGCTTGGAGATCTTCGGGTAGTCGGCGAGCGTGAAGCTGTCGAGATACTTCAGCAGCGCGTCGAAGTCGGCCGGGCTCTTGGCGCGGATCACTTCAAACTGCTGGCGCAGTTCTTCGAGCTTGGCAGGCGTCAGCGCCCGCACTTCGGCATCGAAGTTCTTGCCGCCGATCCAGGCCGGAATCGAACCATCGGCATTGGCACCGGCAACGGCGCCGACCGGCGTCAGCTCCTTGCCCAGTTTCGCGGCTTCATCAGCCGTGGCCTTGGCGTATGCATTGGCGCTGGCAGCCAAACCCACGGCGCCCGCCAACATGAACAAACCTGCTCGTTTGAACATCGTCAATCTCCTCACAAGAAAACAGGGCCTGCTGATGCTGCTCCGGGAAACCGGCGCCTTTGCCGCCTTTCGGGGAACAACGGTGACGATCGAAGCCGAACGCGCGTCAGGCGGCTCGGCAGGATCGGATCCACTCTTGAAATCAGAACGTGTAAGCGATCTGGAACGCGACGATGTCGCGATCCCGCTGGGTGTTGACGGTGCCGCCACCGGTGGAACCCTGGTAGATCAGCTGACCGGACCAGGGACCACCGTTCTCGATCTCGGTGGAGACCGCATAGGTGATGGTGCCTTCGATGAAATTCTGTACCGGCAGCGGCGAGATGCCGTAGAAATCGTGGCCGAAGTAAATCGCCGGCTTGAAGTTCAAACCCGCCAGCAGATTGTTGTACTCGAAGCGGGTCAGGATGCGGTAACCCGCCGAAAAGCTTGAGGCGAAGCCGCTGGTCTGCTGCGTCGGGTTCAGCGAACGGGTGTCCGGCTGGCCATTGACCTGGCCGGTGCCATCGGCGCCCGGGCTGGCATGGCTGCCGTTGTTGTCGCCACCTTCCAGCTGCAGGCGGCTGCGGTTCGGCAGG
>NZ_JAHFRY010000145.1 GCF_023266035.1 Nevskia sp.
GCACCAGTTTCCCGGTGGCGCTTCGAACCTCACCTACCAGCTAACCATCGGCGGCCGCGAAATGATCCTGCGTCGGCCGCCAGCTGGCACCAAGGCCAAGGGCGCTCACGACATGGGCCGCGAGTTCCGCGTGCTGCAGCGCCTGCATCCGCACTTCAAATGCCCCAAGCCGCTGGCCTACTGCGAAGACGCCGGCCTGATCGGCTCGGATTTCTACGTGATGGAAAAGCTCGCCGGCATCATCCTCCGTCGCGATCTGCCGTCCACACTCAGCTACAGCCCGGAGCGCGCCCGCCAACTGTGCCTGAACCTGATCGATACCCAGATCGCCCTGCACCAACTGGATTACGAAGCCGCCGGACTTGCCGACATGGGCAAGCCGGCGGGCTACGTCGCGCGTCAGCTCAGCGGCTGGAGCGAGCGCTGGCACAAGGTGCTGACCGATGACATCCCCAGCTACGACGCGATCATCGCCTGGCTGACTGCCAACCAGCCGGCGGACTCGACGCGGCCGGGCATCATCCACAACGATTACCGCTACGACAACGTCGTGCTGTCGGCCGACGACCAGCTCAGCGTCATCGGCGTGCTCGACTGGGAAATGGCCACGCTCGGCGATCCGCTGCTCGATCTCGGCTCCTCGCTGGCCTATTGGGTTGAAGCCGGCGATCCGGCCGAGATGCAGTCGATCCGCATGCAGCCATCGAATATCCCCGGCATGCTCAGCCGCGCCGAGATCATCGACCGCTACGCCGAAAAGACCGGCCGCGAAGTGCGCAATGCCGACTGGTACTACGTGTTCGGCCTGTTCCGCCTCGGCGTCATCGCCCAGCAGATCTACTACCGCTACAAGCTCGGCCAGTCGAAGAACCCGAAGTTCGCCGCCTTCGGCCTGTTCGTGACCGTGCTCGCGCAGGTCTGCGAGCGGGTGATCAACCGGGCCAAGGTCTGAGGGCATGCCGCTGCGCGACCCGATCAGCGCCGATGATGCAGCGCGCCACGAGCGCATCCTCGAACGCCTGCTGAGCGCCGCCACCAGCATGACCGGCATCTGCGTCGGCCTGCTCGGCGCGGTCAACGCCTTCAGCCGCTCGCAGAACATCGAAACCGTCGCCGACGACGTGCTGGCGATGAACGCGCTGCTGTTCCTGGTCTGCTGCTACCTGATCGTCTGGGGCCTGCGCGCCAACAGCCGGAACCTGACGGCGCGGCTGCTGCGCATCGTCGAGTACACCTTCCTCGGTGCAATGAGCCTGCTGGTGCTGGTCGGTTTCTTTGTCGTCTATTCGGTGTTGTAGTCCCGTCATCCCATCAGAGATCAAAACGAAACCATGGCCACCCAACTCTTTGACCTGACCGGCAAGGTCGCACTGATCACCGGCGCCTCGCGCGGCATTGGCGAAGCCACGGCGCGCTTGCTCGCCGAGCAGGGCGCCCATGTGGTGATCTCCAGCCGCAAGCAGGAAGACCTCGATGTGGTGGCTGCCAGCATCATCGCCAACGGCGGCAAGGCCACGGCGATCGCGGCGCATCAGGGCGAATCGGCGGCGCTGAAGGCGCTGATCGGCGAGATCGAAGCAGGCCTGGGCCGGCTCGATATCCTGGTCAACAACGCGGCGACCAACCCCTACTTCGGCCATATCAGCGATACCGATATGTCGATGGTCGACAAGACCATGCAGGTCAACATCAAGGGCTATTTCGAGTTGGCTGCGCTGGCTTCGAAACTGATGAAGAAGGGCGGCGGCGGCGCCATCGTCAACATCGCGTCGATCAACGGCGTGAAGCCCGGCATGTATCAGGGCATCTACTCGATCACCAAGGCGGCGGTGATCAACATGACTCAGGCGTTCGCCAAGGAATGCGCGATCTGGAACGTGCGCTGCAATGCCGTGCTGCCGGGCCTGACCGAAACCAAGTTCGCCTCGGCACTGACCAAGAACGAGTCGCTGATGAAATCGGTACTGCCGCAGATTCCGCTCGGCCGCGCGGCCCAGCCGAACGAGATCGCCCCGGCGATCCTGTTCCTCGTCTCGCCAGCCTCGAGCTACGTGACCGGCACTACCTTGACCGTCGATGGCGGCCTGATCGGCTGCGGCGGGCTCTGAGCGGAGTCCGCGCGGCAATGGAAATTCCGATCTTCCCGCTCGGCACCGTGCTGTTTCCCGGCGGGCGGCTGCCGTTGCGCATCTTCGAGCCGCGCTATGCCGAAATGACCAAGGCCTGCATTCGCGACAACCAGGTCTTCGGCGTCAGCCTGATCCGCGCCGGCTACGAGGCCGGCACGCCGGCCGTGCCGTCGGACATCGGCTGCACCGCGCGGATCATCGAATGGGAGGAGCCCAGCTCCGGCCTGTTCAACCTGAACACCCAGGGCGAAACCCTGTTCCGGCTCAAGTCCCGGCGAACACAGGCCGATGGCCTGATCGTCGGCGAGATCGAATTGATCGAACCGCCCGACCCGATCGGCATGCCCGAGCGCTACGAGAAGCTGCAGCAACTGCTGAGCGATCTGGTCAAGGAAATCGGCCCCGAGAACTTCACACGGCCGCCGCGCTTCAACGACGCTGCCTGGGTCGGCAGCCGTCTCGCCGAGCTGCTGCCGGTGCCGCCGGAGCGCAAGCAGAAACTGCTCGAAGAGAACGATCCGTTGTGGATGCTCGCCGAAGTGGAAAACATGCTGCGCGACCTGCGCGAAGATCCCCCCGAGAAATGATCAACCGATGAGCCCTGCCCTGCACCCCGTCGAAACCTCCGTGCGCGGCTGGCTGGAAAGCATCGTCATCGGCCTGAATCTGTGTCCGTTCGCCGGCAAGCCGTTCCGCGACAACCGCATCCGGGTTTTCGTCAGCGAAGCGAAGACGCCGCTGGACCTGCTGACCGATCTGCAACTGGAACTGACCCGGCTGCACGACACTCCGGTCGAGCAACTGGAAACCACGCTGATCGCGGTGCCGCTGATGCTCGCCGACTTCGCCGACTACAACGATTTTCTCGACGAGGCCGACGCCCTGCTCGATCAATACGAATGGTCCGGTGATTTCCAGGTCGCCAGCTTCCATCCGGACTACCAGTTCGCCGATACCCTGCCGACCGACGCCAGCAACTACACCAATCGCTCGCCAGTGCCGCTGCTGCACCTGCTGCGCGAGGACAGCGTGGAAACCGCGATCGCCCTGCATCCGGATCCGGATGGCATTCCGGAAACCAACATCGCGAAGATGGAAGCGATGACGCTGATCGAGCGGCGAGCGCTGTTCGCGTTCCTGGAACCGCGCTGAACCGGGTCCACCCTGCATCGTCGCCCGCAGCCTCGCCCCGCTATAGTTCGCGACACCACGCAGCCCGCCGGATAGCGGGCAGCGACAACAACGATCCGCCTGCCGCAGCCTCGTCACCAGTGCTGCGGACTCGCCGACTCAAAGCCAGCGCGCATTGACAGCGCATCAACAAGGAGACTGCCCGTGACCCGTCTTGCACCGATCGAACGCACGCCATCCGCGTACGACTACCAGCTGCTGATCAAGCACCTGCTGACCAGCCCGATCGCGCGGGCCTCGAAGAACGAGATCGTCTACCGGGACAAGGCGCGCTTCAGCTATCCCGGGTTTGTCGAACGGGTCAGCAAGCTGGCCAACGTGCTGACCTCGCTCGGCGCCAAGCCAGGCCAGACCATCGCCGTGATGGAGTGGGACAGCCATCGCTATCTGGAACTGTATTTCGCCATCCCGATGCTCGGCTGCGTGATGCAGACGGTGAACATCCGCCTCAGCCCGGACCAGATTCTCTACACGCTGAACCACGCCGCTGCCGACATGGTGCTGGTCGCCACCGATTTCGTGCCGGTACTGGAATCGCTGCATGACAAACTGGAAACCGCGAAAACCTTCATCCTGATTTCCGATGACGGGTCGAAGCCGAACTCGAAACTGCCATTCGCCGGCGAATACGAAACCCTGCTCGCGCAGGCCGGCGGCAGCTTCGAATTTCCGGAGTTCGACGAGAACGCGCGGATGTCGACGTTCTACACCTCCGGCACCACCGGCCTGCCGAAGGGCGTGTACTACAGCCATCGCCAGATGATGCTGCACACGCTCGGCGTCGCCGCGACCTTCGGCACCGCTGGTGTTCAGGGCCGCATTCATCAGGACGACGTGTACATGGCGATCACGCCGATGTTCCACGTCCACGCCTGGGGCATGCCGTATGTCGCGACGATGCTTGGCATCAAGCAGGTCTACGCCGGCCGCTACACGCCGGACATGCTGCTGCAGCTGATCGCCAAGGAGAACGTCACCTACTCGCACTGCGTGCCGACCATCCTGCACATGATCCTCAGCCACCCGATGGCCAAGGAAGTGGACTTGTCGCGCTGGAAGGTACTGGTCGGCGGCTCGGCATTGCCGAAGGGTCTGGCCAAGGCCGCGCTCGATCGCGGCATCGACGTGTTCACCGGCTACGGCATGAGCGAAACCGGCCCGCTGCAGATCATCAACCACATCCCCACCGACCAGCTCGGCGGCGACAACGATCATCAGGCGAGCTTGCGCGTACGCACCGGCCGCCCGGCGCTGCTCTGCGATGTACGCGCCGTCGATGACGACGTGAAGCCGCTGCCGAACGATGGCAAATCGGTCGGCGAAATCGTCTTCCGCTCGGTCTGGACCACGCAGGGTTATTACAAGAACCCCACCGCATCCGAAGAGCTGTGGAAAGGCGGCTGGATGCATTCCGGCGACATCGGCAGCTTCGGCGATGACGGCGTGCTGGTGATCTCCGATCGCGTCAAGGACGTGATCAAGACCGGCGGCGAATGGGTGTCCTCACTCGACATCGAAAACCTGATCTCCGCCCACCCCTCGGTCAGCGAAGTCGCCGTCATCGGCATCAAGGACGCCAAGTGGGGCGAACGCCCGGTCGCGCTGGTGGTACCGAAAGCCGACGCCGTGCAGGACGAAGCCGAAATCAAGCGCTACATGATGACCTTCGCCGACAAGGGCGTGATCTCCAAGTACGGCGTGCCGGAGCGCGTGCTGTTTGTTGAAGCGCTGGACAAGACCAGCGTGGGCAAGCTCGACAAGAAGGTTTTGCGGGTTAAGTATGCGGAGGCGGGGGCGGCTTGAGACTGACTTGAGGTGGGGCGGGAAAGCCGAAGGCGCATCTCGCCTTCCGCGACGCTCCGAACGCTCCACGTAGCGGGATCCGCGTCCACACTGCCGGCTACTTTCCCCCAACGCACTACTTCGCTCACACGTGCCGATCACACCATTCCATTTCGGTCCCGGAGCAGCTTTGCACTCCGCGGCACCGCGACAGATCAGCTTCCTGGCATTTTGCACTGCCAACGTGATTGTCGATGTCGAGCCTCTGTACTACATGGTCACCGGGCAGTTTCCGCTGCACCGGCTCTTCCACACATACATCGGGGTTTCCCCGGTGATTGCAGCGACCGTTGGGCTGTTCGCTGGCGCGCTCAGATTGGCTGCCGTCGTTCCGGTTCCTGACGTCTTCGGCTGGAAACAACTGACACTTCGAGCCGTTGTAATTGGGGCCGCACTCGGGGGCTATTCGCACATCGTCTTCGACAGCATCATGCACAGCGATATCCGGCCACTTGCGCCGTTCAGCCAGAGCAATGCGCTGTTTCAGGTCGTACCGCTACAGACGCTGCACCTGAGTTGCATCGGTGCTGGCGCGCTTGGCTTGGTGGTGCTGGGCGTGCGAAAAATGCTCCGTGGTAAGAGCGATTCAGCCAAGCGCTGAAAGCCAAAGGCCGTCATGCCCGCGCAGGCGGGCATCCAGTTTTGGCCGTAGCGCTCCGCATCAGAACTGGATTCCCGCCTGCGCGGGAATGACGGGTGATCTGCAGGACAGCCCTCAGACCAGCGCCAACACCATGTCGCAACGATCGATATCCGGCGCAAAGCCGCCGGGCACGATCAGCTTGGTGACGAAGCCGAAGCGCTGATAGAAGCCAGCCGCGTGCTGGCTAGTGCTCAGGCGTACTTCGCGCACTGAGCCCTCGGCACGGATCGCCTGCAGGCGGGCATCGAGCAACAGTCTTCCCAGCCCTGCGCGATGCTGCTGGCGGTGGACCATGGCCCAGCACAGGTCGGCGGCATCGCCCGTCGTGCTGAGCGCGTAGCCGGCGCAGCCCTGCACCTGGCCGTCGGCATCCACGGCGACGAAGTAGCGGCCCGGGTGCTGATCGAGGAAGGCTTCGAAGTCGGCCCGCTCGGAGGCATCGAAGTAGACCGGTACGTTGCTGTCGAAGGCCGCGAGGCAGGCCGCGCGATCTTCGGGGCGATAGGGACGGGTCGTGGCTGCGGTCATGGCGATGGCTGGACGGTTGAGATCACTCAGGCCGCATCGTGCCAGACAACGCCGCTGCGGCGGCGCGCCCAGTCTTCGAAGAACGGCGTGTACGCATCTTCGACGGCATTGCGCTTGATCTTCAGGGTCGGCGTGATGAAGCCGTTCTCAACGGTCCACGAGCCCGGCACGACGACGATGTGGGTCAGGTGCTCATGCGGGTCGGTCTGCTCGTTGGCGGCGCGCATCGTCGCGGTCAGGCTGCTGCTCAGCGCTACACGCAGTTCCGGCTTGGCGAAGGCGGCCGTGGCTTCGGGGCTGAGGATCACGATGGCGAACGGTTGCGGGAAACCGGAGCCGGTGACGCACACGGCTTCGACGCTGCTGTTGGCCTGCAGGCGGCTTTCGATCGGCGCCGGGGCCACGTACTTGCCCTTGCCGGTCTTGAACAATTCCTTGACCCGGCCGGTGATCCGCAGGCGGTTCTGGGCGTCGATCTCGCCGCGATCGCCGGTATGCAGCCAGCCGTCTTCGGTCAGTGCTTCGCGGGTTTTTTCCGGCTCCTTGAAGTAGCCGATCATGTTGCAGTGGGAACGCACCAGGATTTCGCCGCTGTCGGCAATGCGGTGATCGACACCGTCATACGGCACGCCGACATAGCCGGGCCTGCCCTCGCCCGGCTTGCTGCCGTGCGAGACGCCGAAGTTCTCGGACATGCCATAGCCTTCGAGCAGTTCCAGGCCGAGCTTGCCGTACCACTCGATCAGGCTGCCCGGCATCGGCGCCGCGCCGCCACCGGCAAAGCGCACGGTATCGAAACCGAGCTGGGTGAGGATCTTCTTCTTGACCATGCGGCCCAGGAACGGGATGCGGAACAGGCGATCGAGTTTCTGCTTCGGCGCCTTGGCGAACACGCCCTGCTGGAACTTCACCCACAGGCGCGGCACCGAGACGAACAGGGTCGGCCGGGCGCGCTGCAAGTCCTTGAGGAAGGTCTCCTGCGTTTCGGCGAAGAAGATCTGCATGCCGCAGCGGATCGACACCGATTCCACCGTCCAGCGTTCGGCGATGTGCGACAGCGGCAGGTAGGACAGCACGCGATCGGCGGCGGTGGGGTTGATGCGCTGCTCCATGGTGATCGGCGCGCGGGCCACGGTCGCGAAGCTGTGCATCACGCCCTTGGGCATGCCGGTGGTGCCGGAGGTGTAGATGATCGTCGCCAGTTCGTCGGGATCGCGGCGGGTCTCGTCGGTCATCGGCGGATTGCTGGCGACGATGTCGCCCCACTGACGGTGATCGTCCTCCGGTGACAGCACGCAGCCGAAGCGCAGCACCTTGTCCGGAATACCCGGCCGCATCACCGCGTAGTCGTCGAGCTTGCCGACGAAGATCGCCCGCGCTTCGCTGTGTTCGAGGATCTGCCGCACGCTGTTCGCGGTCAGCGTCGGGTACAGCGGTACGCTGACATAGCCCGCCATCCAGATCGCGATGTCGGCCATGATCCAGTACGCGCAGTTCTTCGACAGGATCGCCACCTTGGCGTCCTTGTCCCAGCCCTGGATACGGCCCTGCGCCTGCAGCCATCCGGCGATCCGCCGCGATTCGTTGACCGCTTCACCCCAGGTCCAGGTCCGTACCTGGCCTTGGCCCATCGGTTGAGTCAGCCAAGGCTGATCGGCCAGCTCTTTCTCCCAGCGATAGACGCGGGCCAGCGGCATGCTGTCGGGGGCAACGGGGCTAAGGCTCTGCGCCATCTCTAAAAGTCCTTTGTGCTGCTTCGGTAATCGTCGTTGTTGTAACGAACATTGTTGTAGCGGGATGGTACTTCAGCCCCTACAGTGTGTGTAGCTCGTACAGAATCAGGATGATTACCGTGACTCGTGCCGTCAGCCTCAGCATCGCCTCTCCGTTCTACACCGATGAGCACGAAGCCTTCCGGACCCAGGTCCGTCGCTTCGTCGAGCGCGAGTGCGTGCCGAACATCGATACCTGGGAAGCAGCCGGCGAACTGCCGCGCGCGCTGCACGAGAAGGCGGCGGACGTCGGCCTGCTCGGCATCGGCTTCCCGGAAGCCTACGGCGGCATCGAGGTGCCGGACCTGTTCTATCTGGTCATCGCCGTCGAGGAACTGGCGCGCACCGGCAGCGGTGGCCTGATCGCCAGCCTGCTGTCGCACGGCATCGCCACGCCGCCGCTGGTCCACATGGGCTCGCACGAGCAGAAGGAAAAATTCATGCGCCCGGTGCTCGCCGGCCAGAAGATCGCCGCCCTGGCGATCACCGAGCCGGGCGGCGGTTCGGACGTCGCCAATCTGCGGACCAAGGCGGTGCGCGATGGCGATCATTACGTGGTCAACGGCAGCAAGACCTTCATCACTTCCGGCATGCGCGCGGACTATCTGACCGTGGCCGTGCGCACCGGTGGCGAAGGCATGGGCGGCGTCTCGCTGCTGGTGATCGAGGCCGGCACGCCGGGCTTTTCGCGCACGCCGCTGTCGAAGATGGGCTGGTGGTGCTCGGACACCGCCACCTTGTACTTCGAGGATTGCCGGGTGCCGGTGGCCAACCGCATCGGCCCGGAGAACGCCGGCTTCATGGCGATCATGATGAACTTCAACAGCGAGCGGATCATGCTCGCCGCGCAGGCCTGGGCCTCGGCGCAGGTGGCTTATGAAGATGCGCTGGCCTGGACCCGCGAACGCCAGACCTTCGGCAAGCCGCTGCTGACCCGGCAGGTGATCCGCCACAAGCTGCTCGACATGAAGATGCGCATCGATGCGGTGAAGGCGCAGCTCGACATCCTGTGCTGGCGCATTGCCCAGAAAGCTTTGCCGGTCGCCGATGTCTGCCTGCTGAAGAACCTGGCGACTTCGACGCTCGAAACTGTGGCCGGCGAAGCGGTGCAGATCCTTGGCGGTGCCGGCTATCTCAGAGGCGCGCGAGTCGAACGCATCTTCCGCGAGACCAAGGTGCTGTCGATCGGCGGCGGCGCATCGGAAGTGATGAAAGATCTGGCGGCGAAGCAGTTGGGTTGGTGAACGAGTTGGTAATGGGCACGCGGCGCGGTGAGACAATCGCGGCATGAACGATCAAGCCTCTGACACGCTGGCCGCGCTCGCTGCAACCGATTTCATCGATGCCGATCACCCGGCGATCCGCGCCTTCGCGGCCGAGGTCATCGGTAATCTGACCGATCCGCGCGAGCAAGCCGTGGCGCTGTACTACGCAGTGCGCGATCGTCTCCGCTATGACCCGTACACGGTCGATCTGTCCGATCACGCGCTGAAGGCCAGCACCACCCTGCTCGCCGGCCGTGGCTGGTGTCAGCCGAAGGCGACCCTGCTGGCGGCAGCCTGCCGCGCAGTCGGCGTGCCGGCACGAGTCGGCTTTGCCGACGTCAGGAATCATCTATCGACTGAGCGCCTGCGCCAGGTCATGCAGACCGACACCTACTACTGGCATGGCTACACGGCGATCCTGCTCGACGGTCGCTGGGTCAAGGCGACGCCGGCGTTCAACATCGAGCTGTGCCAGAAATTCCAGCTGCAGCCGCTGGAGTTCGATGGCCGCGAAGATTCGATCTACCACCCCTTCGATCTGAGCGGCAACCGGCACATGGAGTACGTGAACCTGCGCGGCGATTTCGATGACGTGCCGATCACCGCGATTCGCGAAGACTTCGCGCGCTACTATCCGCAGATGATGGGCCTCGATACGGCGGCCAACTTGGGGGCAGACTTCGACGCCGATGTCGAAGCCGAGATCGCGATCAAGCCGCTGGCGTCATCTTGACCAGCAGCTGTCGCGCCTTGACCTGATCACCCGCAGCGACGCTGACCGCATCGACCTTGCCCGCGATCGGTGCGGCCAGCTGAAACTCCATCTTCATCGCTTCGAGCACGGCCAAGGTCTGGCCTTTCACGACGACCTCGCCTGGCTTCACGAACACCGCGACGATCTTGCCGTCGCTGTGCGCAACGATGCGGCCATCCGAGCCTGCAGCCGAGGTTTCTGCCGGCGCGTAGCTGCGATCGACGAAGGCTTCGGTGACGCCTTCGGCCATCAGCCACAGCGTGTCGCCAACGCCGCGTGCGTAACGCGCGCTGCCCTGCACGCCGTCCGCTTCATAGCGGAACGCGCCGGGCTGTACCGCCGACACCGTCAGTTCGATGCGGGTACCTGCAACTTCGGCATGGAAGCGTCGGCCGCCATCGGCCAGCACTTCGATGTCCTGATCGACGCTACCCCAGCGCAGACGGAAATCGATTGGCGCTACCCGTGAGGAATGCCAGCCAAGCATCTCGTCGCTCAAGCCATGTTCGGCGGCGAGCCGCTGCGCATCGTCCAGGTACAGCGCGACGGCTGCGAGCAACCAGACTCTCGCTGAAGGCTGTGCAGCAGAAATCTTCTCCTGCGGGAAGTGCTGGCCGACGAAGGCGGTGCTGAAGGCACCGGAGGCGAAAGTTTCGGTGGCCAGAATCTCGGCGAGATAGTCCTTGTTCGAGCGCACGCCGAGCAGCGCGGTATCGCGCACCAGCTTCAGCAAGCGGGTACGCGCGGTTTCGCGATCCTCGCCCCAGGCGATCAGCTTGGCCTGCATCGAGTCGTAGTACGGCGAGATCGCGCGGCCGGTTTCCAGATAGCTGTCGATGCGCAGGCCATCGCCAGCCGGCGCATCCCAGAGCAGCACCGGGCCGGTCTGCGGCAGGTAGTTCTGGCGCGGGTCTTCCGAGCACAGGCGCACTTCGATCGCGTGGCCGCGAGCGCGGGCAAGAATCTCGTCCTGCGCCATCGGCAGCGCTTCGCCCTGCGCGACCTTCAACTGCCAGGCGACGAGATCGACGCCGTAGACGAGTTCCGTCACCGGATGCTCGACCTGCAGGCGCGTGTTCATTTCTAGGAAATAGAAACTGCCATCGGCGCCGAGCAGGAATTCCACGGTGCCGGCGCCGACGTAGTTCACCGCCTTGGCTGCTGCGACGGCAGCCGCACCCATGCGCGCGCGAAGTGCTGCATCGACGGCCGGGCTCGGTGCTTCCTCAACCACCTTCTGGTTGCGGCGCTGGATCGAGCAATCGCGCTCGCCGAGATGGACGACGTTGCCATGGCGATCGCCGAACACCTGGATCTCGACGTGGCGCGCATCGATCACCGCTTTCTCGATCAGCAGCTGGCCGCTGCCGAACGCGTTCGAGGCTTCCGAGCGTGCCGACGCAATCGCTTCGCCTAGCTGGCTTTCGTCATGCACCAGACGCATGCCGCGCCCACCACCACCGGCTGCGGCCTTGACCATCACCGGCAGGCCGGCCTTCTTCGCTTCG
>NZ_JAHFRY010000146.1 GCF_023266035.1 Nevskia sp.
AGCGCCGCTTCTTCCGGCTGCTGGGTATCGGCACAGAGGCGGGCCAGATCGAGACAGGCCTTCGGTGTCGGCGCGACCGCCAGTACCGCTTCCAGATAGCTGCGCGCCTTGCCCCACAGACGGTTGGCGAGGCAGACATGACCGGCGACCTGCAGCAGTTCCGGCTTCTCGCCATACAGCGCCAGCCATTGCTCGACGGTCGCCAGCTGGCCGATCGGATCATTGGCATGCAGATCGCCGTAGAGCAGCGCCAGATCGCCATCCCAATCGACCGACAGCGCCTGCGCGATCAGCGCCAGCGCTTCGGAATCGGCATTCAGCCGGGCCAGGCCGCGGACATAGACCAGGCGCACTTCGCGATCCTCGCGCTGGCTGCCGGCCGATTCCCACAGCGCTTTCAGCACCGGCAAGCGGGCTTCATCGATCGCCTGTTGCATCAGCTCGCGCAGCGCCCGGCTCATCAACTGCTCGCGACGCTTGGCGATGATCGCGCCTTCGCTGGCCGGCTCCAGCAGTAGTTCGCGCAGCGCGGTCCAGTCGCCAAGCGCGGCATGGCTTTCGGCGAGCAGTTCGATCGCGAACGGATGGCGGGGATCCTTCTCGCGCAACTTCAGCGCGGTCTGCCGGGTGGCTTCGAACTCGCCGCGCTTGCGCTGCAGATCGGCCTGCGACAGCAAGGTGGCGAACTCGTGCTCCGGGCTGTTCAGCATCGCCAGACGCAGATAGTGATCACGGCGATCCGATGCCGCCTGACGTTGCGCGGCGCGGGCAGCGGCGAGGTAGTTCAGATGCGGCGCATGGTGATCGCTGGCGCGCTTGACCAACTCGCTTTCAGCGCGCGCCCAGTTGCCTTCGAACAAGGCCAGCAGGCCGTTCTCGAAGGAATCACGGGCACGATCGGAGCGGCGGCGGTCCACCGCTTCGCGCAGGCTCGTCGGCAGGCGAAACGCGAAGCCGGACAAGCGCACCACCAGCCAGACCACCAGGAACCACAGCGCCACGCCGAACACCAGTACCGCCAGCGAGGTCTCGACCACCCACGGGCCGTAGTTGATCAAGACATAGCCGGTGTCCGGCCGCAGCAGCAGGATGGCGACGAGGCCACCGACGAAGACGACGAGCAGAAACAGGAAGATGACGATCACGGGGCGGGGCGTTCGGTCAGCGCGGCGTCGCGTCGAGATAGGCGCGCAGCAGGCCGAGACTACGGCCCAGCTCCGGCAGCGGCGGATCCAGATCCAGGCTCTGCAGGCGATCAAGCTCGGCACGGGCGCCAAGCACCGCCGGATCATCGCTGCGGTAGTAATCGTCGAGGAAACCTTCGACATCCTCGATGGTGGCGCGCATCACCCCGGTCTGGTGCGAGAGCAGCGCGGCGCGCGCGGTTTCCAGCTTCATCAGCAGCAATTGGCCGACCAGCACTTCCTGCTCCGGCGGCAGCAGGCGATCCACCGGCTTGTCGTTGCGGCGCAGGATGAACACCGCGCCGAGCACTTCGCGGAACGAGGACCAGCCACGCGACCAGGCGCTGCTGTCGCCAGCCGGCTTCAGATCGCGCGACGGCCCGGAGTCGACGACCGAGGTCTGCGCCGGCGTCCGCGAACGCTGCGGAAACTGCGGCGCGCGGCGGATCAGTGCCGACAGGCTCAAGGCGGAGGCTTCGAGATCGACACCGGGCAGCGCCTGCAGCGCGCCGCGTTCGGTGGCCAGCGATTCACGAATCGCGAACAGCTGCGGCTCGGCGAGCGCGCCGAGACGGTCCTGCGCCAGGCTCAGCGCATCGGCCGCGCCCTTGGCGTCATGAGCCAGACGGGCACGCTCGTTGGCGATCAGCAACAGCTGCTCGACGGCGACCAGCTGGGCGCGACTACGGCCGCCCTGGATGGTGGTGTTGATACGGGCCAGCGTGGCATCGGCATCGTCGGCGCGGCTGGCCAGCGAGCCCAGCGTGTCGGTGTTGCGGCGCGCCGCTTCGGTGACATCACTCTGGCGCTGGCGCAGTTGCTGAATCTCGGCGCTGGCGTCGCCAAGCTGGCGGCTGAGCCGGCGCAGCAGGGTGTCCTGGGCGGCAACGGTTTCCTCGGTCGCAGCACGCTGCTGCCACAGCCGCCAGCCCGCGTAGCCGGTGCCGGCCAGTGCGACGATCAGCAGCAGGCTCAGCAGAACGGGCCAAACCGAACGGCTTGATGTCACGCGAGCAGGGACTTCGTATTCGGTCATGCGTTCGGGGAGTGGCCGGGGCGGTGGCGCGACAGGACTTCGAGATAGGCCGCATCGCTGATCCGTTGCGGCAAGAGAGGCTGGTGCACGAAGCCCAGAATCCGCGCAGTTTCTACCACACGCGGCGACGGCACGGCCAGTTGCAGCGCTTGCAGCCGGGACTGCGCAGCAGGCGGCGTGAGGGCTGCCAGACGTGCCAGCGCTTCGCCACTCGGGATGATCGCGAAGTTCGCTTGCCCGAGTAGTTCGGCGATCCGTTCCGGCGCGTGGTCGATGGCGACGCGCCGATAGACCGCCAGCACCTCGACTTCAGCCTGGCGCGCGCGCAGGCCGGCTTCGAGCAGCGGCAGGGTCTGCTCGCCAGTGACGATCAGATGGCGCTGGCCATCGATTTCCTGCAACGCCGGATGGCGCAACAGTGCTTCGGCACCATCACCGTCCTCCGGCGCCAGCACCGTGGTGCCGGTCAGGCCGGCAAGTGCAGCGGCGGTCACCGCGCCGACGGCAGCCAGCGGCGGCCATGGCGGCGGCAACAGCTCTGCGGCGTGGCGAACGGCGTTGCTGCTGGTGAACAGCCAGTGATCGAACGAACGCGCGTCCTGCAGGCGACGCGCCGCCGCCGGAGGATCGGCAACCGGCGCGATCTCGAACAGCGGCAGACGCAGGACCCGGCCGCCGGCCTGCTCGATCAGCGCGCAGAGCGCATCGGCCTGCTCCGCCGGACGCGCGACAAGGACGGTCAGACCGTCCAGCCGCGTCGTCTGCTCATGCATGGATGCCGAGCTTGGCGAGGATGTCGCGAGCGCCGTTGGCGAGCAGGCGTTCGGCAAGCTGCACGCCCAAGGCGGCGGCTTCCGAGGTTGGGCCTTCGATCTCGTCACGGACGCAGGCCGAAGCATCCGGTGCAGCGACCAGGCCAGTCAGCCGCAAGCGATCGCCGGTGATCACCGCGTGGCCGGCGACCGGCACCGTGCAGGCACCACCGAGCCGCGCGTTGAGGCCGCGTTCGGCGGCCAGCCGGATCGCCGATTGCGGATCGTGCAGCGGCGCCAGCAGCGCGCGGGTGGCGGCATCGTCGGTCCGGCATTCGATGCCGACCACGCCCTGGGCGCAGGCCGGCACGAAGCGGTTCATGTCGAAACGTTCGCGAATGCGCGCTTCGAGCTTGAGCCGGATCAGGCCGGCGGCAGCGAGCAGGATGGCGTCGTACTGGCCTTCGTCGAGCTTGCGCAGCCGGGTGCCGACATTGCCGCGCAGTTCCTTGATCACCAGGTCCGGCCGCAACTGGCGCAACTGGGCCTGACGGCGCAGCGATGCGGTACCGACCACCGCGCCCTGCGGCAGCTCGTCCAGCGCGGCATAGCGGTTCGAGACAAAAGCGTCGCGCGGATCTTCGCCGGCCAGGAAGGCGGTCAGCACCAAGCCATCCGGCAACTGCGCCGGTACGTCCTTCATCGAGTGCACGGCGATGTCGGCGCGGTTCTCGAACATCGCCGTTTCCAGTTCCTTGACGAACAGGCCCTTGCCGCCAACGGTGGCGAGGCTGCGATCGAGCAGCTGGTCGCCGAGGGTGGTCATCGGCACCAGGGTGACCACGGTACCGGGATGGGTGCGCTCGATCAGCGCCTTGACGTGCTCGGCCTGCCACAGCGCCAGCGGGCTTTCGCGGGTTGCAATTCGGATCGGCAAGACGGGACTTCCTTCAGCAGTCGTGGGCGTGATCAGTCGAGCGTCTTGTCGCTGCCGTCGTCGGTCAGGAAGCGGCGCACCTCGGCAAGGCGGCGGCGGCTGACCGGCAACAGCGTTGCGGCATGGCGCACTTTCAGCCAGTGCTGGGATTCATCACCCTTGCCGCGTTCCAGGCCGGCGATGAAGCGGGTCGCGACCAGTGCCTTGCGGTGCACGCGCAGGAACCACGGCGCGAAATCGTCTTCCAGCGTCTTCAGCGATTCCTCGATCAGCACTTCGCCGTGCAGATGGCAGACCGTGGTGTATTTCTGGTCGGCGAGAAAATAGACGATGTCCTCGGCCGGCACCCGCACCAGACCTTCGCGCGTGGTGGCCAGCACGAACTCGCGGGCCGGCTTGGTGCCGGGCAGCGCGATGGTCGGCTTCTGCGCACGCGACAGCTTGCGGATGCGCTGCAGCGCTTCCTTGAGCTTTTCCTTGCGCACCGGTTTCAGCAGGTAGGCATCGCCCTGGGCGTCGAAGGCGCTCAGCGCATGCTCCGGGTAGGCGGTGATGAAGATGATGGCCGGTGGCATGTCTTCTTCCTTGATCGCGCGCGCCACCTGCAGGCCATCGACCATGCCCATGCGCACGTCGAGCAGCACCACGTCCGGCTCTTCCTCGCGGATCATCTCGATCGCCGCTTCGCCATCGCCGGCTTCACCGACGATTTCGTAACCCGGGAATTCCGCGACCAGACGCCGCAGGCGCTCGCGAGCCAACGGCTCGTCATCAACGATCACGACTCTCATGCTTCACTCCTCCTGGGCGATGGGCGCGTTCAATTCCGCGCCACTATGCAAGACATACGGCAAACGCAGGCGCGCACGGAACAGCGGTCCGAACTCATCCCGGTCATCTCCGAGGATCAGCTTGGCACGCTCGCCGTAGATCAGCTTGATGCGCTGCGCAATATTGGTGATGGCAGTCCCCGTGTCCGCCCGCTTCGGCGAGTCCTCGGGCGGGATCGGATTCTCGACATCGATGATCAGGAACTCGCCTTCGCGGCGGGCGATGACGTGCAGCATGCCGCGCGCGCGCAGCCGTGACACGCCATGCAGCACGCCGTTCTCGACCAGCGGCTGCACGGTGAGGCGCGGCACCTGGGCATCGAGCACATTGTCCGGCACTTCCCAGTTGACCAGCAGCTTGTCACCGAGGCGGATTTCCTCGATGCGCATATAGCCTTTGACGATCTCGATCTCCTCGCGCAGCGGAATCAGCCGCTGGCGCGAATCGAGGCTGACCCGGAACAGGTCGGCAAGATCGATGACCATTTCCTCGGCCACGTCCGGCTTCGAGGGAATCAGCTCGGCCAGCGAGTTCAGCGCGTTGAACAGGAAGTGCGGACGGATGCGCGCCTGCAGCGCCAGATAGCGGCCATCGGCCTCGGCGCGAGATTCCTCCTGCCACTGGTGGTGTTCCCAGAGATAGCGCAGCAGCAGCAGGCCGACGATCGCGGCGATGCAGACATTGCGCAGCACGAACGACCAGGCTTCGGCCGGCGGCAGCAGATTGAGCGCGAAACGCAGATCGAGCAGCCAGGTCGCAGTGCTGACGCCGAAGGTCACCAGTACCAGTACGAACCAGCAGATGAAGAACAGCACGCCGCTGGGCAGCGCCGTCATGAAGCGGCGGACCATGCACAAGGCAGCGGCGGCGCAAAGCCCGGTCCACTGCAGATACAGCGACAGCAGCAGCAACTGGCGTAGCGCCTGCTGGCTGTCGGAGCTGCCGACGGCCAGGGTCAACACCACTGCGATCAGCTCCATCACATAGGCCAGCGTCAACAGCGAATTCGCCCGACAGAACTCCGGGATCAGGCTGTTTTCCGAGTGGGCGGCGACTTCGAATCGCTTCATCGACGAAGCCTATCGGAAGTCTCCGGGGTCTGTCTCCGGGGCTATAGCCCTCGCCTTACAATAGAAGCCCGGCCGAAGCTGAAATCCGCTCCTGGCTGACTCGATCTCTCCCCGTTTCCAGCCGTGCCGCGCCGACAATGACTCCCGCCGATCCCGTTTCCCCGAAGACCCCGCCCGCCGCCAAACTCTGGGGTGGCCGCTTCGCCGAAGGCACCGATGCGCTGGTCGAAGCGTTCTCGGAATCGGTCAGCTTCGATCAGCGCCTGTGGCGGCAGGACATCGCCGGAAGCACTGCGCATGCGCGGATGCTAGGCCGAGTAGGCGTGCTGAAAGCGACGGATGTCGAGGCCATCGTCGACGGCCTGGCGCAGATCCGCAGCGAGATCGAAGCTGGCCGTTTCGAGTGGCAGGTCGCGCTCGAAGACGTGCACATGAACATCGAATCACGGCTGACCGCGATGATCGGCGACGCCGGCAAGCGCCTGCACACGGCGCGCTCGCGCAACGATCAGGTCGCCACCGATCTGCGCCTGTACGTCCGCGATGCGATCGACGAACTGGTGATCACCATCGGCGTGCTCGCCGACGTGCTGCTCGACCTCGCCGAGCGCGAAGCCGACACCATCATGCCGGGCTTCACCCACATGCAGATCGCCCAGCCGGTGACCTTCGGCCATCACATGCTGGCCTGGCGCGAACAGGTGTTGCGCGATCGCGCCCGCCTGCTCGACGTGCGCAAGCGCGCCAACGTGCTGCCGCTCGGTTCGGCAGCGTTGGCCGGCACGGTCTACCCGATCGACCGTCATTTCGTCGCCGAGCAGTTGGGCTTCGACAGCGTCTCCGAGAACTCGCTGGACGCGGTCAGCGATCGCGATTTCGCGATCGAGTTCGTCGCATCCGCCGCGCTGGCGATGGTGCACCTGTCGCGCTGGAGCGAGGAGCTGATCCTGTGGTGCACGCCGATGTTCGGCTTCGTGAAGCTGCCGGATCGCTTCTGCACGGGCTCATCGATCATGCCGCAGAAGAAGAACCCGGACGTGCCCGAACTGGTGCGTGGCAAGACCGGCCGCGTGGTCGGCGATCTCAATGCGCTGCTGGTGCTGATGAAGGGCCAGCCGCTGGCCTACAACCGCGACAACCAGGAAGACAAGCCACCGCTGTTCGATGCTCACGACACCTTGTCGGCGAGCTTGCGGCTGTTCGCGGCGATGCTGCCGAACGTCACGGTCGAACGCGCCACCTGCCGCGCCGCCGCGTTCAAGGGTTATTCGACGGCGACCGATCTCGCCGACTACCTGGTCAAGCGCGGCCTGCCGTTCCGCGATGCGCACCACGCGGTCGGCTCGGCCGTCGGTCATGCCGTGAAGAAGGGCTGCGATCTTTCCGAGTTGTCGCTCGATGAGCTACGCGGCTTCTCTGTCTTGATTGAAGCCGACGTGTTCGACGTGCTGACGCTCGACGGCTCGGTGAATGCCCGCAATCACTGGGGCGGCACCGCGCCGGCGCAGGTGCGCGCGGCGATTGCGAGAGCGCGCAACCGCGGCTGATCGCGGTCGTCGGCCGATCCCGATGTAGAAAACGCCCGGCGAGGGGTTATCATCGCCCTCCAGTGAACAAGCGTTCTCGTTCGACCCGGCGATCACAGCCAGGCGAAAGCGGAACGCCTCATAACGGGAGGGGACAATGGGCATCGTGAACTTCGGCAGGGCTTCCCTGCGCGCCGCCGGCATCGCCGTGGCCATCTTCCTCGCAGCCTGCGGCGGCAGCAGCGCCCCGGACGGCTCGACGACGACAACGCCGGCAGGCAGTGCTGACTGGTCGACCTTGGGCGGCCGGGAGGCCGCTGCTACTGACGGTGTAGTGATCGGCAGCAACAGCAACGCCAGCTGGACCACCTACGATCCGCCGGCCGCGCACGCCGGCATCGCGCGCATGCCGGTGCAGTACATCACCATGCACGACGGCATCCGCCTGGCCTCCTACGTGACTCTGCCGGCCGATGCCGCTGGCAATCCGGCGACCGGCCCGTTCCCGGTGGTGCTGGTGCAGACGCCGTACAACGGCGTGGTCGGTAGCCAGGTCGACGCCCTCGGCGGTGCCGATCCGTACATCGTCCGGCACGGCTACGCGACGGTGGTCGTCGACGTGCGCGGTACCGGGCAGTCCGGAGGCGTCTGGGAAGCGTTCGGTGAAACCGAGCAGGGCGACTACGCGGAAGTCACCGAGTGGGCGGCCACCCAGCCGTTCAGCGATGGCCGCATCGGCCTGTATGGCGTTTCCTATCTCGGCATCTCGACGATGCTGACCGCCGCCCAGCACCATCCGGCCGTGAAGGCCGCGTTCCCGATCGTGCCGATCGGCGACGGCTACCGCGACATCGTCTTCACCGGCGGCCAGATCAACCCGACGTTCATCCCGCTGTGGCTGAGCCTGATCACCGTGCTCGGCGTGACCAACCCGACGGCGCTGACCGATCCGGCCAACGGCCTGCCGATCGTGCTCGAACACCTTGCCAACGCCGCGCTGAAATTCCAGGCGCCGCTGATCCTCAACGCCTTGGCTGGCGATCCGGACACCGCCTACGACGGCCCGTTCTGGCGCACCCGCTAGCCGCTGGAAGTGCTCGATGCCGTCACCGTGCCGACCTTCGTGGTCGGTGGCCTGCGTGACCTGTTCCAGCGCAGCGAGCCGATGAGCTACGAAATCCTGAAGCGCAAGGTGCCGGCGAAATTGCTGATCGGCCCATGGACTCATCTCGACGCCGCGTTCGGCGCCGGCCTGCCCGCCGACGGCGTGCCGCTGATGAATCAGATCCAGCTGCGCTGGTTCGATCAGTACGTGAAGGGCCTCGACGTGGGCGCGGAGACGATTCCCAACGTCACCCAATGGGTCTACGGCGCCGAGCGCTATGTGACGGCCCGCGACTGGCCACATCCGGATGCCCGCGCGCTGCGCCTGTTCCTGCACGGCAGCCGCCTGCTCAGCGCAGAGGCACCGGCCGCCGGCGAGCCGGTCAACCGCGCGCTGCAGGTGCCGATCGCCGGCCTGTGCTCGGCCTCGACGGTGCAGTGGACGGCTGGCGCGGCCGGCTACATCCCGCTGCCCTGCTTCGAGAACTCGAACGCCTCGGATCGATTGTCGATCGTCTACGAGACCGCCGCGCTGACCGAGCCGATGTATCTGAACGGCCCGATCCAGGCCGACATCTGGATGGACAGCACTGCCGGCGACGCCGGCCTGTCGATCCGGGTCTCGGATGTCGATGAGCGCGGCATCGCGCGCACGCTGACCGACGGCCTGCAGACGGCGTCCTTGCGCGCCGTCGATGCCAGCAAGAGCCGGACGCTCGATGGCCAGATGATCCAGCCTTGGCATCCGTACACCCAGGCCTCGGTCATGGCACTGCCGAGAGGCGAGCCGGTGCTGGTGCCCGTGGAAGTGTTCCAGACCAGCGCCCTGCTCGCGCCCGGCCACAAGCTGCGCGTCTCGGTAGGCGCCAGCAATCTGCCGCAGGGCGTGCCGCCGCTGCCGAGCCTGCTGCAGTCGCTGGCCGGTATTCTAAGTATCTACAACGACGCGGCACGGCCATCGAGCGTCGTGCTCCCCGTTGTCCCTGCCACCGCATTGAACTGAAGCCTCATGCCCCATCTGATCACGCGCGACGGCGCCCGCCTTCACTATCTCGATGTCGGCCTCGGCAAAGGGCCAGCCTGCGTGCTGCTGCATGGCTTCGGCATGCAGGGCGCGCTGTGGCTGCCGGTGATCGCGCCGCTGCTGCTGAAGCAGCGCTTCATCCTGCCGGACCTGCGCGGCTTCGGCGGTTCGCATGGCCTGCGCATCACCACGCCGCAGCTGATCAACCAGCACGCCGATGACCTCGCCGATCTGATCGAGGGTCTGGGCCTTGATCAGGTCCGGCTCGCGGGTCTGTCGATGGGCGCCTGCACGGCGATGGACTACCACGCGCGCTACGGCTTCGATCGCGTGCACAGCTATCTGCACATCGATCAGGCGCCGCGGATCATCAATGGCGACGACTGGCAGCACGGCATGCTCGGCAGCGTGCAAACCGAGCGGCTGGCCGACTGGAGCGATCTGCTGCACCGCCTGAAGATCTATCGCGACACGCCGTTCGAGCGCGTGCCCGGCCATCTGCGCCAGCGCTTCTGGGCACTGCTCGCCGAGTTCCTGGGCTTCGCGTTCAGCCATCGCGGCTGGCGCGGCGCGGCCAGCCTGACCCGTTACGACCAGCTTGCGAAACGCCTGGTGCCGACCACCAACTGGACGGTCTACGTCGACTCCCTGCGTTCCTATCTGGAAGACGGCTTCGACTGGCGCGAGTCGATGAGCACGATGCAGAAGCCGATGACCGTGATGATCGGCAGCCGCTCGGCGATGTATCCGGCCGAGGGCCAGCGCTTGCTCGGCACCCTGGTACCGCACGCCAGGCTGATCGAGTTTCCGAATTCGGGCCACGTGATTCCGTTCGAATCACCGCGGCGCTTCATCACCGAGTTCGGGCGCTTCCTGCGGGCCGCTTGAGGCCCGCTGTTCAGCTCAGATAGGTATAGCCGCTCAAGCCGGCTTCGAGTTCGGAAAGCAAGGCACTACGCGTTGCCGGCGGCAGATCGGTCGCCGCGAATTTGCGGCGATAGCTCTGGGCCAGCGCTTCCGGTGCGAGGTGCACGTAGCGGAGCAGCTCGTCGGTGCGGTCGCCATGCTCGGCGCCTTCGAGCCGCCAGGAGTCGCCTTTGACGACGACGTTCACTGCGTTGGTATCGCCGAACAGGTTGTGCATGTCGCCGAGAATTTCCTGGTAGGCGCCGACCATGAACAACGCCAGCCGATAAGGCTCGTCGGCTTTCAGTTCATGCAGCGCCATCGTCGACACCACGCCTTCGCGATCGACATAGAGATCGAGGCGGCCGTCGGAGTCGCAGGTCAGATCGCAGAGTCGGCCACGGATCGATGGGCGCTCGTTCAGGCGATGGATCGGCACGATCGGGAACACCTGATCGATCGCCCAGGCATCGGGCACCGACTGGAACACCGAGAAATTGCAGAAGTACTTGGCCGACAGCTTTTCGCGCAACTCGTCGAGGGTGTCGCGCTCGGCGCGGATGGTCGGATCGAGCTTCGGCAGTACCGCGCGGGCGACGGTGTAGTAAGCGCGTTCGGCGTAAGCGCGATCACGCAATGGGATCAAGCCAAGCGTGTACTGGGTCTGGGCATCGGACAGATAGTTGGCGGCGTCGTGCAGGCACTCGATCGGGCCGTCGGCGTCGATGTGGCTCGGCAGTTCGTGCAATGCGCGCAACGCGGCCGGCGCATCGGCATGCGGCGCTTCGAGCACGCCGCTGGGCGCGACTTCCGAATCGACCACCGAGGTGATCAGCACCGCGTGATGCGCGGTCAGCGCGCGGCCCGATTCCGAGATCAGGTTCGGCTGCGGTTCGCCGGCGGTTTCGCAGACCTCGGCCAGGGTGCGGATGATGTTGCGGGCGTATTCGCGCACCGAGTAGTTCATCGAGCAATAGCTGCGCGAACGCGTGCCTTCGTAGTCGACACCGAGGCCGCCACCGACGTCGACGGTATCGACCGGCGCGCCGAGTTTGCGCAGTTCCACGTAATAACGCGCCGCTTCGCGCATGCCGCGCGCCACGTCCTGCACGTTGGCGACCTGCGAACCGAGATGGAAAT
>NZ_JAHFRY010000023.1 GCF_023266035.1 Nevskia sp.
AGGCCGGCGTTGTTGACGACGAGATCGAGGCCGCCAAAGCGCACGATGGCCTCGGCGGTCGCCGCTTGCCAATCGGCTTCGTGGGTGACATCGAGCCGGAAGAAGCTGGCCGCCGCGCCGAACTTCGCCGCCAGCGCCTTGCCTTCGTCGACGAGCAGATCGGTGATCAGCACGCGCGCGCCGCCGGCGATCAGCTGCTCGGCCGTTTCGGCACCGATGCCGCGCGCCGCGCCGGTGACCAGCGCGACCTTGCCATCGACACGAAAGGGGTCGGTAGTGCTCATTTGCACTGTGCTCCTGACGACGTGGAATGGATGACTCAGGCCTTGCAGAGAATCTGTGCGAGCACGCGGCCCAGCACGTCCGAAGGATTTGTTTCCTTGCCGCTGGAGCGGAAGCCCACATGGGTATCCGGACGAACCAGGATCGCGCCGCCTTCCTCGACCTGTTTCAGCTGCGCCCAGGTGCCAGTCGGATCGGCGTAGTCACCGCCCTCGCCGATCACATAGGCATCGATGGTCACGCCGTACTTCTTGGCAGCGGCGGCGGCGGCTTCCTTCCAGGCCTTGCCCTTGGCATCGGTCAGCAGCACGAAGCGGCCATGACCGGTGATGTCGTGCGTCGACACTTTGCCGTTTGCGCCCTCCAGCCAGGCATGCGGCAGGCGATGACCGGGACGCGTGGTGACCACGTAGTTGACGCCCATCGGATCGCGTGCCGGTGCCGGCGTACCGTCGGCCACCACGGCGTTGCCGTCGTAGTGGAAGCCCATTTCCAGATCGTGGGCACAGAACTCCATGCGCTGGGTCTGCAGCACTTCGTGCATGCGCGCGCGGGCCCAGTCGCCTTCGTAGCCTTCGGAGATCAGCGTGTGGAACGCGCCGGCATTGACCTCCGGCGGCGCGCCCGGAATCAGGCCGAAGCCGGCATCAGTGACGAAGTGGTTCATGAACGTGAACAGCGCCCACTTGGTGTTGCGCGCGGCCACCGGGCGGCGCTCCTGCTCGTAGCTGTCGAGCAGTTTCAGCGATGCTTCGCCCTTGACCAGCGCAGTCAGCTTCCACGCCAGGTTGTGCGCATCCTGGATACCGGAATTCAGACCCAGCCCGGTGGTCGGTGGATGGCGATGTGCCGCATCACCGATCACCACGCAGCGACCGCCCTGATACTTGTTGGCGAGGATCGCTTCGACGATCCAGTGGCTGACCTTGTGCACGTGGATGTCGAGGTCCGGCAGCTTCAGCAACTCGCGGATGCGCGGCACGATCACGCTTTCGTCGAAGTCCGGATCGCCGGGACGGAATGCGAAGTGGAACACCCATTCTTCCGAGCGCCGGTCGTAGTGCGTCGGGCCCATCGCCACCATCGCGCCACTGCCCCAGCCGCCGCCCCCTTCGGGGTTGATGAACCAGCGGATCAGTGGCGCATCGTCATCGATGTGCTTCGACAGGTCCGCAGTGAAATGCGTGCTGACCATGTCGATGAGATTGGTCGGGCCTTCCAGCTCGATGCCCAGCTTGGGGCCGATGGTGCGGCCACGATCGGCGCCGACCAGGAACTGCGAGCGCACCTGATAGGTCTCGCCGCTCTTGAGGTCCTTGATCAGCGAGGTCACGCCGTCGGCGTCCTGCTCGAAGCTCAGCAGCTCGTTGCCGAAACGCACGTCGCCCGGCGCGCCGCGTTCGGCGAAATCCTTGAGCACCGGCTCCAGACGCAGCAGCGGCAGGTTGGCCGACAGCACGGCGCTGTCTCTGGTGTACATGTCATACAGCGCACCACCGCCGAAGGCATCCATGCGGTAGATGGTCTTCTGGTCGAGGGGGCCGTCGCCGCCCAGCGAGGTGAGCCAATGCACCTGGTGCATGTTCTCGAACTTGGTGCCGCGCTGGTAGATGGTGTCGGCAACGCCGTACTCGCGGAAAATTTCCATCGTCCGCTGGTTCAGGTAATGCGCCTTCGGTAGATGCGAAGTCGAATCGTGGCGCTCCACCAGCAGCGACTTCGTGCCCTGCGCGGACAGGAAGATCGACAGGCTCAGGCCGGAACCACCACCGCCGCAGATCAGGACCGGCGTTTCGAGGGTTTTCATGTTGTTCTGGGACGTTTCGTGATGGAGAGCGGGAATGGAGTTCAGACCACTGGCAGGATCGGCGAGCGGGACTGACCGTGCTGCTGGCGCAGACTCGACAGCACCGGGTTTTCAGGCCGGGGCACCGCCTGCTGTTCGCGCAGCCGCGCCAACAGCTTGCGAGCGCGCTGGGCGGCAGCATCGGAGGCGAACATCACCGGATCGACTTCCTCGAACGAGCGATCGCCGAGCATCCGCTGCTGGGCTTCGATGACCACCTGATCCTGGCCCTCGAACGCACCTTTGATGACCTGCCGCCACAACTCGCCGGCAGCCGGATCGTTCTGCTTGTAAGCGCGCGTGATGCCCCAGAAGTAGTAGGTGGTAGTCGCGTCCTTCGGTGTCAGGATGTCGGTGCCGTAGATCCAGGCGCCTTCGCCGCGCGGCCGTCCGGGATGGGCGATACCGACATCGAGCAGCATGTGCGCCGGCGCATCCCAGCGCATGTAGGCCCAGTGATCGACCGGATCACCTTCCTTGTGGCCGTCGAAGATCATGTGGAAGGCCGGCATCGCATCACAGTTCGGCGCCCAGCGATTGGCGTAGATCGTCGTGCCCTGTTCGATCGTCTGCAGCTTGCTGGCGGTGTAGCCGGCACTGGACAGCAGGCCTTCGTGGACGAACTCCGAATGCGCGAGGTCGAGCAGGTTGTCGGTGATCAGTTCGTAGTGGGCTTTCATCTCGATGACGCCGCCGACGAAGGCCAGTTCCGGATCCTTGTGGCAGCTGAAATCAGGAATCGTCGCCGGATCGGCCTTGTCGACTTCGCCGAACCACAGCCAGATCAGATTGTGGCGCTCGATGACCGGATAGCTCGCGGTGCGCATGCGCGTCGGGATCATGCCGTCGCCATGCGGGTTCAGTACGCAGGTGCCCGCACCGTTAAAACGTAGTCCGTGATACGGACACTGCACGGCGTCGCCGATCAGCTTGCCGAGATGCAGCGGCGCGTGACGATGCGGGCAGGCATTGCCGATCGCCACCGCATCGCCGTTCTCCTTGCGATAAAGCAGCACCGGCTGCTCGAGGATGGTTCGCTCCAGCAGGCTGCGACTAAGCTCGTTCGACCAGGCGGCGACATACCAGGCGTTGTTCAGATAGCGCGCAGTGGTCATTGGCTATTCCGCCAGCGCTTCGCGGACCGTCGCCGAAGCCACCCATTTCTGGATGGTCTCGATCGAATGGCGGAGCAGGAATTCACCGTCCTGCAGAATGATTTCGGACTTGCCGCCGGACTCCATTGCCTTCTGCTGACGTTCCAGATTGCCGACGTCCTCGAGGAAGATTTCCGCCATCCGGCAGCTGTAGTGCTCTTGCTGGAAACGCTGGCGAACATCGGCAGCGACCGGCGTGTGCATTCTCGCCACCCAGCGCGTGGTGTTCACCGACAGCGGCCAGAACTCCAGAGTGAAGAAGCCGCCGGGTGAATAGAAAATCAGGAAGTTGGGAAACAGCCAGCAGATCTCGGTGGCCCAGTTCGGCACCTTGTTCGGGTTGATTGCCGGATGGTTCTGCAGCGCCTGCATGTCGGCTGCATCGTTGGCGCCCAGGGTGTTGCCGGTATCGATGTTGCTGTAGGCCAGTCGCTCGATCAGCGACGATTCCGGCGGCAGGTAGTTCGGGTTGCCGAAGGTGGTCATCGTGCGATGGGCGCCGCGCACGTTGCCGCTCAGCGGCCGCGCGTAGCGATTGCTATCGTTGGCGAAGGTGTCGCCCAGGGTCGACGGGTGCAGCACCGGCACGTGGTAGGACTCGCAGAAGGCATCGATGGTCACTTTCCAGTTGGCGCGCATGCTGGTCACGTCGACGGTGAACGCCTGCGTGGCGGCCGGGGCCGGCGCATCGCGGAAGGCTTCACCGAAGTTGCCGAGGAACTCGGTCAGCGTCACTTCCGGCTGCTTCTGCAGGTTGATGAAGATCCAGCCTTCCCAGGTCTCGCAGGCGATCGGCGTCAGGCCGCATTTCTTCATGTCCAGATCGAAGAAGTTGGCGCGATCGGGCACGCCGATGCAGTCGCCGGTATTGCGGTAAGCCCAGTTGTGATACTTGCAGACGAAGCGGCTGCCCTTGCCCGAGGTCTCGTGCACGACCAGGTTGGCGCGGTGCGAGCAGACGTTGTGGAAGGCGCGAATCTGGTCCTTGGCATCGCGGGTGATCAGCGCGATGACGCCGCAGATCTCGATTTCCTTGACCATGAAACTGTCGGCTTCCGGCAGCTGCTCGACCCGGCCCATGCACAGCCAGGCGCGGCCGAAGACGCGATCGCGTTCCTGCTCGTACCAGGCTTGGGAAATGTAGGGCGCGATCGGGATCGGCCCGGTGCCGAGGCCATTCGGCACGGTCAGCTTCGGGAATTCGGTGTTCGGCTTCGGCAGGTCAACGACACTCATGGACACTCTCCCCAATCGAGAAACTGCGGCAAACGCGATACAGACGCTGGGCGATCACCAGCCTTGCGGCCAGGGTCCCCGGCCGATGTGCATGCCGTGTGGAAAGGGCGAAGCGGCGGCGCGCGGCTGACCGTGGAATTCCACCGCCATCGCCGCATGCGGCAGCGACAGCAGCAGGCGCAGCAGCCGGGTCGCGTCGTCCGGCATCGCAGCTAGCGGAAACTGTTCGAGATACGCCAGGCCTTCATCGGCACGCGGCACGGCCGCTTCGTAGAAGCTGCGGATCTCGGCCATCGAAGCGCGAGCCCGGCGATCCCAGCGGATGTCGTTGGTCGCGCCCGCCCAGTAGTCGACAAAGGGCTCCAGCGCCTCGAAGCCCGCAGGCAAGGAATTGGGCAGCGAAGCCGGCAATGAAGTCTGCATCCGCATCAGCGTCTCCTCTCTCGCAGGGAACGATCCGCACTCTGTCGGCGCGGTTCGCCGGTAGCTTTGCCGCTTTGCTTCAGCGCGGCTCGGGTTCGACCCGGTTCTCGATCGCGCCCAGGCCTTCGATCTCGATGCGCACCACATCGCCAGCCTTCAGGTAGCGCGGCGGCTTCGACACGGCGCCGACACCGGCCGGCGTGCCGGTCAGCAACAGATCACCCGGTTCCAGGGTCATCGCCTGCGACAGGTGTTCGATCATCGCGTAGACATCGAAAACCATTTCACGAGTATTGGAGTCCTGGCGGACTTCTCCATTCACGGTGGCGCGGATGGCCAGCGCCTGCGGATCGGCGATCTCGTCGGCGCTGGTGATCCACGGCCCGAACGGGCAATGCGTGTCGAAGGACTTGCCGACCACGAACTGCGAGGTGCGCAACTGCCAGTCACGGACGCTGACATCGTTGGCGCAGCAGTAACCGGCGATCGCGGCCTTGGCCTGCTCGCGCGTGGCATGGCGAACCTTCTTGCCGATGACGATGGCCAGCTCGGCTTCGTAGTCGAGCCTGGTCGAAACACTGGGCAGATCGACGTTGCTGTGAGGACCATTCGCGGAGGTCGTCATCTTCGCGAACCAGGTCTGCACTTCCGGCAGCGCCATGTTCGCTTCCAGCGCGTGATCGCGATAGTTCAGGCCCAGCGCCAGAATCTTGCCGGGGCGCGGAATCGGCGCCAGCAGATGCACATCGGTCAATGCGTGGTCAGGCTGGGCGGCGGCGATCTTGTCCAGATCGGCACGCAGGCCCGGCAGCGCTTCCAGCAGGCCGAGCATCGTCACCGGAGCCTGCGGCAGATGGCGCGCAATGTCGTGCAAGCCATCACCGACGACCAATCCGATCCGTGCCTTGCCGCCATTCACGGTGTACGTCGCAAGCTTCATCGTCTCTCCTCCAGCGGTCCACTTTGAAAATGGACTCAAGTCTTGTCTTCGATTGGCGTGCAAGCAGTCACTGACTGCACGCCCTCGAAATTTGAATTGACCATATGGTAAGAATGTGCAGAATGCAAGCACCCGCGGCACACACTCGGGATGCGACAGGAGAGGAGAAACCATGAACGCAGACAGTCTGGCGACCACGCCGGCGCGAACCCAGGCAGCGGCTCCGGCCAAGGCACCGGAAAGCAGGTCGGACGGCACAATCGTGCCGACCAAGCTCGCGCATTACGTCATCCGCGCCAAGCATTTCGAAGCGATGCTCAGCTGGTACCGCACGGTGTTCCACCTGCGCACCACCTTCGAAGCGCCGGTGATCGCCTTCCTCAGCTATGACGAGGAACATCACCGCATCGCCTTCCTGAACACCGCGCATCTGCCCAGCCCGGACACGATGCGCACCGGCATCGACCACGTCGCTTTCACCTATGCCGATCTGCCAGCGCTGCTGCACACCTGGCAGCGGCTGAAGGCTGAAGGCATCGCGCCGTTCTGGTGCATCAATCACGGCCCGACCACCTCGATGTATTACCGCGATCCGGATGGCAACGAGGTCGAGCTGCAGGTCGAGAACTTCGACACGCTGGCCGAATCGACAGCCTGGTTCAGCTCGGCGGCATTCGAGGCCAATCCGATCGGTGTCGATTTCGATCCCGAGGCGCTCAGCGCCAAACTGCACAGCGGTACGCCGATCAACAATCTGCTGCAGCAGGGCGCAGCACCAGTTGCGCCGGGTAAGGCCTATCAGTTCACGACGCTGCCACCGCCGCCAGGTGCAGCATGAGTAGCTCGGAAAAGACTGCAGCCATCGAAGCCTGTACTGCGCTGTGCAAGGCCTACGGCACGCTGGCCGATGCCGGCAAGGCCGATGAGTTCGCCCGCCTCTATGTTGAGGATGGCGTGTTCGATCGCATGGGCCAGCTGATCAGCGGCCACGCCGCGATCCGTGAAGTGATCGCCGGCCGCCCGGCGGGCACCTGGTCGAAACACGTCTGCAGCAACATCCGCATCACTATCGATGACGATGGCCGCAATGCCTCCGGTGTCGTCGATCTCGACATGCAGCGCGGCATCGCCGGCAACGACGAGGTGCAGCGCCTGCGCGGCATCTATCACGATCGCTACACGCTGACCGCCGAGGGCTGGCGCATCCAGTTGCGCAAGGTCGTGCTGGTTCCTTCCTAGCAGCACTCACGCCGCCATCCGTCTCCCGGATCGGCGTAACTTCGTTCGCTGAACCATGGCGGCCGCGCTGCGGCCTCCGGAGGCTGCTCATGTCCGCAGAAAATCCTCGTGCCCGTGGTCTGTCCACCGTCAGCCTTCCCGATGGCGATCCGCAGGAAACGCGCGAATGGCTGGATGCGCTGGATTCTGTGCTCGCGGGCGGCGGCGGCGAGCGTGCGCAGTATCTGATCCAGCAGCTCGAAGCACGTCTGCGCGACCGTGGCGCCGTGGCGCTGGCGCAGCCGTACTCGTCCTATCGCAACAGCGTGCCACTCGATCAGCAGGGCGCCTATCCGGGCGATCTGGCGATCGAGGAACGGATCGTGGCGATCCTGCGCTGGAATGCGCTGGCGATGGTGATGCGCGCCAACGCCGCGTATGGCGATCTCGGCGGCCATGTCGCGAGCTATGCGTCGGCAGCGGAAATCTTCGAAGTCGGCTTCCAGCATTTCTTCCATGCCCGCAGCGACAGCCACGGCGGCGATCTCATCTACTTCCAGCCGCATTCGGCGCCTGGCGTCTACGCCCGCGCTTTCCTGGAAGGCCGCCTGAGCGAAGACCAGCTCGGCCACTACCGGCAGGAACTCGCCGGCGGCGGCCTGTGTTCGTATCCGCATCCCTGGCTGATGCCGGAGTTCTGGCAGTTCCCCACCGGCTCGATGGGTCTGGGCCCGATCAGCGCCGTCTACCAGGCGCGCTTCCTGCGCTATCTGCGTGATCGCAAGCTCAGCGCCACCGATGGTCGCCACGTCTGGGGCGTGTTCGGCGATGGCGAAATGGACGAGCCGGAATCGATCGCCGGCCTCACCCTCGCCGCTCGCGAGAAGCTCGACAACCTGACGTTCATCGTCAACTGCAATCTGCAGCGCCTCGACGGCCCGGTGCGCGGCAACGGCCAGATCATCCAGGAGCTGGAGGCGCTGTTCACCGGCGCCGGTTGGAACGTCATCAAGGTGCTCTGGGGTTCGGACTGGGACGCGCTGTTCGCCCGCGACACCGAACACACCCTGCTGCGCATCTTCGCCAACACGCCGGACGGCGAGTACCAGACGCTGGGTGCCAAGGACGGCGCCTACAACCTCGCCAACTTCTTCCAGCAGGACCCGGCGCTAGCCAAGCTGGTGGCGCACATGTCCGATGCCGAGATCGATGCGCTGAAGCGCGGCGGTCATGATCTGCGCAAGCTGCACGCGGCATTCGCGGCCGCCAAGGCCCACAAGGGCCGGCCCACGGTGATCCTGGCGAAGACCAAGAAAGGCTATGGCATGGGCAGCGCCGGTGAATCGCGGATGACGTCGCACCAGGCCAAGAAGCTCGACATCGAAGGCCTGAAGGTATTCCGCGACCGCTTCCATCTGCCGCTGTCCGACGAGGACTGCGCCAGCCTGCGTTTCTATCGTCCTGCCGAGGACAGCATCGAGCTGCGCTACCTGCGCCAGCGTCGCGAAGCGCTCGGCGGCTATCTGCCGGCGCGTCGCGCCAAAGCCGATGCCGTGCCGGTGCCGGCCGTCGACAGCTACGCCGCATTCGCGCTGCAGGCCGACGGCAAGGAGATGTCGACGACGATGGCCGCCGTGCGCATGCTCGGTGGCCTGCTCAAGGACAAGCAGCTGGGCCCGCGCATCGTGCCGATCGTTGCCGACGAAGCGCGCACCTTCGGCATGGCCAATCTGTTTAGGCAGGTCGGCATCTATTCGCCGGTCGGCCAGCTGTACGAACCGGAAGATGCGTCATCGATGCTGTCGTATCGCGAAGCGACCGATGGTCAGTTGCTCGAAGAGGGCATCAACGAAGCCGGTGCCCTCGCCTCGTGGACCGCGGCCGCCACCTCGTACAGCGTCAGCGGCGTGCCGATGCTGCCGTTCTACATCTACTACTCGATGTTCGGCTTCCAGCGAGTCGGCGATCTGATCTGGGCTGCGGCCGATCAGCGCGCCCGCGGCTTTCTGCTCGGCGCCACCGCCGGCCGCACCACCTTGGGCGGCGAAGGTCTGCAGCATCAGGACGGCAGCAGCCAGCTGATCGCGTCCACGGTGCCCAACTGCCGCAGCTACGACCCGACCTTCGCCGGCGAACTCGCCGTGATCCTCGACCACGGCATGCGGCGCATGCTGGAACAGCAGGTCGACGAGTTCTATTACCTCACCGTGATGAACGAGAACTACGCGCAGCCGTCCTTGCCGGCGGATGTGCACGAAGCCGTCATCAAGGGCCTGTATCGCTACGGCGGCCAGGCGCCGAAAAAGCCAGTCGCCAAGGTCCGCCTGATCGGTTCCGGCACGATCTTCCGCGAAGTGATCGCCGCCGCCGAACTGCTGGCCCAGGACTGGAACATCGGCTCCGATCTGTACAGCGCCACCAGCTTCAGCGAGCTGTCCCGTGACGCTGCCGACGTACAGCGCTGGAATCGCCTGCATCCGCTGGAGACGCCGCGTCTCAGCCATCTGGAAACGCTGCTGGCTGGCGACGCGCCGGTGATCGCCGCCACCGATTACGTGCGCGCCTATCCGCAGCTGATCGCACCGTATCTGCAGAGCCGCTTCGTCACGCTCGGCACCGACGGCTTCGGCCGCAGCGATACGCGGCAGGCGCTGCGCCGCTTCTTCGAGGTGGATCGTCACGGCGTGGTGCTGGCAGCGCTCGATGCGCTGGTACGCGATGGAAAGATCAAGGCGAGCCTGCTGGCCGAGGCCATCGCCCGCTACGGAATCGAACCCGACAGCAGCGCGCCCTGGACGCGCTGAGCGGTAGCGGCATCGATAAAAAAACGAGAGGAGAACGAAGATGGCGAAGGTGAACAACAAGGCGATCATCGTCACCGGCGGCGGCAGCGGTGTCGGCCGGGCCGCGGCGCTGCTGCTGACTGCCGAAGGCGCCCGCGTGATGGTGGCCGATACCAACGAAGCCGGCGGACTTGAAACCATGAAGCTCTGCGAGCAGGCCGGCGGCGTAGCGCATTTCATCCGCACCGACATCGCCAGCGAAGCCGAGGTGCAGAAGATGGTCGAGGCCACCGTTGCCGCGTTCGGCCGGCTCGACGGCGCGTTCAACAATGCAGCCATCCCGCAGATCAGCAAGCTGATTCACGAAATGCCGCTGGCCGAATGGCAACGCGCGCTGGACGTGAATCTCACCGGCACTTTCCTGTGCATCAAGCACGAGGTGAAGGCGATGCTCGCAAACGGCGGCGGCTCGATCGTCAACACCGCCTCTGCTGCCGGCGCGACCGCGTTCCCGATGGCGGCGGAATACGTGTCGAGCAAGCACGCGGTGGTCGGCCTGACCAAGGCAGCCGCGGTGGACTACGGCAAGCAAGGCATCCGCGTGAACGCGATCCTGCCCGGCGCGATCCGTACGCCGATGCTGACCGGCAAGTTCGCCGAGGACCCGAACCTGGAGCCCTACCTGAACTCGGTGCACCCGATTGGCCGTTTCTCCGAGCCGGAGGAAATCGCCGCCGCAGCGGTATGGCTGCTGTCCGACGACGCCTCGTTCGTGCATGGCAGCAGCCTGTCCGTCGACGGCGGCTACATCGCGATGTAGCGAGCGCTTGCAAGGGGCGGCGCTACCCTGCATTGCGCGCAGCATTTCGATGTGCAAGCATATAGTTCACCGGTAAACTATCAGGCGATCATCTAGTGAAAGGCATCGAGCGTTTGTCGGCTGTCGAATCGAGCACGCCGCGGATGTCGCGGGCGTTGCCGGACATGCCGATGGCGCCAACCGTGCTGGTCCGCCTGATCCGCATCAGCAGCTTTGGCCTCGGCAATTTCTTCGAGCCGGTGTTCCGCGCACTCGGCACCAGCGAGCACGCCTTCCATGCGCTGTGCCTGCTGGTGGCCAGCGAACAAGGTTCGGCGGCGCCGAGTGAACTCAGCGAAATGATCGGCACCAGCCGCGCCAACACCACGCGCATCGTCGAGGAACTGGTGCAGGCCGAACGGGTCACCCGCAGCGTTCACGCCCGCGATGGCCGCCGTCACGAAATCGCGATCACCGCCGCCGGCCGCCAGGCCGTGCGCGACATCGTGCCGAAGATGATCGAGCCGCTGGAACGCGCCTTCTCGGGCCTGAGTGCCGAAGAGTTCGCGCTGCTCGACCAGCTGCTGCGCAAGCTGATCGTGTCGCTGGACAACAGTGCGCGGGCGATGAGCGCCGCCGCCTGATTTCGCTGGAAACAAACGATTTCATCAGTCCGTCGACGACGATCGACACAACGTGGGGGAGCGTGGAAATGGATGAGAAAACGAGTCTGCGGTATCAGCTGATCAGCGCCTGGTGCGGCCCGGCGTTCGTGGTCACCTTCGTCATCTTCTGGCTGATCCTCGGCCACAACCTGCCGAATCCCTCGCCTTCCCTGACGGCTGTGGCGCTGAAGGAGCGTTACCTCGGCAACCTCGGCGAGATCCGCCTCGGCTTCATCATCTCGATGATCACCGTCTGCCTGTACATGCCGTGGAGCTGCGTGCTCGCCGGCCAGATGCAGCGCATCGAAGGCAAGAACATGCCGCTGCTGTCCTACCTGCAGCTGATCGGCGGTGCGCTCACGGTGATGGTCGTTTCGTTCAGCGCGATGTTCTGGGCGGTTGCCGCATTTCGTCCCGACGCCAGCCCGGAAACTTTCCAGCTGATGACCGATACCGGCTGGCTGTGCATCGATCTGCAGTACGCCTGCACCACCTTGCAGATGGTTGCCGCAGCGCTGGTCGGCCTGGCCGACAAGAGCAAGGTGCCGCTGTTCCCGCGCTGGGTCTGCTACCTGACCATCTGGTGCGGCATCAGCTTCTTCCCGGCCAGCCTCACCGGCGTGATGAAGACCGGCCCGTTCGCCTGGAGCGGCGTGCTGAGCTTCTACTTCCCGTACTTCTGCTGGCTCTGCTGGTTCTCCACCGCCAGCATTTTCATGATCAAGGAAATCCGTCGCCGGATGGCCGTTGCCGAGCCGGTTGGCTCCAGCCGTCTCGCGGCTGCCTGATCTAGCGTTCCTGCTCCTTCCCCCGTTCGCGGGGGAAGCTTGGGATGGGGCGGCTGGCTGCAGCGCCCTCTCCCCGGCCCTCCCCCGCTCACGGGGAGGGAGTTCGCTGTTCCTTATCCCCGAAGACAATCCACCATGCCAGTCGAGCTGACGGCCCCTGCCTCTGCTGAATCAAAGTCGGTGCTGCGCCTGCCCGGCGATCCCGACATCTGGTTCCTGATCTTTGCCGAGCTGATGACCTTCGGCATGTTCTTCGTCGCCTACGTGGGCTATCGCGCCCTCGAAGTCGATCTGTTCAACGAGTCCCAGCTGTCGCTGGACCGGACGCTTGGCGTCATCAACACGCTGTTCCTGCTGACCAGTTCCTGGGCCGTGGTGACCGCGATCGAATCGGCCCGCAAGAACCAGGTCAAGGCAGTGCCTCGCTATCTGGCGCTGGCCATCGCCCTCGGCGTCGGCTTCATGGTCATCAAGTATTTCGAGTACTCGGCGAAGTTCGCGGTCGGCATCTCGCTGACGACCAACACCTTCTTCAATTTCTATTTCGCGTTGACCATGATCCATCTGGTCCACGTGATCGGCGGCACCATCGTGCTGATCGTGCTCTGGAGCAATGCCCGAGACGGCAAGTACCACGCCGGCAATACCCGCGGCCTGGAGACGGGTGCGAGCTTCTGGCACATGGTCGATCTGCTGTGGATCTTCCTGTTCCCGCTGCTGTACCTGCTCCGCTGAGGACGCCCGACGATGCCCGCCATCCTGCTCAATCCACACCGCACCTGGCTGATCCTGGTGATCGCGACCGCGGCCACCTTCTGGGTGCGCGCCGATGGCCTGGTCGGCATCACTGCTGGCGCTGCCACCCTGGCGATCGCCGCGATCAAGGGCCGCCTGGTGATCCTCGATTTCATGGAACTGCGCCATGCGCCGAACCCCTGGCGCAGCGTCATCAGCGGCTGGCTGATGCTGGTCACCGTGCTGCTGATGGTGGTCTATGCCTTCGGCCCCAGCCTGCTGGCCGGCGTCGCCAAACCCTGATGCTTCCGAACGACGACCAACGTTCCCTGCAGGAAGCCGCCCGCTGCGTCGCACTCGGGCGGCGGCTGCCGACTTACATGCAGCGGGAGAAGGACGCCGGACAAGACAAACCTACCGATCGTGCACTGCTGCATGAGATGGGCACGCTGGGCTTGCTGGGCGTCGATAGCGTCACCACCGGCCTGATCGTCGAGGAACTGGCCTACGGCGATTTCAACATCAGCGCCATCGTGCTGGTGATCTCGCTGTGTGGCGCGATCATCGCGAAGAACGCACAGCCGGCAGTCGCAGCGGTTGGGCTGCCGCGCATCCGGCGCGGCGATGCGATCCTGGCGCTGTCGATCACCGAACCTGGTGTTGGTTCGGATGCCGGCGCACTGAAGCTGCAGGCCACACGCGACCGCGACGCCTATGTGCTGAACGGCAAGAAAGCCTCGACCACTTACTGCGACTACGCGATGCCGGCCAGGCGCATACGGTCGAGGCCGCAATGGTCAAATGGCTGGCGCCGCGTGCCGCCTTCGATGTCATCCACCAGTGCCTGCTGACCTTCGGCCATTGCGGCTGGACCATGGACCTGCCGCATCAGCAGCGGATGCGCGATGTCATGGGTCTGGAAATCGGCGATGGCATGGCTGGCATCATGAAGATGATCGTCGCCCACGCTCGCGCCGGACGGGCCACGACCGAAGAACGAGGCACTGCCGCATGAGCGATGGTTTTCACTGCTCCACTGATCACGCAGGAAGCTGTACCGAATAGCAGGGTGCCGTGGACCAAGCCCGCATAGTCGGGCGCGTTCGCGGGAGGAGAAGTGCCCCATGTCATCGACGGCGAAGGATTCGCCATTGATGACAGGTTTTCAGGGGCCAAGGCTGAGGGGAGTGTCTAGGATGGCGCGCCGATCCCGGTGGCCGCGCAAGCGGTCACCGGGCATCCGGTGCCAGTCTCAGGCACGAAGCTGCAAGCCGAAAATCAATCATCGGCCGCACGTCGAGCAGCACGAACCGGAGGCATCAGCATGTCGAACCAGATGCTGTACGGGACGCAGGGCGAAGTCGCCACCCTGTACTCGGGATCGATGACTTCGATCACCACGGACTCAGCGGATGAGACGGTGACCCGCAAGATCTTCTGCGGCGTCTGCGGATGAACGCTGCACAAGCTGCAGACGCGCGCGTGATCGAAGCTGCCACGCCATGAACCGTCTCTTCCCTGCCAACAATCCCAGCACCAACCGCAAACCATGAACGCCAAGATCCTCTACGAAAAAGACGGCGCGATCGCGCGGATCACGTTCAATCGCCCTGAGCGCAAGAACGCCATCGACCTCGAGATGCATCACCGGCTCGGCGAGATCTGGCGTGATTTCCGTGATGACCCGGAACTGAGAGTCGCGATCATCACCGGCACCGGCGATGCCTTCTGCGCCGGCGCCGATCTGAAAACCCACGTGCCGGAATGGGACGGCGTCGGCCCCAGCCTCGGCCGCGACAAGTTGCTCGACGGCTTCGCCGGCGGCATCACCCGCGGCGTCCACCGCATCTACAAGCCGATCATCGCGGCCTGCAATGGCTGGGTACTTGGCGGCGGCCTGGAACTGGCGATGGCCTGCGACATCCGCATCGCCTCCGAGCGCGCCCAGTTCGGTTCCTTCGAATTGCGCCGCGGCATGCATCCGGCTGATGGCGGCATCGTCCGTCTGGTCAACACCTGCGGCGTCGGCATCGCGCTGGAAATGGAATTGACCGGCGAGCCGATCGATGCCCAACGCGCGCTGGCCTGCAACATGGTGTCGAAGGTCGTGCCGCACGATCAGCTGATGGCGGCCGTCGAGGACATGGTTGCCAAGATCCTGCGCAACGATCGCCGCGCGGTGGAATCGGCGAAGGAAACCATCTTCGAGGTGATCGGCCGCACGCTCGACGAGCAGCTGAAAGTGGAATGCCTGTACGGCTACGCGCTGTGCGGCGGCAATCAGGAACTGAACCGGCGCTCTCAGGAATTCCTCGACAAGAAGGACAAGGGCCGGGTCGGCGTCAACGCCAACTCGCTCTGAAGATGACTTCGAACCCGCCCGCCGACACCGTGAACGACCCGCTCAACGAGCCACGTCTGAAACAGCGCGCCGCCTACGGCCACTGGATCCACGAGCACGTGCGCTGGTCCGACACCGACATGGCCGGCCATGCCAACAACCTGGCCTTCGCCGCCTTCGCCGAAACCGGCCGCGCCATCCTGCTGCGCCGCTTCATGGCGCCGGATGCCGATCCGCGGGCGTTGCTGGTGCTCGCCGAATTCCGCATCAAGTATCTGAGCGAAGCCTACTGGCCGTCCGCGGTCGAGGTCGGCACTGGCGTGTCGACCATCGGTACCCGCTCCTGCCGCATGGTCCAAGGCCTGTTCATCGCCGAGCAGTGCATCGCGGTCGCCGAATCGGTGCTGGTGATGATCGACGAAAGCACGCGCCGTTCCGCCGACATTCCCCCGGCAGTCCGCAGCCTGCTGGAGACGTTCCGGATCGGGGATTCCGTGGCCTGATGCATTGAAACTCCATTCGATACTCGCAGGCGAATGACTCCAGTACCGCAACTGCAGGCTGGTAATCTGGACTACATCCGCTGTTCAAGGCGGGGTGTCGATACTCTGTCGCAAATGAGCGGATCTTCATTTTTCGGCCTGGCCGATAGACTAGTTTCCGTCTCATGACGGCGGGCTTCCCGGAGCGTGCCGCAGAGAGCGCCAGATTGTCGGTAAGCTCGCAGGGATGCATTGATCAGCAGATCATCTGGGGAGGGATACCCGTGTCAATTCGCTTCGTGTTCGCATGTGTCGTTGCGGCTGTTCTGGCTGCCTGTGGTGGCGGTGGCGGAACCAGCATTTCCGTGAGTCCGCGGGCGATCACCTTTTAGGCAATACAGGGCGATGCGGCGCCCCTGCCTGTCGATATCACTGTCTCGTTTTCGGGTGATGGCGTGTTGGTGGGTTACGCGCCGGGCGTGCCTCAGCCCAATTAGCTGACCATCACCGACTCGGTGTCGGGGGGATCGCAGGTTCTGCCAGTGACTCTGAGCACGCAGGCCGCAAGGCTGGTCGTGAGTCCGTCGACCGTCTCTTTCAGCATCAACTCGACAACGCCAGCATCGGCACTGCAGACCAGCGTCACGGTCAGCGACGAGCTCGGCGGGTCGACGGCCTCGCAGTCGGTGCAATGGTCACTGGCCTCGATCGACGTGCCGTGGCTGCAGTGGACTCCAGCCGCGGGGCGTATCGTCGCCATTCGCACAGGCGGTGCTGAGCATCGTTCCGGCGCAGATCTCATCCCTTCCCGCCGGCAGCTACTCCGGCAACGTGACCCTGAACTACCGCAATTCGGACACCAGCAGCGGTACGTTGACTGTGCCGGTGACGATGAACCTGCAGCTGCCGCTGATGCAGACGGTGAGCTACTACGTGGCGACCGCGAATGTGGCTGGGCGGGTCAAGCTGCGCGGCCAGAATCTCGATCTCGCCAGTGGCAGCCCGGCCTTGTTCGGAGCCACGGCGGCCACGCGCACGGCAGTGGATGATCCAACTCAGGCCAGCGTCTCCTTCCCGGGCCTGGCTGCCGGCACCTATCACGTCCAGTTCCAGAATACGGCGGGCGTGTCGCGTGGCTCGGCCAACTTGCTGGTGCAGGCCGCGCAGACCATGAGCTACCAGGCAATCAACGCACCGAGCCTGCGCAAGCGCCTGATCGTCGACGCGGAACGCCAGGCGCTCTACGCCGTGAACACGACTGACCAGGAGCTCGAGATCTATCGCTATTCCGGCGGCACCTGGACAACGGATTCGCCTCTGGTCACTCCGAACTTCGAGGATGCGACACTCTCGCCGGATGGCAAGGTGCTGGTCGGAGCTTCCGATAACTCGATGCTGGAGATCGATCTGACTCAGGCCAGCCTGCGCGCGCAGTTGACGGCGGCGAATCCCGACGCCTTCTGCGGCGGGTACCTGAATCATGTGGAAATGGGCAATGACGGCAAGTACTTCGTCATCTACAACTACAAGCAGTGCAGTGGCTTTTCGCCTTCGTACCTCTATGACTTCCAGCTCAAGACGCTGGACGGCGCGGGCGCCTATCCGAGCAACTACTTCTACAACGGCTTGACTGGTGGCGCAGCCGACGGCAGCCGGATCTATATCGGCAGTAACGGCGTATCGCCTGCGCAGCCGGTCTCGTTCTTCAACACCTTTGGCGGCACGCTGGCTGCGACCGGAACCAATAACAATCTGTTCGCGGTATCGGTGAGCCGAGACGCCAGCCGCGTGATCCTGCAGCAGACGTCGGTCTACAGTGCCGGCCTGATCCTGCTCGGCAATATTCCGACCACCGGCTCGTCCGTGGTCTCGCCGGATGGCACGCGCGCTTATGCCTTCGCCAACGCGAGCGGGTCCACTCTGGAGATCTACGACCTGACTGCGCCGCTGGCAGCCGGCGCGAACTACCCTCTGCTGCGCTCGATTGCGCTTGCCGACGATCCCGGCAGCACCTCCCTGCCCGGCGTGGTGCTCGCCGTATCGGCCGATGGCAAAACCGTGTTCATTTCGGGATCGAACAAGATTCTAGTGGTGCCGGTGCCCTAGCCTTCAAGCCTGCCTTGATCGTCGGCACCACAAGCGATACTGCCGACGATCAAGACTCTCAGATCAAGGCGAAACGCTGCGCTGCCGGGCAAGCACTTCGAGCAGCCACTGCCGGCTGGGAACGCCCGCCTTGTACGGGCAGCGAACCCGGTACGGTTCGCCGGTGGGGCTGCTGTGGCTGGCCGCGAGTTCGATCTTGCGGCGCAGATGCGCCTGCGCTGTAGCCGCGTCGTGCCAGCTGCCGTTAGCGGTAAAGCTCGCAGCCCGAATTGCCGACCTCGGCTATCAAGCGACCTAGCCCGGTTCCGCGAACACGGAACCGGGTGCGATGGTGCAGAGAACCCCGGCTCGTCGCAACAGCACGGCGAACCAGGCTACCCGCTATGCCGAGCGCAGACCGGCGACGGCGATCAGGACGACGAGGCCGCCACCGAGGTGGCGATCGGTCCCGGCTGATTGGACGCCTTGGCTTCGAGTGCCAGCCGGCGGCGGACGCGCGCGGCATCGGCATAGCGCGTCAGGGTGCCGTCGGAATCGAGGAAGATCATCGCCAGACGGCGGCCTTCGACGGTGACGTGCATCACCAGGCAGCGGCCGGCCTCGTTGGTGAAGCCGGTTTTCTGCAGATCGATGTTCCAGTCGCCCGCGGCGCGCACCAGGCGATTGGTATTGCCGAAAGTCAGGGTACGACCATGGGTGTGCACGGTGCTTTCCAGCTGCGTCGTGTGGCTACGCATCAGCGGCTGGGCGCGGGCGGCGATCAGCAGGCGATGCAAGTCACGCGCGGTCGACACGCTGCGGTTGGACAGGCCAGCCGGATCGGCGAAATGGGTCGAGGCCATGCCCAAGGTCTTGGCCTTCAGGTTCATCGCCGCGATGAAGGCTTCACGGCCGCCCGGATAGTTGCGGCTCAGCGCCATCGCCGCGCGATTCTCGGACGACATCAGCGCCAGCAGCAGCATCTCGTCGCGGGTCAGCTGGGAGCCGACAGCGAGCCGCGAATAGGTGTGCTTTTCAGTATCGACGTCGGCGCTGCTGATCTCCAGCACCTCATCCATCGGCAGCTTAGCGTCGATCACCACCAGGCCGGTCATCAGCTTGGTCAGCGATGCGATCGGCAGCACCATGTCCGGATTCTTCAGCGCCACTGCTTCGCCGCTGTCTTCGTCGATGACCAGCGCTGCGTTCGACTTCAACACCAGATCGCTAGTCGCGGCCCTGGCCTTGGCTTTGGCAACGGCCTTGCGCTTGGCGGGAGCGACGGTCGGGCGGCCTTTCGCAGCAGGCTTCGACGAAACCTTGGCCGAAGCTTTTGCTGGAGCCTTCGATTGAGCCTTCGACTGCGGCGCTTTCGCGCGCTCTGCGGCGGTAGCGGCCTGGGCCGGAATCGCGCAGGCAGCCCAGATCAGCGGCAGGACCAGAATGAGCCCGAGAGCAAGCTTGCGCGGCGCCGGCCGGGCGGAGGAAAGAGTGTTCACTAGGGGATTAAGACCTGAGCCTAGGTTGATGATTCGCAAACCTTATCAACTTGAGAGGCTGCTTGTCTTTTACGTTGGTGCGCCGATCGCTGCCGTGTGTCGGCCGCCAGCCCCGTGAAGATGCTGGCGGCCTTGCGGCAGAGCAATTTCGAATAGGCCTACTTGGCGCTGGCAGCACCCTCGACCGAGCTGCCGAGCGCCTGTTTCAGGTCGTGCGAGCGCTCGATGATGTACTGGTGGATCGCCTCGACCTCTTCCGGATTGAAGCGGCCGGCGAACGACGGCATACCGCGATCCGACTTCGCACCGGCGACGATGCCGGCGAAGATCGCGTGCTTTTCAGGCGTCAGGTAGCGCAGATCGGGAATGATGCCGCCGCCGACGGCGTTGAGGCCGTGGCACTGCGCGCAGTTGCCAATGAACAGCTCGGCGCCACGGGCCAGCGTCTTCGCGTCGGCTTTCAATTCCTGCAGTTCCGGCAAGGGCACGGCTTCGTTCTTCGGCGCCGGCAGGCTCGCGGTACCGCCGATCTTGAAGGTCAGCACCCGCGCTTCCGGACGAACCTTGGCGTAGTTCGAGATGGCGCCGCCGATCAGCGGGAACACGCCGCCCCAGCCAGCCATCACGGTGACGTACTGCTCGCCATCGACTTCATAGCTCATCGGCCCGGCCATGACGCCGGAATTGGCCGGCGATTCCCAGAGCTTCTCGCCCTTGTCCGCCGAGTAGGCAACGACGCGGCCATCGGCCGTGCCCTGGAACACCAGATTGCCAGCCGTCGCCAGCGTGCCGCCGTTCCAGATGTTGGTGTAGGGCTGGCTCCAGACCTGCTTCTGGGCAACCGGATCCCAGGCGATCAACCGGCCCTTCAGCGACGCGGCGATCTGCTCGACGACCTTGGGATCGGCCGGGATCGGCAGATCGCCACCGATGTTCCAGACGCCTTCGCGGTTGTCGAAGCCGGCCCCGTCGGCAACCACCTTGTGCGGCGCCATCATCGAAGCCACTTCCTGCGCCGGGATGTAGACCAGGCCGGTCTTCGGGCTGAACGACATCGGCTGCCAGTTGTGCGCGCCGAACGGGCCCGGGGCGACGACCTTCGCCTCCTTGCTCCAGTCAGCAACCTTCTGATCGACCACCGGCCGGCCGGTCTTCAGATCGACGTGCGTGGCCCAAGTGGTGGGCGCGAATTTCTCGGCCGACAGCAGCTTGCCGTCCTTGCGATCAAGCACATAGAAGAAGCCGTTCTTCGGCGCATGCAGCAGCACTTTGCGCAGCTGGCCGTCGAGGGTGATATCGGCCAGGATGATGTTGGCGCAGGCGTCGTAGTCCCAGTTGTCATTCGGCGTTTCCTGGTAGTGCCAGGCGTACTCGCCGGTCTCGGCCTTGACCGCGACGATCGACGAGATGAACAGGTTGTCGCCGTTCGGCTCGTCGCGTTCCAGCTTGTTCCAGGACACGCCGTTGCCGGTGCCGAAATAGATCAGATCGGTCTCCGGGTCATAGGCGATGGTGTTCCAGACGGTGCCGCCGCCTCCCTGCTTCCAGTACTGCTTGCCGGTCCAGGTCTTGCGCGCCAGGGTGAGCGCCGGGCTTTCGTCCGGCTTCGCCGGATCACCCGGCACGGTGTAGAAGCGCCAGGCCAGCTTGCCGGTGGCAGTGTCGAAGGCGGAGATGTAGCCGCGGGCGTTGTACTCGGCACCACCGCTGCCGACCAGCACCAGGTTCTTGACCAGCAGCGGCGCGCCGGTCAGCGCGAAGGTGCGGCCGGAACCGTCCTTGGCATCGACTTCCCAGGCCTTGGTGCCGTCCTTGGCGTTGATCGCGATGACTCTGCCATCGAAGGCAGCGACATAGACCTTGCCCTGACCGATCGCCACACCACGATTGACCACGTCGCAGCAGGCATTGCCGGACTTCGAGCGCTGCACCTCGGGGTCGTACTTCCACAGCTGCTCACCGGTCTTGGCGTTGATCGCGTAGACGATGCTGTAGGCGCCGGTGGTGTACATCACGCCGTCGACGACCACGGGCGTGGCTTCGGCGCCACGGTCGATATCGACCTTGTAGCTCCAGGCCAGACCCAGCTTGGCGACGTTGCCGGCGTTGACCTTCTCCAGCGGGCTGTAGCGCTGTTCGTTGTAGGTGCGGCCGGTGCTCAGCCAGTTGCCGGGCTCGCTGTCGCCTGCGGCGATGCGTGCAGTGTCGACCAGCTTCGGCTCCGCTGCAGGCGCGGCTGCCGGCGCCGATGTGTTGCGCTGGCAGCCAACGTTGAATGCGACGAGGCCGACGAGGGCCAGCTTCGGCAAGGCCAGTTTCAGCAAAAGATTGCGCAGGAAGATGTTGTTCATCGTGAGGCGAGTTTGGGTCCGAGGAGATCGAGCGGCAGGGCCGCGAGCAACGAGATTATCGCAGTGCGGAACAGCGGGCCCAAGGCGGACGCGCACCTATCATCCTTGACGAAACAGCAAGAGAATTCAGTGACCTCAGGCGATCGAAGCGCGCCTGGCGCGCTCCCTGCCCGACCCGTACAACACCGCCACCAGCAGCGCATACGGCAGCACCGACAACAGGTCCGCGTGGCTGCCTTCGAAGAACGGATTGTGGGCTGTCGACCAGTCGGTGATGAAGGTATCGAAGTCGCTCAGCACGCCGGCGGTGAAGGCGATGATGATGCCGGCCAGGGCACCGCCGGCGATGTAGCCGGAGGCCATCAGCACACCCGGGCTGCGGTCCCCCGCTGCGCTCTGTTCCTCGGCGGTGGCGTTGCGGTGTTCGGCCTGCCGGTTGCGGCGGCGATCGACCGCCCAGCGAACCAGACCGCCGACGAAGATCGGCATCGACGACGACAGCGGCAGATAGACGCCGACCGCGAACGCCAGCGACGGCACGCCGGACATTTCCAGTACCAGGGCAATCATCACCCCGAACAGCACCAGCGCCCAGGGCAGCTGCCGATTGAGAATGCCCTTGATGATGTAGGACATCAGCACTGCTTTCGGCGCGTCGTACTTGCGCACTTCGCTGCCATCCGGCCGCTGCTTGTAGGCGCCGTTGATGCCCGGATCGACCAGGTAAACGACCTTGCCGTCGTCATCGACCAAGTACTTGCCGGCTGGGCCGCCGGCGAGATCGGTCTTGTGCCAGACCCGATAGCGATGGTCATCCTGCGCGGCCTGCGGGCCTTGCAGGATCGCGGTCTCGGTGAGCTTTGCAGCGTCGGTGCTCAAGCCCGGCGCCACCTGCGCGATCGGCACGTAGACGGTAGCGGCATCGTTGAGCTTGATCAGGATCGGCCCGAGCATCAGCGCCGAAGCCAGCGCGCCGAACAGGATCGCGTACTGCTGCAGGCGCGGCGTGCCGCCGACCAGATAGCCGGTCTTCAGATCCTGCGAGGTGGTGCCGGCGTTGCTGGACGCGATGCAGACGATCGCACCGACCGAAAGTGCTGTGACGTAGTACGGGCCGCCGGTCCAGCCGACCAGCAGGAAGATCAGGCAGGTGAACAGCAGGGTCGCCACGGTCATTCCGGAAATCGGATTGCTCGACGAACCGATCTCGCCGGTCAGCTGCGAGGACACGGTGGAGAACAGGAAGCCGAACACCAGGATCAGCAGCGCGCCGAGCAGGTTCATCTGCAGCGGCGTGGCCAGCATGATGGCGACGACCAGCAGCAGCGAGCCGATCAGCACCCATTTCATCGGGATGTCCTGATCGGTGCGCTTGCCGTTCTGGCCGACACCGGCGCCGCTGAAGCTCCGCAGCGCGTCGTGCAGGCTGTGCCAGATCATCGGCAGCGCCCTGATCAGGCTGACGATGCCACCGGCCGCCACCGCGCCGGCGCCGATGTACAGCACGTAGGCCCCGCGGATGTCGTCCGGGCTCATGTCCCGGATCAGCTTGACGCCAGGGGCCAGCGGCACGGTCAGCGCATCGCCGAAGAAGGCGATCATCGGGATCAGCAGCAGATAGGCCAGCACACCGCCGGCACACATCAGCGCAGCGATCCGCGGCCCGATGATGTAGCCGACGCCGAGCAATTCAGGGGAGATCTCGCAGCTGATCGAGCCCGCCTTCAGCGGCGCGCCGAAGACCTGCTCCGGCACATCCTTCCAGCCCTTGAAGGCGACGTTCAGCGCCTTGTACAGCAGGCCGATGCCGAAGCCCGCGAAGATGATTCCGGCTCGGCTGGCGTTGGCGCTGCTGTCATCAATGCTGCCCTTCGATAACTCTGCAGCCTTCAGCACTTCGGCGCAGGCGGTGCCTTCTGGATACTTCAGCGTCTCGTGCTGGGAGACGATCAAGCTGCGCCGCAGCGGGATCATCATCAGGATGCCGAGCAGCCCGCCGAGCACGCCGACCAACAGGACGCGCAGGATGTCGAGATCGAAGCCGAGGATCAGGATCGCCGGCAGGGTCACGCCCAGACCGAAAGCGATCGATTCGCCGGCCGAGCCGGCGGTCTGGACGATGTTGTTTTCGAGGATCGTCGAATCACGGCCGCCGGCTTTCGAAACCAGGCGGAACAGGGTGATCGCGATCACCGCCACCGGGATCGAGGCACTGACCGTCAGCCCGACCTTGAGCACCAGATACAGCGAGGAAGCGCCGAAAACCATGCCGAGCAAGGTGCCGAGCACCACGGCGCGCACCGTGAACTCGGCGATCTGCCGGTCTGCCGCGATGAAAGGCTCGGGGGCTGTCGCTGGAACCTTGTCGGGCAGGCTGGACACTGAATGGAACTCCGATTCTGGGGGCGAGACCGGGTGAGCAAATGACGCGCCATCCGATCCATCCCGGCAGAATGCCGCAGCCGTGACCACCGCATCCACAACTGGCAAGCCAGCCCGCCCCGCGAAGCCCCGAGCCAAGGCAGCGGCCAAGCCTGTGGCAGCAACCGAGCAGGGCGTGGCGACGATCATCGTGCCGGTGCGCGAGCTGGTCGAGTTCACTGCCAAGCGCGGCGATCTCGATCGCCGCTTCACGCCGGCACCGACCAGCCAGCAAGGCATTGCCGGCCACGCCACGGTCACCGGACGGCGTCCGGACGGCTACGAGCGTGAAGTCACACTCGAAGGCCGGCACGAGGAACTACGGGTGCGCGGCCGGGCCGATGGCTATGACGCCGCCAGCAACGACCTCGAGGAGATCAAGACCCATCGTGGCGACAGCGCGCGCATTCCCGATAACCATCGCGCGCTGCACTGGGCGCAGCTGAAGGTCTACGGCGCACTGCTGTGCCGGGCACGCGGGCTGGAGTCAGTCACGCTGACCCTGGTCTATTTCCGCATCGACGACGAAACCGAAACCTCGATCAGTGAAACCCACGAGGCGGCAGCGCTGTTCGAGTACTTCGAGCAGCAGGCGGCGAGCTATCTGGCCTGGGCGCGCCAGCAGCAGGCGCATCGGCTGGCGCGCAATCAGGCGATCGAAGGCCTGACTTTCCCGCACCTCGAGTTCAACGCCGGCCAGCGCGCCCTCGCCGCCGCGGTGTATCGAGCGACCCTGAACAAGCAGCCGCTGCTCGCCCAGGCACCAACCGGCATCGGCAAGACGCTCGGCACGCTGTTCCCGGCGCTGAAGGCCTGCACCCGCGCACCGATCGACAAGCTGTTCTTTCTCACCGCGAAGACGCCCGGCCGGCAAGTGGCGCTGGACGCGCTGGCTTTGATCCAGGGCGATCAGCCGGCGCTGCGCGTGCTGGAACTGGTGTCGCGCGACAAGAGCTGCGTGCATCCGGACAAGGAATGCCACGGCGCGTCCTGCCCGCTGGCGCAAGGCTTCTACGATCGATTGCCGGCCGCGCGAGCTGCGGCGGTGAGCAGCGCGAAACTCGATCAGCGCAGCGTGCAGACGGTTGCCGCCGAGCATGTCGTCTGCCCGTACTACCTGAGCCAGGAGCTGGTCCGCTGGGCCGATGTCGTGGTCGGCGATTACAACTATTACTTCGATGCCCACGCGCTGCTGCATGGCCTGACCGTGCTCAATGACTGGAAGATCGGCCTGCTGGTCGACGAGGCCCACAACCTCGTCGATCGCGCTCGCGACATGTACTCGGCAACGCTCGATCAGCGCGCCCTGCAGCGCGCGCGCAAGGCTGCACCCGACGAACTACGCGCTTCACTGAATCGCGTACAGCGCCGCTGGCCAGCGGCCAATCCCGATGCCTCGGATGGCTATCAAGCGCTGGAGGCTTTGCCCGCTGCGCTGATCGATGCGCTCTCGGATTTCATCGCCGCCGCCAGCAGGCTGCTCGGTGAAACCGGCGAACGCCTGCCGTTCGACCTGCAGCAGTTCTTCTTCGATGCGATCGGCCTGGTGAGGCTGGCGGAAAGCTTCGGTCCGCATTCGATGGTCGATCTAAGTCGTCATGCACCGGATGCCTTCAGCACCAAGCCCGGTTCGACCCTGTGTGTCCGCAACATCGTGCCGGCGCCGTTCCTCGGTCCCCGATTCACCGCTGCTCATGGCGCGGTGCTGTTCTCGGCCACGCTCAACCCGCCGGACTACTACCGCCAGCTGCTCGGGCTGGCCGATGACACGCCCTGGCTCGACATCGCGTCACCGTTCTCGGCCGATCAGCTGTCAGTGCAGATCGCCAGCCGCATCTCGACCCGCTTCGATGCCCGCGAAGCTTCGCTGGCACCGATCGTCGCTTTGATCGCCGCGCAGTACCGCAAGCAGCCGGGCAACTATCTGGCCTTCTTCAGCAGCTTCGATTACCTCGATCGCGTGCTCGCCCGGCTGATCGAAACCCATCCGGATCTGCCGGTCTGGGCCCAGCAGCGGCGCATGGACGAACCGGCGCGTCTCGCCTTCATTGAACGCTTCCATGCAGAAAATCAGGGCATCGGCTTCGCGGTGCTCGGCGGCGTGTTTTCCGAAGGCATCGACCTGCCCGGCGCGCGGCTGATCGGCGCCTTCGTGGTGACGCTCGGCATTCCGCAGATCAACCCGGTCAACGAAGCGATGCGGGCGCGGCTGGAAACGCTGTTCGGCGCCGGCTACGAATACGCCTACCTGTATCCCGGCCTGCGCAAGGTCGTGCAGGCCGCCGGCCGGGTGATCCGCCATCACAGCGATCGCGGCACCGTGGTGCTGGTCGATCGCCGTTATGCGCGGCAAGACGTGCAGGCCTTGCTGCCGGCCTGGTGGGCGATCACGCGCTCGTAGGTCGCCCCTCGGGCGACGCGGCGCCGAAGCCGGAAGCGTCGGGCGCGGCCCGACCTACGCGAACCTTTTCCGCAACTCGGTCTTGACGATCTTGCCGTTCGGGTTGCGCGGCATCGTCTCGATCACATGCAGCGCTTTCGGCAGCTTGTAGCGCGCCAGCCGCGGCGCGACGAAGGCGAGCAGCGTCTCCAGATCGAGTCCTTGTCCAGCCTTCAGCACCGCGATCACGACCACGGTTTCGCCCCAGCGAGCGTCCGCTGCGCCGATCACCGCGACTTCGGCGATCGCCGGATGCTCGTAGAGCAGGCTTTCGATCTCGGCTGGATAGATGTTCTCGCCGCCGCTGATGATCATGTCCTTGATGCGATCGCACATCGTGTAGAAACCGTCGGCATCGACCCAGGCACCGTCGCCGCTGTGCATCCAGCCGTCGGCATCGAGCGCGGCCGCGGTCTCCGCCGGCCGGTTCCAGTAGCCCTGGGTGATGTTGCCGCCGCGCATGCAGATTTCGCCGCGCTCGCCGGGCGTGGTGATGGTGTTGCCGTCGCGGTCGATGAGCTTGACCTCGGTGAGCAAACCGGGCCGGCCGCAAGAGCCGAGCTTGGTGATTGCCCGCTCGGTTTCCAGGAAAGTGACGCCGGCCGTCGCTTCGGTCATGCCGTAGCACTGGCTGACCGGAATGCCGCGGGCGTTGTAGGTGTGCAGTAGTGGTTCCGGCACCGGCGCGCCACCGGCGACGATCAGGCGCATCGCCGACAGATCAGCGCTCAGGTAACGCTCGTGCTGAGACGCGAACAGCATCATCGCCGGCACTGCGAAGGTCACCGTGACCTTGTAGCGTTCCAGATCGTTCAGGAACTGCAGCGGATCGAAGCTCTGCTGCAGCACCACGTGACCGCCGACCAACAGGGTCGGCAGCAGCACCACGCAGATACCGCCGACATGGAATAGCGGCGCACAGTTCAAGGTCACGTCCTGCGAGGTGTAATCGCTGGCCAGCAGCCAGTTGATGTTGTTGGTCCACAGGTTGCCGTTGCTCAGCATCACACCCTTCGGCCGGCCGGTGGTGCCGGAGGTGTAGATCAGCAACGCCACATCGTCGGGCAAGCCGTTGACCGCAGCCGGCACTGGCAACTCGTCGGACATGCCAGCGCTCAGCGAACCCCAGCCAAGCTCGGCTTCGTCGAGCAACAGATAGCGCCGGCAAGGCAGCTCGGCACGCGCCGGTTCGATCACTGCGGCGTGCTGCGTATCGGCAACCAGCGTATGTGCGCCGGCATCGTTGATGATGTCGGCCAGTTCTGGCCGCGACAGGCGGAAGTTCAGCGGCACGAAGATCGCGCCGATCCGCGCACAGGCGAACAGCGCGACCATGATCAGCGAGTGATTGAGGCTGAGCCAGGCGACTCGATCGCCGGCCCGCACGCCGCCGCTGACGAACACCGCCGCCATCCGCTCGATGCTTTTCTGCATCTCGCCGTAGCTCAAGGTGTGATCCTTGAAACTCAGCGCTGCCCGCTCCGGCGCCCGCAGCGCGCGGCGGCGAAACCATTCGGCAAGGCCTTGGGGATCGATCGAGCGATTGTGCATTTCAGTCAACATGGGCAACTGGCGGACCGCAAAAAATAGTAGCGTACCGTATCAATTTCTCTCCAATCTGCCCGTCCCCGGAAACCGAAATGTCCGAAGCCGCCATCGCCCCTGCCCGCCTCGCGGCGACCATCCTGCTGCTGCGCGACGATCCCGCCGCTACGGAGGCAAAGGTTGAAGCCCAGATGGAAGTGTTCATGGTGGTGCGCCATCAGCAGATCGACTTCGCATCCGGCGCGCTGGTGTTTCCGGGCGGCAAGCTTGCCGCCGGCGACAGCGATCCGCGTCTTACCCAACTGTGCTCAGGCGCCGATGGCCTGTCGACCGAGCAACTGGCGCTGAGAGTCGCGGCGATTCGCGAAGCCTTCGAGGAAAGCGGCGTGCTGCTGGCGCGCAAGCGTGGCGCGTCCAAGCTCATTGGCGCTGAGGTGCTCGATGCGCTCGATCGTTACCGCAAGCCGCTCGACTCCGGCGCGATTGGCATCGTCGAGATGCTCGAAAGTGAAAGCCTGGAACTGGCCTGCGAAGCGCTGGTGCCGTTCGCGCACTGGGTCACGCCGACCTTCATGCCGAAGCGCTTCGATACCTATTTCTTCCTTGCCGTGGCGCCGTCCGAACAGGTGGCCGGTCATGACGGCCGGGAGATGGTCGACTCGGTCTGGCTGCGCCCGGCGGCGGTGCTCGCCGAAGCAGCGGCGGGCACTCGCACCTTGGTGCCAGCCACCTTGTTGAACGTCGAGAAGCTCGGCGAGCAGACCACCGTCGCCGGCGCGCTGGCCGCAGCCCGCAAGCAGCCGCCAGTGATGGTGCTGCCGGAAGTCGTCGAGCAGGCCCCTGGCGTTGAGAGCGCTCAAGGCACGCGGACGCTGCGGATTCCGAGCAACGCCGGCTACAAGGTCACCGAGTTCAGTTTCTGAGAATCCTTCTGCTGGGCCGGGCTGTCCCTCGCTTTACAGCGCAGCGCAGCAATCGGGACAGTAGCGGCCCTTGCTTCACCGGTCTCCCGATCCAATGCTGGCGACGATCTCCTCCACCTATCTGCCGATCGCGCTGGCCGTGATCATGCTCGGCCTCGGTCTGTCGCTGACCACGGCGGACTTCCGTCGCGTGCTGACCCAGCCGCGCGCTGTCGCCGTGGCGCTGGTCGTGCAGGTGCTGATCCTGCCGGCGATCGCATTCGGGCTGTGCCTCGCCTTTGCGCTGCCGCCGGAACTGGCCGTCGGCCTGATGGTGCTCGCCGCTTCACCCGGTGGCACCAGCGCCAATCTGTTCAGCCATCTGGCACATGGCGACGTGGCGCTCAACATCACGCTGACGGCGGTGAACTCGGTGCTGGCGATCATCAGCCTGCCGCTGATCATCAACCTGGCGCTGGTGCACTTCATCGGCGAGGCGCGCAGCGTGCCGCTGCAATTCTCGAAGGTGGCGCAGGTGGTGGCGATCGTCATCGTGCCGGTGCTGGTCGGCATGCTGCTGCGCAATCGTCGGCCGGCGCTGGCGATCCGCTTCGAGACCCCCGTGAAGCTGTTTTCGGTCCTGTTCCTGATTCTGCTGGTGGTGCTGATCATGGTCAGCGGCTGGAAGACCATTGCCCAACACATGGCCAGCGTCGGCAGTGCTGCGCTGCTGTTCAACCTGATCAGTCTGGCAATCGGCTACAAGCTGCCACGACTGCTCGGCCTCGGCCGCCCGCAGGCGATCGCCATCGGCATGGAGATCGGCGTCCACAACTCGGCACTGGCCATCGCCATCGCACTGTCGCCGCTGCTGCTGAACCAGCCGACGATGGCGATCCCGGCAACGCTGTACAGCCCGATCATGATGGCAACCGCCGGCCTGTTCGCGTTCTGGCTGACACGGGGCCATCGCAACAGCACCGCTCACCACGATGAATAACTCGCACACCTGGATCGCGGCACTGGCGACGATCGCGGTGCTGATCGCCTACGAAGCCGTGCAGGCGCTGATGCGCTGGCGCACGCCGGAGCGCGTTGCCCGCACCTCGCACATGCGGCTGCGCGAGGAATGGTTCGCGGCCGTGTCCGGCCATCCGGGTTCGGAACTGCTCGCCGTGCAGACGCTGCGCAACTCGCTGATGTCGGCAACGATGACCGCCTCGACCGCCGTGCTCGGCCTGGTGGCCACGGTGAGCCTCGCGGCACCGTCACTGCACGCTCGTTTCAACGACCCGGATGGCCTGGTCCTGATCACGCCCAGCCTGATGCTCGAGCTGGTCCTGCTGAGCCTGCTGTTCGCGTCACTGGTTTGCTCGGCGATGGCCGTGCGCTACTACAACCATGCCGGTTTCATCATCGGCATGCCCAGCGAATCGCCGGCCCGGCAGCGCTGGAACGATGCCGGACGAGTCTGCGTGCGGCGTGGTGGCGTGCTGTACAGCTGGGGTCTGCGCTATCTGGTGCTGGTCGCGCCGATCCTGGCCGCGGCCCTGCACCCCTACGCCGGACCACCTGCAGCGCTGCTGGTGATCTGCGTGCTGTATGGCTTCGATCGCAGCGAGACGCCGGTTTCGGTATCGGTATCGCTGCGCTAAGGATCAAGCGGCCAGGCTGCGGCCGATGATCCTCAAGCAGCCGACAGGCTGCGCCCAATAATAATTTTCTGGATGTCCGAGGTGCCTTCGTAGATCTGGCAGACGCGGACATCGCGATAGATGCGCTCGACCGGGAAATCCTCGACATAGCCGTAGCCGCCGAAGGTCTGGATCGCCACCGAGCAGACCGCTTCCGCGGTTTCCGATGCGAACAGCTTGGCCATGCAGGCCTGTTCCAGACAGGGCATACCGGCGTCCTTCATCCGCGCTGCCGACAGCACCAGCTGGCGCGCCGCTTCGAGGCGAGTCTTGGCATCGACGAGGCGGAAGCTGACCGCCTGATGATCAACCAAGCGCTTGCCGAACGAGGTGCGTTCGCCGGCGTAGCGGATCGCCGCTTCAAGTGCAGCCTGCGCCATGCCGACGCTCTGCGCGGCGATGCCGATGCGGCCTGATTCCAGGCTCGAGAGCGCGATCCTGTAGCCCTCGCCTTCGCCGCCGATCATTGCGTCGAGCGGCAGTTCCAGGTCATCGAACTGCAGGCTGCAGGTGTCGGAAGCCTTCTGGCCAAGCTTGTGCTCGATCTTCGACACGCTGTAGCCGGTGGTTTCCGTCGGCACCAGGAACGCCGAGATGCCGCGCTTGGGATTGGCCGGATCGGTGACCGCGAAGACGATCGTGTAGCGGCCGATCTTGCCACTGGTGATGAACTGCTTGGCGCCGTTGATGACGTAGCGATCGCCATGACGCACGGCGCGGGTGCGCAATGCAGAGGCATCGGAGCCGGCCTGGCTTTCGGTCAGCGCAAACGCACCGATGAACTCGCCGCGCGCGGCCGGGCGCAGCACGTCGGCTTTTTGCGCGTCCGAGCCATAGCGTTCGAGGATCGCGCAGAACGGCGCGTTGTGGACCGACATCACCGTCGACACCGCACCATCGCCTTCGGCCACGGCCATCAACGCCAGCGCGTAGGAAACGTAATCGGCGCCTGCACCGTCCCAGTCCGGCGACACGGTCATGCCGAGCAGGCCGATGCTGGCCAGGCCTTCGAATACTGCCGGCTCGATCGCCAGCGCCTTCTCGCGCGCGGCAGCGCCGGGGGCCAGCACTTCCCGCGAGTAGCGGCGCGCGGCGTCGTCGACCAGTCTTTGTTCTTCAGTCAGCATTGAGTTCGGAGGTTCGGTTCGAGGGAGATTCAAGCGTTGACGGGCCTGTACAAGCTTGCTGCAGCGCTTGCGCGCCATCGCAGCCCATTGTGAAAGCTGGATTGTGGCGGGTCTGATAGCCGCTCACCCCAGCCATTTGGCCGGGGTTCGCACTCCGTTGACCGGAGCCCGTTGCGGCTTGATGCTGGGCGTTCTCGGTAACTCTGCGATCAACGGATAAGCTACGCCGACAAGCAGAATGAGGAATTCGGCGCGCAAGCACCTATACTCGCGTGCCGGCGGTAGTCGTGAGCTTGCAACAAGCTTGCAGCACTGGCGCAATCACACAATCACATCTAAAGACATCAGGAGCCCCATGGCCAAAGTAGCCTCGAAGACCACGACCAAGACCGCCCCGACCAAGGCCGCTGCCAAGCCGGCCGCGACCAAGGCTGCTGCGACCAAAGCAGCCGCCAAGCCGAAGGCCGCTGAACCGGCAGCGCTGAAGCCGATCAAGGAAACGCTGAACAAGACCGGGCTGATCGCCCACCTCGTCACCCATAGCGGCATCGAAGCGAAGGGCGTCAAGAAGGTGCTCGAAGCGCTGGAAGGCGCGATCGCTTCGTCGGTCAGCAAGAAGGGCGCAGGCTCGTTCGTGCTGCCGGGCTACCTGAAGATCTCGGCGGTCAAGGTTCCGGCCAAGCCGAAGCGCAAGGGCATCAACCGCTTCACCGGCCAGGAGCAGACCTTCGCCGCCAAGCCGGCCTCGCTGAAGATCCGCGTGCGTCCGCTGAAGAAGCTGAAGGACGCGGTGGCCTGATCGGCCATTGCTGAAGTCTTGACCGCCAGCCTTCACGCCGGGCGGTCCTGAACAAAGGGCGGCGACCGCGAGGTCGCCGCCCTTTGTCGTTTCCGAAGACAGTCGGCCAACGTCTATTCCCGCGATCGCCGGCGATCTTCCATCAGAGCAGCCGTGCTGCTTGATGGGGCGCCTTATTCCGGCGCGAAACCTGCTTATGCAATTATCAACCAGTAGATTCAGACAAGGGTTAAAGGCCATTTTCTGCGCATCAGCCTTGCTCGATATAACTCGATCGCAGGTGCCTAGCGGCAACATTTAATTATTAGGTCATACCGATATAACAAGCGGCCTCGCATACTTCCTCATCTGCAGATTGGAATCCCATGTCGACCTCGAACACTGACGCACGCTGTCCAGCAGTCGCCATCATCGGGGCCGGCTTCAGCGGCACGATGGTCGCCGTCAACCTGCTTCGCGAAGCGACTGGCCCGCTGAGAGTCATCCTGATCGAACGCGCCGACGCGGCCGGTCTTGGCGTGGCCTATCGCGAGCAGCCGGACTGTCATCTGCTCAACGTGCGTGCCGAAGGCATGAGCGCGTTCCCGGATCAGCCTTCGCACTTTCTGAAGTGGCTCGCCGAACATCGCGGCGACGAAGCCCTGGTCAACCCGGCCGCGTTCCTGCCGCGTCGTCTCTATGGCGTCTACCTGCGTTCGATCCTCGCCGAAGCCGCTGCCACCTCGCGGCGCGACGTGCGCCTGGAACTGGTGCATGACGAGGTGCTCGGCGTTGCCGCCAGCGAGCGTGAAATCCGCCTGCGCTTGGCCAAGGGCAACCCGATCACCGCGCAGCGCGTGGTGCTGGCGATGGGCAACCCCGGCCCGGCTGATCCGCCGGCCGATGATCCATCCTTCTATTCGAGTCCGCTGTACCAGAGCCACGCCTGGTCCACGCATGGTTTGATCTCGGTGCGTCACGACGATGCCGTGCTGCTGATCGGCTCCGGCCTGACCACCTTGGACTGGCTGGCCGCTCTGCATGAGCGCGGCCACCGCGGGCCGATCCATGTCGTCTCGCGGCGCGGCCTGCTGCCGCGCGCGCATGCGGTGGCGCCCCGGCATGTGCTGAGCTTCGATCTGTTCGCGGTGCCGCCGACGGTGCGCCAGCTGATGCGCGTGATCCGCCACGAGATCGATACGGTGATCGCCGAAGGCGGCGACTGGCGCTCGGTGATGGATGCGCTGCGCCCGCACGGCCAGCGCCTGTGGCAGCGTCTGTCGCGCCCGGAGCAGCAGCGCTTCCTGCGCCATGCCCGCACCTACTGGGACATCCACCGCCATCGCGCGGCGCCGCGCATCGTCGAGACCGTCAACCGGCTGACCGAGCGCGGTCAGCTCGAAGTGCTGGCCGCTCGGCCGGTCAGCTACGCGGACAACGGCGATGCTGTCGAGGTGCAACTGCGCACCCGCGGCGGCAAACAGACGATCACCCTCACCGTGCAGAGAGTCGTCAACTGCACCGGCCCGGACAGCAACTACCGGCGCCTGAACCATCCACTGCTGCAGTCACTGCGCGAACAGGGACTGGCGACCGTCGACACGCTGGGCCTGGGCCTGGAAACCGACGCTGCCGGCGGTCTGGTCGAGCGCGATGGCCGCGCCTCGGCACGCATCTTCACCTTGGGCCCGACCCGCAAGGGCGAGCTTTGGGAAACTACCGCCGTGCCGGAGATCCGCGGCCAGGCACAGAGCCTGGCGCGGCATCTGCTGAGCGTCATCGACGCCGCACAACCTTCTCGTCGCGAACCCGCGAACGAGCCGCTGCTGGCGGTGCTGCACGCCGGCTGAAGCTGCTGGCTGCCGCCTTTCCACAGACTCGGGAAGGCTGCAGCACACCTTGCTGATTGTGAACAACGACGCCCGGCGCGAAATCTCGCCCGGGCGTTTTTCGCCGCCCTTATTCCATAAATTGATATATAAAAATTCCTTTATATTTCTTTATTGAATATCAATCGCCCCGTACAGTCTCGTTCCGTTATCAACCACCGCGTTGCAGGAGCGAGTCATGGTCATCCACGCGATCAATAGCAGAAACCAAATTCCCGGCCGGATCGTCGAGATCGTGCTCGGCCCAGTGGTGTCCGAAGTCGATGTCGAGACCGAGTCCGGCATCGTCACCTCGATCGTCACCACCCGTTCGATCAAGAGCCTGAACCTGCAGGTGGGCACCGAAGTGCTGGCTGTGTTCAAGGCCACGGAAGTGATGCTCGCGAAGATCTGAGCCCGTCTTAATCGGCCTTCTTCCCTCGCTACCGAGCACCGCGCCCATGTGCCTGATCATCCACCAGCCTGAAGAACATACGACGCCCATCGAGCTGCTGCGCTCGGCGGCCGAGTACAACCCGGACGGTTTCGGCTTCATGGGTTTCGACGCCTTCGGCAAGCTGCGCATCGAGCGCAGCGCCAATGCCGATGTGGCGCTCGCCACCCGGCTGGCCGAGGAATTCGCCGGGCGCAACTGCGCGTTCCACTTCCGGCGGCGCACGCGCGGTTCTTCACATGTCGAGAACCTGCATCCGTTCAAGATCGCGCCCGGTCTTTATCTGATGCACAACGGCACCGCGAAGGTCGAGATCCGCCAGGCCGGGCGCTCGGACACCTGGCATCTGGTGCACGACTACCTGGCGCCGTTCCTGAGCAGCCGGCGGAAGCTGATCTACGACCGCGCCTTCCGCCACATCCTCGATGCCTGGCTGGGGCCGCAGAACCGCATCGTCTTTCTCGATGAAGCCGAAGGCCGCATCGAGCTGCTGCATCGCGCCGATGGCTACGACTGGAACGGCCTGTGGCTCAGCAACACGCGCTGGGTCGATCGCAGCCTGCTGTCGCTGGCCGGCCATGACGGCGTCTATCGCGCGACCGAGGCTTCGTTCTGCTGAACGAGAAATCGACGTTCTGCTGAAGGGCAAGCAAGCCCTGCTGAAAAACCATAACGATCAAGAATCAAGGGAAGCGTCATGAAACTCCGTCAACTGCATTACGTGCAGGAAATCTCCAAGCGCGGCCTGAGCGTCACCGCCGCCGCCGATGCACTGTTCACTTCGCAGCCAGGCGTATCGAAACAGGTGCGCCTGCTCGAAGACGAGCTGGGCGTCGACATCTTCGTGCGCAATGGCAAGCACATCTCCGAGATCACGCCGGCCGGCAAGCGCATCCTCGAATACACGGCACGCCTGCTGCTGGAAGCCGACAACATCCGCAACATCGCCGCCGAATTCCGGACCGCCGACCGCGGCGATCTGAGTGTGGCCACCACGCACACGCAGGCGCGCTATGCGCTGCCGCCGGTGATCAGCGGCTTCCGCCAGGCCTGGTCGCAGGTGGCCCTGCATCTGCATCAGGGCAGCCCGCCGCAGATCGCCAAGATGGCCGTTGAAGGCACTGCCGATTTCGCCATCGCCACCGAAGCGCTGGAGCACTTCGACGAGCTGGTGATGCTGCCCTGCTACCACTGGAATCGCAGCATCCTGGTGCCGCCGACCCACGCGCTCGCACTGCGTTATCGCGACAAGCCGCAAGAGCTGACCTTGGAAGCGATCGCCGAACATCCGGTGATCACCTACACCTTCGGCTTCACCGGCCGCTCGAAGCTCGACCAGGCCTTTGCCGCCCAGGGCCTGAAGCCCGACGTGGTGCTGACGGCGGTCGATGCCGACGTCATCAAGACCTATGTCCGGCTCGGGCTGGGCATCGGCATCGTTGCTTCGATGTCGTATGACGAAACGCTTGATGCCGATCTGGTCAGCCTGCCGGTCGATCATCTGTTCGAGCCGAGCACCACGCACATCGGCTTCCGCCAGGGCATGTTCCTGCGCGGCTTCATGTTCGATTTCATCCAGCGCTTCGCACCGCACCTGACCCGCGAACTGGTCGAGGCGGTTGCCGCTATCCCCGATGCCGAGACGCGCCGCCGTCTCGTGCAGGAACGCATTCCCAAACTCCAGCAACGTTAAAGCGCGATGAACACCCTTCGAACCCTTGTTTCCGCTGCCACGCTTGGCAGCTTCGTCGCCCCCTGGGTCCCGTCGCTGGCGCAGGAGCCTGTCGATCCGGTCACGGCCGCCCCAGCAGCTGATGCAGCACCCGCTGCAGAACCAGTCCCAGCCGTGACCGCAACGGCAAGCCCGACTACCGTCGCGCCGGACGTTGCCCGCATCGAAGAGATCGTGGTCACCGCCACTCGCCGCAACGGCTACATCGATGACATCCCGGCTTCGATCAGCGCTTATGGCGGCGAAGATCTCAAGGCCGTCGGCGTGCGCGATACCCGTGATCTGTCGAAGCTGGTGGCCGGCTTCACGGCGGCGGATTCCGGCTTCAACACGCCGATCTACACCTTGCGTGGCGTCGGTTTCGCCGATTCCAGCTTCGCCAACCAGTCGACCGTCGGCGTCTATCTCGACGAAGTCGCCCTGCCCTATCCGGTGATGACCAAGGGCCCGAATCTCGACCTGCGCCGGGTCGAAGTGCTGAAGGGGCCGCAGGGCACCTTGTACGGCCGCAACTCCACGGGCGGCACGATCAACTACATCGCCAACAAGCCGACCAAGGACTTCGCGGCCGGTATCGAAGCAACCGGCAGCAGCTACGGCCGATTCGATACCGAAGGCTTTGTCAGCGGCCCGATCACCGACAAGCTGCGGGTCCGCCTCGCCGGCTCCTTGAGCGAATCGCAGACCGGCTGGCAGACCAGCAACACGCGGCCGGATGACCGGCTCGGCAAGATCTCCAAGCGTGCTGCGCGCGGTATCGCCGACTGGGATGTGATCGAGGACGTCTCGGTGCGCCTGGCCGTGTCCGGCTGGATCGACAAGAGCGAGCCGCAGGCGCCGTACGCAGTCGACATTCGGCCGCAGAACCCGCTGGTGCCCGGCAATGCCTCGATCTCGCCACGCCTGCGCGATTACCCGCTGATCCCGAACAACAACAGCAACAAGGTCGGCGACTGGAATCCCGATGGCGGCTTCGGCCTCAACGATAACTTCTGGAACGCCACCCTGCGGCCGCAGTGGAACATCAACGAGGACCTCAAGCTGATCGGCCTGTTCGCCTACTCGCAGGTGCGTTCCGATGGCTCGGCGCTGCCGCAGGGCGGCACCGATCTGGAGAACATCGATCAGTTCCTGACCGGCAACATCCGCACCGTCTCCGGTGAAGTGCGACTGGAAGGCACCATCGGCAGCAGCGCCGACTGGCTGGTCGGCGTCAATTCCAACTACGACGAATACGGCATCGTCAGCGAAGGCCGTGGCTCGGAAAACAGTCTGAACTTCCCGCTGTTCGGCTTGACGCCGCCGCTGTTCACGCCGCTGGTGCTGAACCGCGGCTCGGCACGCGGCGATGGCCAGATCCGTTCCAACGGCGCCTTCGCCGATGCTTCCTGGGCGTTCATCGAAACGCTGAAGCTCACCGCCGGCGTCCGTTACTCGCGTGAAGCGCAGGCCTACAGCGGCTGTACTTACGAGAACGCCGACAACGATTCGATCATTCCACTGTCGACGCTATTCACCGTCGCCAGCCTCGCCCGTGGCGGCAATTCCATCGTTCGAGCTGGCGAGTGCGGCAGCGTCGACGCCGACGGCAACACCGGCCTGTACAGCGATCATCTGAAGCAGGACAACATCTCCTATCGCGGCGTGCTCAGCTGGACACCGATCAAGGACACGCTGTTCTACGGCTCGTACACGCGCGGCTTCAAGTCCGGCGGCTTCCCGACCGTGTTCTCGGTCGATCAGGCCAGCCTGGCGCCGGTGGTCCAGGAGCGGCTCGATGCCTATGAAGTCGGCGCCAAGCTCGGCCTGTTCGACAACCGGGTGCAGATCAACAGCGCGGCGTTCTATTACGACTACAAGAACAAGCAGCTGCTGACCTATTTCAGCGACCCGATCTTCGGCAACCTGCAGTATCTGCAGAACGTACCGAAGTCCCGCGTCGAAGGCGGCGAGATCACCGCCACCTGGCTGCCGATCAAGAACCTGAACCTGACCGCCCTCGGTTCCTATGTCCGCACCAAGGTCATCGAGTTCGTCGGCCAGACCGCCACCGGCGACGACTTCGATTTCGCCGGCCGGCCGTTCAACTACGCACCGCATCTGCAAGGCAGCCTGCTGGCGAACTACACGTTCACCATCGACAACTCGCTGAACGTGTCGCCCGGTGTGGTCTGGACCCACACCGGCGAAACCAACTCGACGCTGGAAGGCGATCCGGTCTTCAAGCTCAACGAACACCAGATCATCGACCTGCGCCTCGGCTTCTCGGCTCCGGGCCAGCAATGGCAGGTCACCGCCTTTGTCCGCAACCTGACCAACGAGTTCTACCGCGCCTCGGTGGTCAACCTCGGCGACACGGCCTTTGCTTACGCCGGTCAGCCGCGCATCGTTGGGGTGACCTTCAGCTACGACATTCGCTGAACGCTGGCGCTGTTATTGATGCGGCCCCTTGATGTTGAACGTGGACCGGGCGCTCGATTCAGCATCCGCCTTGCCTGCGAAGTTCCGAAGGTGCCGCATCAATAACAAAAACAATGGTTTCTGCTTGAATCGACGTGACCCCATCTATTTGTTCGCTCACCGCTCAAGCAGCTCGCAAGTCATCAGGTCCAGTTACTCTCGAGACGGCTTTGTGCCAGTTATGGCCATTACCATTCGGGATATACGGCCTCAA
>NZ_JAHFRY010000227.1 GCF_023266035.1 Nevskia sp.
GGCCGGCGGCGCCCTGGATGAGATCGTCGTAGGCCGGCTTGTCGGCGTACGGCCCGCCACGTCCGAAACCGAACAGGCCCACGTAAACGATACCGGGATTGACCGCGCGCACTTCCTCGTACGACAGCCCCAGCCGGGCCATGGCCTGCGGCCGCGTGTTGTAGACCAGCACGTCGGACGCGCTTGCAAGCTCCAGCAGCGCCTTGCGCGCTTCCGGGTTCTTCAGGTCCAGCGCGATGCTGCGCTTGCCGCGGTTGGCGTTGAGAAAGATGGCTCCCATGCCGGGCGAGCGCATCGGTCCGATGCCGCGCGTGCCATCGCCCTCCGGCGGCTCCACCTTGATCACGTCGGCGCCATAGTCGGCCAAGATCTGCGTGGCGTAGGGCCCCATCAGGACCGTTGTCAGATCGAGGACGCGCACGCCCTGCAGGGGTCCGGGCATCGGCTCGTCCTCAGCGTCGGACAGCGAGGCAGGACATCAAGACGCCGCACTCGCTGTCGCGAACTGCCGTGCGATTTCGCGCAACTGGAACTTCTGGATTTTGCCGCTGGCCGTTCGCGGGAAGCTCTCGACGATTTCCACGCGCTCCGGCCAGTAATTGCGCGTCATGCCCGCCGAGTCCAGGTATTGGCGCAGCGTCGCGAGATCGAAACTGTGGCCCGGCTTGAGACTCAGGAAGCAGCAGCCGGTCTCGCCCAAGCGTGGATGCGGCATGCCGACCACCGCAGCATCGACGATTGCCGGGTGCCGGTACAGCAGATTCTCCACTTCCACCACCGGCACGTTCTCGCCGCCGCGGATGATGATGTCCTTGCTGCGCCCGGTAATGCGGATGTAGCCATCGGCGTCCATGCGCGCGAGATCGCCGGAGTCGAACCAGTCCGCGGCGTCCATGCAGTAGGCCTCCGGCTTGAGCAGATAGCCGAGAAAATTCGACGGCGCGTGGATCAGCAGCCGGCCCTCTTCGCCGCAGGGCATTTCGCGGCCTTCGGCATCCACGACGCGCACGCGCACGCCGGGCAGGGGCGAGCCGTCGGCGCTGAACACTTTGTCTGCCGGCGCGTCCGGCGCGGTGACGGTGATGGCACCGTTCTCCGACATGCCGTAGACGGACAGCAGCTTGAGTCCGAGGCGCGCAACGGCCTGTTCGGCGAGCGCCCGCGGAATCGGTGCGCCACCGCAGGCGAAGATGCGCAGCGCCACCTCGGCTGCCGGCGGCACGCAGGTTGCCGTCATCAAGTCGGCGAGAAACGGCGTGGCGGCCATGGTGAAACTGCACTTCTGCGACTGGATGATGGCCCAGGCGCGTTCCTTGTCCCATACGTCCATCAGCGACAGCGTCGTCTGCAGGACGATGGGCAGCCACATGCCGTAGAGGAAGCCGGTCTGGTGTGCGAGCGGCGAGCCCATGAACACGGCATCGCCGCCGTCCAGGCCAAGCCGTTCCACGTAAGGCCGCACGTTGGCGAGCAGGGTGTTGGAGGAATGCATCACGCCCTTGGGCATGCCGGTGGTGCCCGAGGTGTAGAGCACCTGCACCACCTCGTCGGCCGACAACGGCGGCTCGATGAGCGGCGTGTCGCAGGGCGCGAGCAGGGTGTTCTCGAACCCCTCGTCGCCGTCCTCGCCGACCACCACCAGATGTTCGAGGTGCGGCAGTCCCGGCTTGAGCGAATGGATCAGCGCCGCATGATCGAAACCCCGGAACCGCTTGGGCACGATCATCACGCGCGACTGCGCGTAGGCGAGCATGAAGGACAGCTCGCGCTGACGGAAGATCGGCATCAGCGGGTTGCTCGCCGCGCCACAGCGCAGACAACCCAGGTGAATCGCCACGAACTCCCACCAGTTCGGCAACTGGAACGACACCACGTCGCCGCGCCGTACGCCGAGCCGCGCGAGATTGGCGGCGATGCGCCGGCTGGCCTCGTCGAGTTCCCCGTAGGTGATCTGCCGCAGCGGGGCACCCTCGCGGCAATCGACGATGGCGACGCGGTCCAGTCCCTTGGCGACCGCCGCGTCAAAATAATGCAGCAGCGGGACGTCGCACCACTGGCCGTTGCTGCGCAGGCTCGTCGCGCGCGACGCGCGGATGATGGGGTCGAGAATCATTGGGTTCTCTTTGTTCAAGTGGGGCCAGTCGAGTTCCGGCGCACGTCGCGGAACGGAATCTCCGCGTCTCCACCGGGCTCCTTCGGCAGGCCGAGCACGCGCTCGGCGATGATGTTGCGCTGGATCTCGTCGGTGCCGCCTGCGATGGAGCAGGCCGGCACCGAGATCAGGATCTCGGCAATCAGTCCGTTCACCGGTCCGTCTTCGCCGGCCAGCATTGAATCCGCCCCGCTGATGGCGGCGTGTGCGCGCGCCGCTGCACGGGCGACGTGGCTCGCCGCGAGCTTGCCCAGCGAACCCTCCGCGCCCGGCGGCTGACCCAGCGTGCGCGCCGCGCGTGCACGCTGTGCGGTCCATTCCGTCGCTCGTTCCAGCATCAGCACTTTCGCGATCTCCTGACGCACGACCGGATCGTCGATGCGTCCGGTGATGCGCGCGCGATCCATCAGCAGATCCACTCGGCCCGCGCGCTGCGGGTACCACTTGTAGGGCTCCATCACGGTGGCGTGTTCGGCCTGCAGCTCGTCGTAGATGCGTCCCTGGCCACGTTCGACGCGGCCCCAGTTACGCATGCTGTCGGCCAGCCGCCGCTCATGGGCGAGGGTGGTCAGGGCGACCTTCCAGCCTTCGCCGACCTTGCCGACCAAGCTGTCCTTGCGCAGGCGAGCATCGGTCATGAACACCTCGTTGAACGAGGTATAGCCGTTCATCTGTCGTAGCGGCCGCACCACCACGCCGGGCTGATGCATGTCGAGCACGAAGTAGCTCAGGCCACGATGCTTGGGCAGGTCCCAGTCGGTGCGCGCCAGCAGCATGCCGTAGTCCGCATGCTGCGCACTGGTGGTCCAGACCTTCTGGCCGTTGACGATCCATCCGTCGTCATCCGGCGTGGCGCGCGTGCTCAGGCCGGCGAGGTCCGACCCGCTGCCGGGTTCGCTGAACAACTGGCACCAGGTGTCTTCGCCGGTGAGGATGCGCGGCAGCAGCTTTTTCTGCGCATCGCTGCCGTGCTCGAGCAGCGTCGCAGCGGCGAGCAGTCGCACGCCGAATTGCGCGACGCCCACGGCACCGACGCGGCGCAGTTCCTCCTCGGCCACTGCGGCGAGTCCTGGCGACAGGCCTTTGCCATACCAGGCTTCGGGCCAGGCTGGACAGCCCCAGCCGGAGGCCACCAGGCGACTGCGCCATTCGATCAGGCCCAGTTCAGGGCACCAGTTCTCTGCCAGCCAGGCGCGCACGTCGCGGCGCACCGACGCTTCGGTTGGCGCACTCATGTCGTTTCCCCGGCCGCGCGCGCGGCAAGACGCAGTACGTAACGGTCACGATGCTCGGCGGCGCTGCCCAGCAGCGCGCCCGAACCACGTGCGCGCTTGTAATAGAGCTGGGTGTCGTTATCCCAGGTGAAACCGATGCCGCCGTGAATCTGCAGGGTGTCGGTCGCGGCCTGCATGAAGGCATCGGAGGCCAGGGCCTTGGCGATGCAGGCGGCCTCTTGCAGTTCCTCGGAGTCATTGGCCACAAGCTCGGCCGCGCGATAGGCCGCCGAGCGGGCGAATTCGACGTCTAGCAGCATGTCCGCGCACTTGTGCTTGATGGCCTGGAAGCTGCCGATCACGC
>NZ_JAHFRY010000024.1 GCF_023266035.1 Nevskia sp.
CGTTGTTGCGCGAGCCCCAGGTGGCGCTGCCGTGCGGCTCGTTCTTCAGATCGATGCCGATCACCCGCGGCGCGCGGGTGTAGCGGTTGGCGACGAAGCGCAGATCCGACAGCCACTGCGCCTCGCTGTAATTCGAGGTGTACCAGAGCTCGGCAATGCTGTTGCAATCGGCCCGGTGATGGTCGAGCAGGATGTACATGCCCTGACGATTCAGCTCGGTGATCACTGCGTCGAGCACAGCCAGCGAGTTCTTGCCGGCAAGGTCCGGGTTCAGGCTGTAGTCGATGCTGCTGGTCGTCATCCCGTGCAAGGTGGCCGGACAGAACGGCAGGCGTACGGCATTGAAGCCCTGATCCTTCATCTGCTGGATCATCTGCTTCCAGTTCCGCGCCCACAGGCCGTGAACCGTGTAGTTGGTGGTTTCGAAGCCGAACCAGTTGACGCCCTTCAGTTGCACGACAGCACCGCTGTCGTTGTAGATCGTCCGGCCGCTGACCGAGTACGCAACGGCGTCCTGCTGCACGATCATGAGCGCGGCCATCAGTACCGCGGCCCAGAGCTTCTTCATTGCCATCCGTGTCGCGCTGCGGTTCGATGAACCGCATAGCGGCCGCGACTATCGTGACCTGCAGCATCCTGCCGACGAATGGTTGTTAGTTACCGCGGAGCGCTTGTTCGATGAAGCGCTTCGGCACTCGCGTCTTCGGCACCTGGTTGAGAAACCAGCGCTGCACATTGGTATCGATGCCGATGCCGTGCATGTAGTTGTAGAGCGCCTTGTTCAGGCTGACGCCGAGCGCATCGTGATCGACACCGGTCGGGTCGATGAAGCCGATGTCGTTCTTCGCGAAGCCGCCCGCCGCCTGCGGCACCAGCTGCACGCCGTACTCCGCAGGGTTGAGGCCGACCGGCGAATGCACCGTGCAGGTGAAGCGGTGGAAGTAGCCGGATTGCAGGCAACCTTCCTCGAACAGCTGGCGCACGTATTCGAGCGCGTCGACGGTGTCCTGCACAGTCTGCGTCGGGAAGCCGTACATCAGATAGGCGTGGACCAGCACGCCGGCCTCGCTGAACGCCTGCGTGACCCGCGCGACCTGCGCCACCGAGACGCCTTTCTTCATCAGATCCAGCAGCCGATCGGACGCCACTTCCAGGCCACCGGAAATGGCGATGCAGCCGCTGTCGGCCAGCAGCTGACACAGCTCCGGGTTGAAGGATTTCTCGAAGCGGATGTTGCCCCACCAGGAAATGGAGACCTTGCGGCGCAGCAGTTCCAGCGCCAGCGCTTTGAGCACTTTCGGCGGCGCAGCTTCGTCGACGAAATGGAAGCCGGTCTGGCCGGTCTCGGCGATGATCGCTTCGATGCGATCGACCAAAGTCGTCGCGCTCGCCGCGTCGTAGCGGGAAATGTAGTCGAGGCTGATGTCGCAGAAGCTGCACTTCTTCCAGTAACAACCATGGGCGATGGTCAGCTTGTTCCAGCGCCCATCCGACCACAGCCGGTGCATCGGGTTGAGCATGTCGAGCAGCGACAAGTACTGCGTGATCGGCAGCCCGTCCCAGGTCGGCGTGCCGACCTCGTTGAACGGGATGTCGGTCTCGGTCGCGCCATTGAGATAGCGCACCGTGCCGGCTTCATCGCGAACGAACGCACGGCACAGCTGCTCGCGCGGACGCTTGCCGGCCAGATGATCGAGCAGCGCCAGCAGCGGCCGCTCGCCGGCGTCGAGCGTGACGTAATCGAAATAGTCGAACACTCGCGGCTCGGCCAGCTCGCGCAGCTCGGTGTTGACGTAACCGCCGCCGAGGCCGATGACGATGCTCGGGTTCTGAGCCTTGATCGTCTGGGCGATCCGGAACGCCGCGTACACCGCTCCCGGAAACGGCACCGAGATCAGCACCACGGTCGGCGCGTGCTCGGCGAGCGCGGCCAGGGTCAGCTCATGCAGCAAGGTGTCGACGAGGTTCAGCGGTGCGGCCAGCGCATCGGCCAGCAGATCGAAACTCGGCTGGCTGGCCGCCAGCTTCTCCGCATAGCGAACGAACTCGAAGCGCGGATCGATGGCATCCCGCAGCACATCGGCGAGATCGTTCAGATACAGCGTCGCCAGATGCCGCGCCCGATCGTTGATGCCCAGCGCGCCGAACGCCCAGGCCAGCGGATCGCCGCCGTCGTCGTCGACATAGACATCGAGCGAAGCAAAGCGCGGGCCTTCCGGCAGGAAGCGGCGCGTGACGATGCGGCTGGCAAGCGTCGCATCGCGGCCCTGCAGGAAGGCGATCACCGGCGCGATCGTCGCCGCGTAGCGCTCGTACTGCGCGACGAAGGATTCGACCGGCGCCGTGTGGATCAGCGTCGGCTGCGCCTTGATCGCCTCTTGAATGGAAGCGAGCCCGGACTGGCTCAGCAGCCGCAGCACCAGCTTCAGCGCCAGATCATCTTGGCGCGCATCGACGCCATGCAGGCGCAGGAAGCCGGTGAGATAGGCCGTCGAGGGGTAGGGCGTGTTCAGCTGCGTCATCGGCGGAATCAGCGACAGCACGCGCGGGGCGGCAGTCGTGATTCCGCTGATGGCGCTCATCGGCTTGATTGAAGTGCTGAAGCTCAGGCCGGGCCTTGGGCCAGCAGCGCCGCAACCGCCGGCTCCATCGCCAGCAGGCCATGGGCGCGGCCGATCGCCAGCGCATCGTCGGTGGTGGTGCCCTGCAGCCAGGCAGCCCGCAGCGCGAACAGGGCGCCAACGCGGTTGTTGCTCGCGCAATGGACCACGGTGTTGCCGCCGCCGGTCTCGCCGAGCAGCTTGTCGAAAGCCTTGACGTTGGCCAGGGTCAGCTCGTGCGGGCCGGCTATCGGCAGATTCGCGTAGGCCATGCCGCAGCTCGCGGCGGTGGCGGCTTCGTCGAACTCGCCCTGCTCGGCGCGCGGCCGCAGATTGATGACGTGCTTCACACCGGCGTCCTTGAGCGCTGCGAACTGCTCGGGTGCCACGGCGCCCGACGTCCACAGGTTCTCGGTCGGGTGCTTCTCGTTCAGCAGATTCAGGCTGGTCATGGTCGTGGTGCGCCGGTGGCGAATGGGGAGCGAAAGTGTAAGCGCTGGCGCTGCGATGCAGTGCGCGTCCTCGCTGACCGCTGGGGCGCGAACCGCTACGCTCCCGGCATCTCAGCCGACCGGATGCCCGCCGTGGATTTCAGCCTTGCCCCCGAACTCGAAGCGCTCAAGCAGAAGGTGCGTGACTTCATCGCCGACGAAGTCATCGCCTACGAGACCGACGAGCGCGTTACCCATCACGGCCCCACCGATGGCCTGCGTGACGAACTAGTCATCAAGGCTCGCCGTGCTGGCCTGCTGACGCCACACGCCTCGCGCGAACTTGGCGGCCTGGGCCTGAGCCACGTCGAGAAAGCCATTGTCTTCGAGGAAGCCGGCTATTCCACGCTCGGGCCGATCGCGATGAACATCGCCGCACCGGACGAAGGCAACATCCACCTGATGGAAGTGGTGGCCACCGAGTCACAGAAGGCGCGCTGGCTGGAGCCACTCGTCGCCGGCCACACCCGCTCCTGCTTCTGCATGACCGAGCCCGCGCCCGGCGCCGGTGCCGATCCCTCGATGCTGAAAACCACCGCCGTGCGCGATGGCGATCACTACGTCGTCAACGGCACCAAGTGGTTCATCACCGGCGCTCACGGCTCGGCGTTCGCCATCATCATGGCGCGCATGGAAGACGGCAGCGCCACCATGCTGCTCAGCGACATGGATCGCGACGGCATCATCCTCGAACGCCAGATGGACGCGCTGGACCGCTGCTTCACCGGCGGCCACGCCGTGGTCCGTTTCGAGAACCTGCGTATCCCCGTGGAAGACGTGCTCGGCGAAGTCGGCCAGGGCTTTCGCTACGCCCAGGTGCGCCTGGCACCGGCCAGACTCACACACTGCATGCGCTGGCTCGGCCAGGCTCGCCGCGCCCATGACATCGCCACCCAATACGCCCGCGAACGCCAGGCTTTCGGCAAATCACTGGGCAGCCACGAAGGCGTGGGCTTCATGCTCGCCGACAACGAAATGGACCTGCACATCAGCCGCCTGAGCATCGCCCACTGCGCCTGGGTGCTCGACCAGGGGCACGCCGGCAAGGCCGAATCCAGCCGCACCAAGGTCATCGTCTCCGAAGCCATCTGGCGAGTCATCGACCGCAGCGCCCAGATCCTCGGCGGCAAGGGCGTGACCGGCGAAACCATCGTCTCCCGCATCTTCGCCGACGCGAGGGGCTTCAGGATCTATGACGGCCCGAGCGAGGTGCATCGCTGGAGTCTGGCGCGGGGGATTTTGAAGGGGAGGGAGTGAGGGTTCTGCTTTAGACGCGGATCAATTCATGCTTAGAACTCTTAAAAATGACCATCTCCAAAACTCCAGATTATTACAGACCATCGCTAGCTTCTCGTTTACTGACAACCCAATACCTAGGTTCTGAATTGCTGCAAGCAACTGGTTTCTTAGTTGTTCATAACGAACTCCCGTACTTGATCAGCAATTGGCATGTTTTTGCTGGACTGGCTCCCAATTTGGTTGGTGGTCGAACAATTCTTGATTCCAAAGGTTGTAGACTTCCAGATGCCGTGAAAATTAGGCACGTTCGCAGCGGTGATTATGTAAATTTCATAGAGTCTACAGAGAGCCTCGTTGATGAGTCAGGGCCGCTTTGGCTTGAGCATCCAGAACATGGGTCAATGGTAGATATTGGAGCTCTTCCTCTAACACAAATAAAAGATGTTGAAATTATTGCCCACGATCCGTGGATGCCTATGTTCATACAAATTGGCGTCGGTGACGATCTTACTATCGTAGGGTATCCATTTGGCGTGCAAAGTCATGGTTTTGCTATATGGACACGTGGACACATAGCAAGTGAATTCGATCTTGACTATCAAGATCTTCCTTGCTTTTTGATTGATAGTCGAACTCGTGAGGGTCAATCTGGATCCCCGGCAATTTTCTTTAGGACGGGTTCTTACTTCGGAAAATTTGGGGAGATTATGATGGTCAAGAGGTCCGCCGAATTGGTTCTCACTCCAGGCCAACCAATCCCCGAAGATTATGTTGTTCCTCACTCGAATGTCACTGAGCAGTTTCTCGGAATTTATTCTGGAAGAATCGACAAAGAATCGGACCTTGGTCGAGTTTGGAGACCTTCTGCAATCCGCGATGTAATTGAACGAGGTGTTAGAGCTAAAATCTAATTTAGGGCCGTAGGGCGGGAAAGCCGTAGGCGTATCCCGCCTTTCGAGGGCGCCGACTCCTCCATTTGGCGGGATGCGCGGCCAAACAGCCGGCCGCTTTCCCGCCCTACGTTCTGGGGCGGATAACATATCGAGAGGGACAACCAATGGACGATTCAAAGCGGCGGTTGCTTTGGCACGGGATGTTCCTGTTCCTGCTGGGCCTGTTCACCGGGCTCGCTGAAACCAGCTTCAGCAATATCCGCATGGGGCTGGCGGCTCACCTTGAAGGCGTCATGAACGGCACCTTCCTGTTGGCGCTGGGCGCTGTCTGGGCCGAGGTCCGCCTGGGGACTCGACTCAAGGGGGCAACGTATTGGCTCGTTCTGTATGGGGCCTACGCAAACTGGGCTGTCACGACCTTGGCTGCGATCTTCGGCACGGGTGCCTTGTCCCCCGTCACCGCGCCCGGTCTCAGTGCCGCACCCTGGCAAGAGCAGCTGATACAGGGCGGGTTCATGAGCGTCGGCTTCGCAATCATCGGTGCAGCGGTGTTGGTCCTTTGGGGTTTGCGTCGCTCTGCCTCGTCGTGAGGGCCAAGGGCGGGAACGCCGTAGGCGCATCCCGCCTTCCGAGACACCGACGGCTCCACATGGCGGGATGCGTGACCATACAGCCGGCCACTTTCCCGCCCTACATTCGACATTTTGTTTGTGCTGAGGAGATTCCCATGTACATCCCACCCGGCTTCAACACCGTCACGCCGTACTTCTTCGTCCAGAACGCGGAGACCTTCATCAGCTTCCTGATCAACGGCCTCGGCGGCACGGAAACCTGCCGGACGATGCGGCCGGATGGCTTGGTCGCCAATGTTCAGGTGGTGCTGGGTACGTCGACAGTGATGGTCAGCGAATCATCGAAAGGTTATCCGGCCATGAGTGGCTCGTACTACCTGTACGTCGAGAACGCGGACGCTTCGATGGCGCGGGCGATCAAGCACGGTGCGGTGCTGGAGATGGCGGTACAGAACATGCCGTACGGCGATCGGCAGGGTGGCGTTCGGGACGCTCACGGCAACATCTGGTGGATTTCCGAGCGGATTGTCCACGCGCCTTATACGGCCTAAGCCGTCGATGAATGCGCTCCTGGAAGCAACTGCGGCTCTCGCGTGGTTGCCGTCTTCGCAGTTTGACCATGCGTCCGAAGGCTTGTAGACGGTACGTCAGAGACGTATAGTCCGCCATGTTCACCGTCATCGAGACTCCCACGTTCTCGCGGCTCTGCGCCGACTACTGGACAGAGGAAGAGCGAGGTGCCTTTGCGGCATGGATCGCGGGCCACGCTGAAGCGGGCGATGTCATTCCGGGTGCTGGTGGCTGCAGAAAGGTGCGTTGGTCCCGAGCGGGTATGGGCAAGCGTGGTGGCGTGCGTGTCATCCATTACAACCAGCTCGCCGACGGGCGCATCTACTTGCTGCTCATTTACGCCAAGGGCGTGCAGGACAACATCGCGCCTCAGGTACTACTCAAGATCAAGGAGGCCCTCAATGCCGATGACTGAAAAGAAGTTGAAGGCTCGGGATGCCAAGCGAGATCTCGGTGCCGAGTTGCTGGCGTCCGTGCTGGAAATGAAGTCAGAAAAAATAGGGCGCGTGCATGAGATCGCCCTTTCGGAGGTCACACAGGCGCGGGCCAAGTCAGGGCTGTCCCAGTCGCAGTTTGCGCAGGTGCTGGGCGTCTCGCCGCGTACGCTCCAGGAGTGGGAGCAAGGTCGACGCAAGCCCTCGGGTGCCGCCCAGTCCTTGCTGGCCATTGCGGCCAAGCGGCCAGACGTTATTCGGGAAGTCTTCCAGTCCTAGCCCTACGTCGCCCGAGTCGCTGATTACACAGCACGGCGGGACACGCCAAAGGCGGTCCCGCCTTGTTTCAAGCCACGATCAGAACTGGAAGCGCACGCCGCCGCGCACCGAGCTGTAGTCGGACTCGCTGAAGTCGTCCTGCAGGTTGGTGTAGCGGTATTCGCCGAACAGGCTGGTTTCGCGGGTGATCTTGTAGCTCAGGCCCACGAGCATATCGACGCCGTCGGCGCGGGCGCTGTCGTTGTTGTTGTTCTCTGGCTCCAGGCTGATGTAGCCGAGGCGGCCGTAGATCTGGGCGCGGCGTGAAGGATTGAATTCGATGAGGCCGCCGACGTCGTAGCCGGTGGCTTTGCCGTTGGTGGTGTCGCCCAGGTAGGTGGTATCGACCTGCTGGTTGACGTAGTGCGCGTAGCCACCCAGCTTGAATTCGGGGGACAGCGGCATCAGCAGGCCGCCGCCGAGGCGGAATTCGTCGAGCTTGTACTTCACGGTGGAGCCGGCGAACTGGTCATCGGCATTGGCGTAGGTGTATTCGCCGCCGAGGAACAGGCCAGGACCGAAGAAGATCTTGCCGCGTACGCCGAGGTCGTAGCCATCCGGGTTGGTGGCGTCGAAGCCATCGTCGATGGTCTGGAAGTTGGCGCCGGCGAAGGCCGAGACGTCGACCGTCGGGTTGCCGTAGCCATCGTCGTTGTTGCCGCGACCGTGTCCGCGGCCGTCCGCGTAGGTCGACAACGGGGCGATGACGACTGCCATCGAGATCAACACTTTGTTCAGGTTCTTGGACATGGTCATGGTCGCTGCGCGGGGTCCTGTGATGGCCCGGATTGGGCCGTTGCGTGCCGGGTCGCTGCACGCTCCCAGAGCTTGGGAGCAGCTGCGTCATCGAGCGACGCAAGATTGGCCGTTCGAAGCTGAGCGCTTCCTGAACGGCTCCATCACTTTCTACACGAAGCACCGGCAGGGCCGTGTCGACCCTGCCGCGAGACCTCAGTTCTTCGGCGGATTGATCCGGATCGTGTATTCGCCAACCGTGGTGTTCTTGACCTTCGGCATCGCGAACATGCCGGCGCCCTTCGGCAGCGGTTCCGCCACGGTCTGGATCAGGGTGAACACCGCGGGCGTGCCGTCCGGAATCTCGGCACCGGAGGTGGACGTGGAGATGATGCCGCTCCAGCTACCGCTGCCTCGGACTTCTTCGCGCAGCACCAGGATGGCGTTCGTGTGCACGCCGCAGGCGCCGAGCCAGCCGATCTCGTAGCTCAGCGTCGCGTCCTTCGGCGCCTTGTATTCGATCTTGATCGGCTGCTGATCCTTGAGCACCTCGCCGGCCTTGAACGGCACGCTGACGCCGGGCGCGCTGAAGAACACGTCATGCACGCGCAGGTATTCGGCCATGGTGTCCGGCGGAATCAGCTTGCAGCGGGCGTTGGAGACATCCGGCTTGATGATCGGCGCGGCCATGCTGGCAAGCGGCGCGGCGAGCAGGCCGAGGCCGAGGCCGAGCGTGGTGGTGGCGAGGATGCGCAGGCTTGGCGTGGCGTGGATCGACATCGGCATGACTCCGGTGGGTGGTCTTGTCTGGATAGACGCGAAGCAGCGAGCGATCACGACAGGCTGGCGGTTCAGCGCCGGTACGGTGCGTCGTCGTAGCCGAGGTAGGGCGGCTGTTGCCAAGCTGGCGCAGATCGTTGCCGCAGCGGCAGGCCCGGATAGCCATCGGCACAGCGGACGGTGCTGCGGAAGCTGCCGCCATCGAGGCTGCCCGCCGTATGACCACCACCGCGCAGGCCGCGGCCATCGTTCCAGCCGCAAGGGCCGGGATCGAAGCCGTAGCGGGTTCCGTAGCTGCCGTAAGCGTTGCCAGCGCCGTAGTCGGCATCGAGACCCAGCCGGCTGCCGGCGCCGGTCAGCGCGCGTGGCTCGACACCTTCCGGCAAGCGGCCGTTCCAGCCCTGGGCATCGGCCGCCTGTTCGGTGGAACCCTGCAAGCTGCGGCGCGGTGATTCGGCCTGAACCAGACCGGCGAGACTCAGGCCGAGCAGCGTGCCTCCGATCAGCAAGCGGCCGCGCATGCTTATTCCTCGAACCATTCCGGCGAGCGGCTCGCCAGTTCCTTCACTGAAGCTTCGATCAGCGCCCGCACCGCCTTGTCGACGCTTTCGTTGCTGCTGACCGACGCGCCGCCGTCCGGCGTCAGATCGCCGAGCGATTTGCCGGTGGTCTTCGACATCACCGTGTCCACCGCCGAACCGATGCCGGCGATGCTGAAGCCGCCGGACGACAGTTTCTTGGTGACGTTGACGGCGTCGAGCACGTCGCCATTGCCGGCGTCGAGCACGCGCACGTCCATGCCGATGCTGCCCTTGCTCTTGTTGCCGCCCAGGGTCACGCCGGCTACGGTCAGTGCGCCGTCGCTGCCGCCGCCATCGGCGTTGGCTTCCGAGATCACCGCCTCGAAGATCAACTGCGCGCCGCGCAATTGCTGGCTGGCGACGTTGCCGGTCGACGCGCCACTTGCATTCAACTGATGCTCCTGCGAGACGCCGCCAGCGAGGTTGCTGCGCTCCACCACGCGGAAGCGGCGGCTCTTGACCAGCGCCGTGGTGAACATGTCGGTGGCGGCGCGCACATTGAGTTCGCTGACCGCGCTGCGTACTTCGTAGACGGTGACCGACACCTTGCGCTTGACCTTCGGCACGCCCACCGATTCCAGCTCCTTCGAGTTCTCGGTGTCGTCCACCACCGCCTTGCTGGCGGCGTAGCTGTGCATCGGCAATGTGCTGGCGCCAGCCAGCGCGATCAGCGCAAAAACGGAAAGTGGCTTGCGGAACATGACGGGCTCCTGTGTTGCGAATGTGTGTTGCGAATGGGGGGATCAGTACGGCGTGGGCGCCGGCGTTTCGGTGTTCTGCTGCGGCCAGCCGTTGCTGCCATTGGCGCCGCCGCCAAATGCGGATGGGTCGACGTTGGTCTTTGGCGGTTTGGTGAAGGTCTTGCCGCTGCTGTACGGATTCGCGGTGCCCGCGCCTTGCGTCTGGCCACGGCCGGCGAAGCTGCCGCCCTGGATGCCGCCGGCCTGTCCGCTGCCATAAGCCTGACTGCTGCCGTAGCCGCTGCCGTAACCGCTGCCGGAAGCGCCATAGCCATTCGATGGCGCTGTCGACTGGCCACTCCAGCCGCGTGCTGCGGCTGGCGGCGCGGGCTGCTGTGGCTGCGCATAGGGATCGTTCGAGTAGGTGCCGGGCGCGTCGTAGCCAGGGGCCGGATTGGGGTAGGCGGTGCTGAATTCCTCACCGCTCGGCGTGTCGGCCGCGTGCCCAGCCTGGGCCGCGCTTCCGGCCAGCAGCAGTGCAAGCGCAAGGTGACGGTGGAAGCGCAGGTTCATGGCGGCTCTCGGCAGGCGGGTTCGATGAGCTTCGAACCCTTCTGCTTGAACAGACGTGGTGGCGGCGAAAATCACGACACGCGCCCTACGGCGCCAGACACTGCCGCACCCGCCCTTCGGCCTGCGCCTGCTGGCAGGCGACGAAGCTGGGGCGATCCGGACACTGGACGATGCCGCGCTGTGGTGTCGGCGCGCAGGTCCGTGGCGGCTGAGCCGTGATCGGCGGCGGCAGATTCTGCGGCAAGCGCTGGGTGTAGCCCTGCGGCGCGGGTGCCGGAACAGGGACTGGCATCGGCGCTGGCACCGGCATGGGCATTGGCATCGGGGCAGGCGCCGGAACTTCGGCATCGCGACGCCCCGGAATGCGGATCGGTGGCGGACGGCGGCCATCGCTCTCCGGTGTCGCGCCCGGTGCCGGTGCCGGCAGCGTCTGCGGAAGGTTCCGCGGGATCTGTGTCGACACGCTTCCGCCGTCGATCGGCTGCGTCAGCAGCACGCGATAGGGATTGCGCGAAATCCCGCCGCGGATATTGGCGTTGTTCTGCCGTTCCAGCCGGGTCAGCATCGCGGCATTGCCGACGCCGTTGGCGCCCTTGAAGCTGTAGCCCCTCGCATCCTCACCGGGTGAGCGATAGGCGACGATATTGAGCGAGGCTTTCAACAGCGCGTCCACCTGCTGATCGCAGTCCTGCTGAATGTCGCGGTAAGCCTGCAGAACGCTCGGGTTGTGGTAGTCGGCATCGAGCACGTGCGGATATTTTTCGGAATAAGCGTCCTTCCGGTACTCGCAGTCGACCATCGCCTGCTGCACGGCGGTGACGCATTGCTCCTTGTCCTTCGGTCCGCACTTCAGCTCCGGGTGCAGGCTCTCGTGGATGCTGGCGTTGATCGCCGCCAGCTGCGCCTGCTGCTTGCGATAGGCGGCGATGTCCGCCGCGACCCGGGCCTGCGCCTGCGCACGCGCGGTGCCGGTGAGATCCGGATACGCGGCTTCGGCCATCTGCACCGCCTTGGCGGCCTGGGCACGCGCCTGGGCGCCGGCCTGGAAGGGATCCATCGGCGCCAGCGTGTCGCCGGCCACCTGCGGCCACAGCTTGGTCGCGCGGTCGCCGATCGAATCGAACGGGAACTGCGCGCCTTCGCGGTGATCGAGGCTGTAGATGCTGGGCGTCATGCCGCCGGTGTCGGTGCCGTAGAGCACATACGAAGCCCTCTTCAGCGGCGCCTTGGCGAGGCTTGCCGGCACGTCGGCGGGCAGGTTCAGCGTCAGGTTCTGCTCGTTCCAGGCAGCGGCGGCTTCGGCGCGTTTGCGAACCGCCTCGACCACGGCGTACTCGAAAAGCCGCTGCCGCACGCGCTGCTTGAAGCCGTTGTTGGCGAACATCGTGTCGCTGGTCGTGGTGCCGTCGATCATGTCGTCGCAGGCGCGCCTGGCCTTGTCGGGCGACATCGTGTGAGTGTCGAAATAGGCGCGGCAGCCTTCACGCGAGCCTTCGATGTTGGCCCACATGCCCGGCTGCGGATTGGGAGAGTAGAAGCCGTCGGTCTTCCGTACCCAGTCGCGGAACGTCGACAGATAGCCGGCGACGTTCGAAACCTCATAGCTGTAGTTGATCGCGAAATAGACGTCCGGCGGCATGTGCTTGTGCTGGCCAGACAGATAGTCACCGAGGTTGGAAATGCCATCGATGACCGCGTCGCCCGGGTTCTTCAGCACGCCGAGCGCGCCCTTGACGATGCTCTTCGCCGCATCCCACACCGGCCCGCCGCAGGCGTTGCCGATGTTGTCGATCGAGCTGACCACCTGCTTGACGGTATCGACCGACAGGCCGGCATCGGTCAGCCCGCAGCCGCAGGACAGCGCGCCGGTCACGAAGCTCACGCCGGGCAGGTTGCGCATCGCCGAGCCCTGCAACTCGCCCTTGGCGACCAAGTAAAGCTGCTGCTTGGCCGGTGCCGGCAGGATCGGGATCAGGCTCAGGCCGTTGGCGATCGGCGCTGCGACGGTGTCGTAGATCGCACCTTCGCAGGCCGGCTGGTGGGTCGGCAGCACGCCGGCATTGGCGACGCCGATGACCACGCCCATGCCGACCACATGCGGCGTCGACGTGAAGTTGGCGACGCATTGCGCACCCGTCGGGCTGGCGACGAAGGCCAGCGCCTTGGCGCCGACCGTGGCCTGCAGATAGAAGCCCTTGCCGACGCTGGACGCGCAGTCCCAGGCGTCATCGAAGACCGTGGCCCGGGCAGCCGGTGCCAGCAGCAGGAAGACGAGAGCCGCGAACAGGCGGCGGTACAACGCTGGCAGGCCGGACATGCAATTCCCCGTGTCGATGAACGTTCACAGGGATAGACGCGCTGGCCCGGCCAATCACGACAAATGCGTGGAACCGAGGCTCGGCATTCGCAGGGCGGCCCGTGGCCGCCGACACGGCCGATCGGACAAGGTGCACGGCGGGCAAGGCCCGCCCTATGGTTTCCGGGCTTGGGGCTGCTGTTGCGCCGCCCGCAGCCGTACCAGCAGGCTCTGCTCGGGATCGACTTCGGCGGACAAGGTGTTGATCGCCGCCTGCAGGCGCCTGCTTCCGGCGTCGTCGGCACCCGCGGCCCGTTCGGCGATGCCGAGCAGGCCGTTGGCCATCGCCGCTTCCGGATGGCTAACGCCCTCGTGCCGCTCGAACAGCTCGACCGCGGCCTTCAGTTCCTCACGCGCCGCCGCTGCCCGTGCCGCTTGCAGCAACAGGATTTGGCCAAGCATCTGATGGCCGCGCGCCAGTTCCAGCGGCGTGCCGGCGGCGATCCTGGCCAGCGCCTGACGCGCCACGGTTTCGGCGGCGGCCTGGATGCTGGCGTCCTCGGGCCGGTTGCTGGCGGCGATCAGCGCCTGCTGCAGTTCGGTGATCTGCACGGCGACGCTGGTCTCGCCGTACTTGCGGCGCAGGATGGTCAGCGCTTCGTCGATCATCACCGAGGCTTCCTGACCACGGCCGGTCTCGGCGTAGAGCAGCGCCAGAGTGCGCAGGCTCAGGCCGAGATAGGGATGGTCGGCAGCTTCCTTGCGGCGGATCGCCACCGCTTCGCCGAGCAGGCGCTCGGCTTCCGCGTATTTGCCGAGCCGGCGCAGGATCGCGCCAAGGTTGTGCGGCAGGCTGGAGTAGCGCAGCGCCTTCGGCTCACCGGCCGCCAGCGCCGCTTCGTAGCCGATGCGATGGATCGCTTCGGCTTCACGCCAGGCGCCGGCCCGATCCAGCGACACGCCGAGATCACCGCGCACTCTCGCCACTTCCGACGGCCGCGCCTTCGGGTCGTGCTCGAAGCGGGCGAGGGCCGTGCGGCGCAGGCGCACCGCCTCATCGAGCTTCCCGCGCGAAGCTTCGACGGCAGCGAGATCGTTCTGCAGATCGGCGACTTCGAGGCTGTCTGCGCCGTGCAGGCTGGCCAGGATGCGGATCGCTTCGAGCAGCAAGGGCGCGGCTTCGTCGTAGCGACCGCTGTCGATCAGGTTGTTGGCCAGGGCGTTGATGAAGCGGGCGCGGACTGCGCTGTCCGCGCCATATACCTGCTCGGACAAGGCGATCGAGCGTCGGCCGATCGCTTCGCTGGCCCGGTAATCGCCCAGACCTTGATAGGTGTTGACCAGGACTTCGTTGAGTGTCAGCTGCACGTCGGGCATCGCTGCCAGTTCGCGCTCGACCCGTTCGGCGCTGCCTTCGACGACGCTGCGCAGGGTCGGCTCGTGGCCGCCGTTCTCCCAGTTGTCCGAAGCGCTGAACAGGCTGACCAGAAAGCCTTGCACCGCTTCGGACTTGCGGGCTTCGAGCAGCGCGCGCTGCCATTGCCAAAGGCTCAGGCCGAGGCCGATGCTCAAGCTCAGCAGCACCGCCGCACCCAGGCTTGCCTGCAGGCGATTGCGGCGCAGCCACAGCCGGCTGCGATAGCGCCAGTCACCGGGCGCGGCCTGCAGCGGCCGGTGCGCCAGCCAGTTGTCGAGATCGGCGATCAAGGCGGTCATCGTCGGATAGCGGTCTTCCGGCGCTTTGCGCATCGCCTTGGCCAGCACCGCGTCCAGGCCGGTGCCGAGCTTGGCGGCGTCGATCGGCTGATCGCCCGGCTGCCAGCCAGCCGGACGCGCGCCGCCGATCATCCGGGACAAGCGCGGTGCTTCGACATGCAGCACCGCATGTTCGAGTGCGGCGCGGCCGGGCCGCTCGCCGCGCAGCGGTCGCTGGCCGGCCAGCAGCTCGAACAGCAGCACGGCGAGTGCATAGACATCGCAGGCGATGCCGGTCGCTTCACCGGCGATCTGCTCGGGTGCTGCGTAGTCCAGAGTCAGGCCGCGGCCGTGCAGGCGAGTCAGCGCGGTGCGTGGTTCGGTATGGCCGCTGCTGTCGTCATCGAGCATCGACGCGATGCCGAAATCGAGCAGCTTGACCTCGCCGGCGCGGGTGACCATCACGTTCGACGGCTTCAGATCGCGATGCACGACCAGCCGCGAATGCGCGTACTCGACGGCACGGCCGATGGCGATCGCCAGGCGCACGCGATCGGCGACGGTCGGCGCCTGCTCGCGCACGTGATCGATCAGGCTGCGGCCGTCGACGTACTCGAGCACCAGATACGGTTGGACTTGGGGCTGCTCGCCGATGATGCCGGCATCGAGCAGCCGGGCAATTCCCGGATGAGACAAGCGCGCCAGCAGATTGCGCTCGCGGGCGAAGCGGGCGCCGAGGCGGCGGGCATCGCTGCTGGTGGCGAGCAGCTTGATCGCCGCCTGGCCTTCGTAAAGGCGATCGGCGCGAGTGGCCAGCCAGACTTCGCCCATGCCGCCGGTGCCGAGGCAGCGGCTGACCTGCCAGGGGCCGAAGGACTGGCCGGGCTGTGCGGCGGGAACGTCCGCCGGGTCGTCACCCAGCGCGGCGTCGAGCATCTGCGGATAGGACGGCAGCCCGCGGCCGCTGATCGTGAACAGGCTGCCGGCGCCGGGCAGCGTGCTGCTGTGGTCCTCGTGACCGAGCAGGCGCTGCACCGCATCGGCGGCCGGCGGATCGCGCTCGCGCAGCGCTGCCAGCCAGGCGGGGCGCGCGGCTTCGTCGAGGTCCAGCGCTTCGTCGAGCAGGCTCGACCAGGCAGCCCATTGTTCGCGTTCGATCAAGACGCGTGCTGCTCCCTTGCAGGCCGGCGCCGATCGCGAGCCCTGTAACTGTCAGGACGCATTCGCGGCGCCGATCACGACAAGCATCACGGTGCCAGCAGCTCGGCGAGCAGCAGCCGCGCCTTCTTCAGCTCGCGGTCGACGGTGCGCGTCGACACCGCACGCGCTTCGGCGATCTCGGCAATGGTCATGCCGGCGAAGAAGTGCATCTCGACCGTCTGGCTCAGGGTTTCATCGAGCGCGCGCATCTGCTCGATCGCCGCGTCGAGCGCGGCCAGGTCCTGGCTGAGTCCGGCCTGGGCCGGCACGTCGTCTGCGTGCGACAGGGTCAGCATCTGCACATCGCCGCCGCGTTTCTCGGTGGCTCGGGCGCGCAGGTGATCGAGTACCACCGAACGCAGCGCGCGGCCGACATAAGCGAAAAACTGCAGCTTCTGATCACCGTGCAGGCCTTCACGCTCGGCCATGCGCAGGAAGCCTTCGTGGACCAGCGCCGTGGTGTCGAGCCCGGTGACGCCGCCGGCCTCGATCAGCCGCGCGCGGGCGATGCGGCGGATGTCCGGATAGAGCAGGGCGTAGATCTGCTGCACGGCGGCAGCATCGCCGGAGGAAGCAGCGCCGAGCAGTCGGGTGATGTCGCTCATGGCAGGCAACGATCGGGGGTCGGGACGGTGGGCGAAAGCGACCGCCAGGCGCGTTCCATCATCCTCCGCCGGTCACCACAGCGCTGCATGTTCCTCGACCACGCCGAAACCCGATACCCGGGCCTGCCCGACGCGCCCTTCGAAGCGGCCGAACGGTTGCGCGAAGCGGCTGGCCAGCCACAGCGCGTTCAGATGCTCGGCGCGCTGGCCGTCCGGCGTGAAGGTCACATCGACGATGCCGTCCTCGGTGCGGATGCGCCACGGCGCCATCAGCTGCGCCGGGTCGTAGTCGAACGTCGCCTGGGCCAGCGGAATCAGCTCGTCGCCGAGCCACAGCGCGTTTTCCAGGCCGTTCATGAAATGGGCGACGACATTGACGCCCAGCTTGCGGCCATCGTCGGTGAGGCCATCGAGGCTGGCCCAGTTCCACAGCGAGCTGCGCGGCGGATAGCCGAGCGTGAAATCGAGCGCGCCGCTGGCGGCCACGTCGATGGTCTTGCCATCGATGCCGAGACGCAGCGCCACCGGCAGCGCACACAGTTTCCAGGTGTGATGGAACGGCCGGCCCGGCGCGCTGCTGACGGCGCTCAGGCCATCGCCGCCGCGCGCCACGTCCATCGCCACGCTCATCTGCGGACCGTCGAAGCGGACTTGCCAACCATTGGGCCAGCCATCGGCATTCGGCGTGATCTGCCAGCGCTTGCCGCGCTGCGCCAGCTGCCAGGGCTGCCGCCAGTCCGGCGCGAAGTTCGCGGCGAATCCTAACGGCAGCGTCGCTTTCTCCTCGATCAGCCGCCGCTGTTCGCGGTCATAGACGTAGACGAAGGCGGTGGCGACCAGGCCGGCGTCGACGATCGCGTAGCCGACGCTCCAGCGCGCCGTGACTGCCGAGAAATACATCCAGCCCTTGCGTTGCAGCCGGCGCCGCGACAGCAGCCCATGGTCGCCATCCCAGGCCGCGGTCGACAGATCGGCGATGCTGCCGCGATAGCGGCCGGATGCGGCGGGTCTGCCAGCGCCGGCATCGAGCGCCGGCGGGGCGGGGTGCAGCGCGAGCATTGACGCAATCGGCGAGTTCATCAGGCGGGCGCGCAGGTCGATGGGCGGCCATTGTGCGTTGTCGGTCCGGTTCCAGGCGACATCGGCGCGCCCTTGTCAATCTTGGTTTGTCGACGCGCAGGCGCTATCGTCCGGCCCCGCTTCCCGTTCCGCTTCCGCCATACATGACTGCTGCCGACCGCGTTCACCGCGACATCCTCAACCTCATCGCCATCGAGATCGGCGCCCAGCCGCGCCAGGTGTCGGCGGCGGTCGATCTGCTCGATGAGGGCGCGACCGTGCCGTTCATCTCGCGCTATCGCAAGGAAGTCACCGGCGGGCTCGACGACACCCAGTTGCGCAAGCTCGAAGAGCGGCTCGGCTATCTGCGCGAGCTCGAGGATCGCCGCGCGGCGGTGCTCGATTCGATCCGCAGCCAGGGCAAGCTCGGCGAAGACCTGGAAGCGAAGATCAATGCCGCGACCACCAAGGCCGAGGTCGAGGATCTCTACCTGCCGTACAAGCCGAAGCGCCGCACCCGGGGCGAGATCGCCCGCGAGCGCGGCCTGGAGCCGCTGGCGGAGCTGATCCTCAAGGATCGCAGCGTGGTGCCGAGCGTCGTCGCGCTGCCGTTCGTGCAGGGCGAAGTCACCGACGTGAAGATCGCCCTCGATGGCGCCCGCGACATCCTCACCGAGCGTTTCGCCGAAGACGCCGCGCTGCTCGGCCAGCTTCGTACCTATCTGCGCGAACGCGGCGAGCTGCGCGCCAAGCTGATCGAAGGCAAGGCCGAGGCCGGCGCCAAGTTCAGCGATTACTTCGATCACCACGAGCCGCTGGCCAAGGTCGCCGGCCACCGTGCGCTGGCGATGATGCGCGGCCGCAACGAGGAATTCCTCAGCATCGATATCGAAGTCGATGCCGATGATGTGTCGCCCTACAAGCCGATCGAGAAGATGATCGCGGCCTCGAAGGACATCCGCATCGACGGTGGCGAAGCCGATGCCTGGCTGATGTCGGTGGCGCGCTGGACCTGGCGGGTGAAGCTGTCGATGAGCCTGTCGGTCGATCTGATGACCGAGCTGCGCACCCGCGCCGAAGCCGAAGCGATCGAAGTGTTCGCGCGCAATCTGAAGGCGCTGCTGCTGGCCGCACCGGCCGGCGCCAAGACCACGCTCGGCCTCGATCCGGGCATTCGCACCGGCTGCAAGATCGCGGTGATCGATGCCACCGGCAAGCTGCTCGATACCGCCACGGTCTACCCGTTCCAGCCGCGCAACGACACTCGCGGCGCGCAGGCCGAGATCGCCCGGCTGTGCAAGCTGCACAGCGTCGAGCTGATCGCCATCGGCAACGGCACCGGCAGCCGCGAGACCGAGAAGCTGGTCGCCGAGCTGCTGCCGCTGCTGCCCGAGCCGCGGCCGCTGAAAGTGGTGGTCAGCGAGGCCGGTGCCTCGGTCTATTCGGCTTCCGAATTGGCGGCCAACGAATTCCCGAATCTCGATGTGACCCTGCGCGGCGCGGTGTCGATCGCCCGCCGTCTGCAGGACCCGTTGGCCGAGTTGGTGAAGATCGATCCGAAGTCGATCGGTGTCGGCCAGTACCAGCACGATGTCGATCAGTTCCGGCTCGCCAAGCAGCTCGATGCGGTGGTCGAGGATGCGGTGAACGCCGTCGGTGTCGACTTGAACACGGCTTCCGCGCCGCTGCTGGCGCGCGTCTCCGGCCTGAGCCGTTCGATGGCCGAAGGCATCGTCTTCCATCGCGACAGCCACGGCGCCTTCAAGTCGCGCAAGGCGCTGCTGACCGTGTCACGCCTGGGCCCGAAAACCTTCGAGCAGTGCGCCGGCTTCCTGCGCATTCGCGATGGCGAGGAGCCGCTCGATGCATCGTCCGTGCATCCGGAAGCCTACGAAGTGGCGCGCCAGATCGTCAGCGCCTGCGGACGCGATCTGCGTGAAGTGATGGGTGACAGCGCGGCCTTGAAGAAGGTCGACCCGAAGCAGTTCATCAGCGAGCACTTCGGCCTGCCGACGGTGCGCGACATCATCAGCGAGCTGGAAAAGCCGGGCCGCGATCCGCGCCCCGAGTTCAAGACCGCGACCTTCGCCGACGGCATCAACGAAGTCGTCGACCTGAAGCCGGGGATGATCCTCGAAGGCACGGTGACCAATGTCGCGGCCTTCGGCGCCTTCGTCGACATCGGCGTTCATCAGGACGGGCTGGTGCACGTCTCGCAGCTGTCCGATCGCTTCATCAAGGATCCGCACGAGGTGGTCAAGGCCGGCCAGATCGTCAAGGTGCGGGTCGTCGATGTCGATGTGAAGCGTGGCCGCATCGCGCTGTCGATGAAGAAGGACGATGGCTCGGCGGCGCCGGTGTCCGGTGCCCGTGGCGCCGAGCGCGCGCCGGACCGGCGCAGCACCCAGCCGCAGCGCGGCGCGCAGAAGTCCTCACCACAGCTGGGTTCGCTGGGTAGTGCCTTGGCGGATGCGCTGAAGAAGCGCTGACCTTTTCAACTCCCTCCCCCGCGTTGCGGGGGGGCGGCAGCGTGTGCGCTTTCGGAAGTGCCTCGGATGGCACTTCCGAGCGCGCTGACGACGGGCGGTAGTCCGAGGAAGGGGCGTTTGACGGTGGCGCGGAATTCAACCGCCCCCATCCCAGCCTTCCCCCGCAAGCGGGGGAAGGAGTTGTCACTTAGGGCATTGGATCCAGCAGCCCGGTCATCAGATGCCGCGAGGCATGCAGGTTGTGCTGCACGCCGTCGACGACGATGCAGAACGCCGCGTCCATGACGTTCAGCAGCGGATAGACGCCGAGCGCGGCGACGAAGAACACGCTGCCTTCCGGGTTGTAGCCGTTGAAGAAATAGCGATCGTAGAAATTGCGGTCGGTACCGGCGTAGGCAATCGGCTCGGCGGTCTGGTGAATCGGTTAATCGTCGCCCTTGGTCAGTATGGCGGGTCTCGGCTCAGCGGATCAGGGACAGCGAACCGAGATCGATCATCTGCTGCGCATGGCGGTTGATCATCGTGCTGAGCATCTGGTCGCCGCGTTCGGTCGGCGTGGTGATCGCCGCACCGACCACGCCCATGATCAGGCCGTGTGGTGCCAGCAGGCGGTAGTCGTGCCAGCAGCGCTCCCAGCTGTAATCGCTGACGCCGCGAGCGAGCAGGGCACTGTGGTAGCGGCGCGCCAGGGTTTCCTCGACTGGCCGGCGCACCGCGGGCAGCAGGCCGGCGCCGATGAAGTAGCTGGCGTCGAGCACACCGGGGCCGGCCATCAGGGTCTGCCAGTCCAGTGCGGCGACCGGCGTCTTGCCGCCACGGGCGTCGAACAACATGTTGTCGAGCCGGTAGTCGTGATGAACGATGGTGAACGGCGCGGTCTGCATCGCGAACCAGGGCACGATGTTGGCGGCGAACTGGTCAAGGATCGCCGCCACGCCGGGTTCGAGCAGGGCGGCGAAACGCGGCTTGACCATCTCCACCGCCGGCGGGAACTGGCTGCAGTACATGCCGACCATCAAGTCGCGGCTCATCCAGGCTTGCGACAGCGTGGCCTGATCACCCCACAGCGGTGCCTGCATCGCCGCCACTGCGTCCATTGCTGCTTCGGCATCGGCCAGGCTGCAACCGGTCAGCTGATCGCCGCCGCGGGCAGGGGCGAGGTCTTCGAACAGCAGGCAGAAGGTGGTCTTGTCGGCGGCGATGTCGGCGAACAGGGCCGTGGCCACGACGGCGCCGAGGCGTGGCGCGACCAGTTGATAGAAGCGCGTCTCGCGCTCGTACAGGCCGAGGGCCTGACCTGAGGCGCGGCTGGCTTCGCCGGCGGCGGCCATCTTGGCGACCAGGGTGGTCGGCGCGCCAGCCTCGGCGCGGTCGTAGCGGAGGGCGATGCGCAGATTGGCTCCCATCATGCCGTTGCCGACCGGGGTGCTGCTGGCTTCGACCACGCGTGCCGTGCCGATCCGGCCGCTGGCGCGCAGCACCGTGGTCAGCCATTCGGGCGTAAGTCCCTGCGGACCATCGATCAGGGGATGGCCTGCGGCCGGGTCATGGCGCAGCGGGGCGGTCAGGGTGGTCATGCGCTCTCCTCACGATTATTGATGTTTTGCCCGGCATGTCGATGCTGCCAGGTCAAAGATTGACACTGTAAAATATACAGCGTTAAATAACGGTATGGCACGCGCACAATTGAGTCAAGAGCAGATCGACGTGATGCGTCAGCGGCTGGTGCTGCTGGCGCTCGACATCTATCGCCGCGAGGGCATCGACGCCATCTCGCTGCGCCGCCTCGCCGAGATGGCCGGCATCAGCCACACGCTGCCGTATCGCTATTTCGAGTCCAAGGAAGCCTTGCTGGTGGCGCTGCGTACCGAGTGCACGCAGGCCTTCGATCGCCATGTGCACGAGCAGGAGCACGCCAAGGCGCCGCCGCTGGAGCGCATCCGCTCCGTGGCCGAGGCCTACATCGATTACGTGCGCCGCTGGCCGACCGACTACCTGCTGATCTTCGCTGCGCACCCGACGCCGCTGACCCAGTACCCGGACCTGCTGGCCGCGCGCCAGCGGGTGGTGGAGCACGGCGTCGAAGTGGCGCGGTCGGCGATCGACGCCGGCCTGCTGCATGGCGACGCCCGCCAGGTCGCCCATCTGTTCTGGATGTCGCTGCATGGTCTGATGACCCTGCACGTCGCCGGCCAGCTGGTGCATGGCTGCAGCCTGGAAGATCTGCTGGAGCCGCTGATCGAATCGATGATCGGCGTCAAGGCGCAAGCTGCTCCAGCGGTCGCTCCAGTTGCCGCAAGTGCACGCCGCCGACCGGACCCGAACCGGCCGCCGCGCGTTCCGCCCAGCGATGTCCTGATCGCGCCCCGGCGTCGACGTCCCGGGCCGCGCGGCTGAACCGTTCCAGATCCGCTTACTCGCGAGTTCCCCATGAGCACTGCCCCCGTTTCGCTGACCAGCCTGAGCCCTGAGCAGAAGGCCGAATTCAATCGCCTGACTCGCGCGCCCGATGTCGCCTGGCCCACCGTCGCGCTGTGGGTGCTGGTGGTTGGTGTCTACCTGTCCAGCTACGTGCTGGCCGGTATCGGCATCATCCCGCTGTGGTGGGGCATGGTCATCAACAGCGTGATCGGCTACTTCGCGTTCTCGATCGTCCACGACTCCATTCACCGGGCGATCTCGACCAACGCCAGGCTCAATGACTTCATCGGCCAGACCACGGTCTGGCTCGGCGCGCCCTATGTCGATCTGAAGCTGTTCCGCTGGGGCCATATCCTGCATCACCGTTTCACCGGCGGCCCGCGCGATCCGGACCAGATCCTGCACGGCCCGAGCTGGAGTCTGCCGTTGCGCTGGATCGCAATCGATCTGCTCTATCTGATCCACTCCATTCGCTATGGCGACAAGATCTCGAAGCCCTACCTGCGCCGTTCGCTGTGGCTGACTGCAGGCACCGCCGTGGTTTTCGGCGCGCTGATCGCCAACGGTTATTTCTGGCATCTGCTGATGCTCTGGCTGGTGCCGTCGCGAATGATCTTCCTGACCCTCGGCTTCAGCTTCTTCTGGCTGCCGCATGTGCCGCACGACGTGCGCCAGGACGAGAACCTGACCAAGGCCACGGCGATCCGCCTCGGCCACGAAAGTTTCATGACGCCGGCGCTGCAGTACCAGAACTTCCACCTGATCCATCACCTGTATCCGACCACGCCGTTCTACAACAACGTCCGCGTCTGGCAGTTGCTGGAACCGGCGCTGCGCCAGCGCGATCTGGCGATCCAGTACGGCTTCGCGATCCGGCCGACGATTCATCCGGCGCCGGGTTCGGCGCAGGCCGCCTGAGCCACGTCCAACGAAAAGCTGAGGAGAACCGATGAGCACAGCCAACCGCCGCTATCGCTGCCGCTACTGCTCGCACGTCTATGACGAAGCCCTCGGCGATGCCGATGCCGGCATCGCGCCCGGCACCCGCTTCGAGGACATTCCGGACGACTGGATGTGCCCGGAATGCGGCGCCGCCAAGGGTGATTACGACTTGATCGAGGGCTGATGGGCTGTGGCCGTTGTCCGGCCGGTCGAAATGTGGTCCGCTTGCGCCATCCAGTCCACGCCGGCCCGCGCAGCGATGAGCGACATCACCCAGCTGATCGAAAGCCAGAATCGCGAGGTCGGCGTCGACAGCGCCGCGCTGTTCCGCGCCGCGTTCGACGAGCTTCGCAAGCTGGCGCGCTCGCGGCTGGCGGCTTCCGCGCCGCTGACCCTGCTCGACACCACCGCCCTGGTCCACGAAAGCTGGCTGCGCCTGTCCGGCCAGCAGACCCTGCAGGTGGAAACCCGGCGCAAGTTCTTCGCCTATGCCTCGCAGGTGATGCGCACGGTGATCGTCGACGAGATCCGTGTACGCAATGCCGAACGCCGCGGCAGCGGCGAGCAGGCGCTGACCCTGAACACCGCGATCGGCGATGGTGTGGCGGCCGACAACGATGAAGCGCTGCAGGTGCATGAAGCGCTGGAGGCGCTGGCCCAGGTCGAGCCGCGTCTGGCCCAGGTGGTCGAGATGCGCTACTTCGGCGGGCTCACCGAAGTCGAGATCGGCGAAGCGCTGGGCCTGACCGAACGCACCGTGCGCCGTGATTGGGAGAAGGCCCGGCTGCTGCTGGCGGCGATGCTGCGCTGAGCATCCAGCCCGCAGCGTCGGCGATGTCCGTTTCGGCGCGCCGATTGCGTTTGCCTGAATGATGAAAGCCCTGCCTTGTCCCCCCGAGTTATGGCCCCGCTTCTCGGCGTTGCTCGATACCGCGCTGGAACTGGACACGGCTGCCCGTCGCGCCTGGCTGGACACCCTGCCGGCCGACGATGCGGCATTGCAGCCCTGGCTGGTCGCGGTACTGCAGGCCGATGGTCTGCAGGCCACCGGTGCGGCGTTCGAGCGGCCGATGTCGATGGTCGAGACAGCCCCGGCGTTCGTTGCGGGTGATCGGATCGGACCCTGGCTGCTGATCAGGCCGCTCGGTTCCGGCGGCATGGGCCAGGTCTGGCTGGCGCGCCGTGACGATGGCGCCTACCAGCGCGAAGTGGCGCTGAAGCTGCCGCATGCGCACCTGATCAGCGGCGCGCTGCAGCGCCGCTTCGCACGCGAGCGCAACGTGCTTGCTGGCCTGGTCCATCCAAACATCGCGCGTTTCTACGATGCCGGGCTTGGCGAGCAGGGCCAGCCCTGGCTGGCACTTGAGTTCGTCGATGGCGAGCCGCTGGGCGTCTATTGCCAGGCACAAGCGCTGGACCTCAAGGCGCGGATCGAACTGATCCTGCAGGTGACGGCAGCGGTGCAGGCCGCGCATTCGCGGCTGATCGTCCATCGCGATCTGAAGCCGGCCAATGTGCTGGTCACGGCGGCCGGGCAGGTCAAGCTGCTCGATTTCGGCATCGCCAAGCTGCTCGACGACGAGGCTGAAGACGGCACCGCGCTGACCCAGCTCGGCGGCCGCATCGCCACGCCGGACTACGCAGCACCCGAGCAGCTCGCCGACGGTGCGATCACCGTCGCCACCGATGTCTACGCGCTCGGCGTGATGCTCTACGAGCTGCTCACCAGCCAGCGCCCGTTTGCGCCGCGGTCCAGAGTCGGCCAGCTGCTGGCTCAGGATCTGGAAGCGCCGCCGGCATCGAGCCGCGTCGATCGCCAGCAGCGCAGCGCTTTGATCGGCGATCTCGACGCCATTCTCGCCAAGGCGCTGGAGCCGGACCCGACGCGGCGCTACGCCTCGATGGAAAGCTTCGCGGCCGATCTGGTGCGCCATCTCGCCCACCAGCCGATCAGTGCGCGGCGTATCAGCCGCCGACAACGCGCGGGCAAGTTCCTGCGCCGCAATCGTCGCGGTGTCGCCGTCGGTGGGCTGCTGCTGGCGAGCCTGGCGGTGGGTATCGGCGGCGTGCTCTGGCAGGCGCAGCGCACCGCGGAGCAGGCCCGCCGTGCCGACGCCACCAAGGACTTCCTGGTCAGCCTGTTCATCGCCAACGATCCGCGCATCGCGTCCGACAAGCCGCGCGGCGAGATCACTGCGCGCGAGCTGCTGGAACTCGGCGCCGATAGAGTCGAACGCGAGTTCGCCGATGATCCGCTGACCCAGGTGGAGCTGTACGGCGTGATCACCGACATGGTTCTGCTTTACGACAACGACGCGCGCAGCGCAGCGATGCAGAGCCGTCGCGAAGCGATGGGCCGCGCGCTGTACGGCGAAACCCACGCGATCTATCTGCGATGGCTGCTGTTCGACGCCAGCCGCTACGTCAACCGCAGCGAGTTCGAGGCCGCCGATGCGCTGCTCGCACGCATCGACCCGCTGCTCACCCGTGGCGGCCACGACGAGAGCGAGCTGCGCGCCGCCTGGTGGATCAGCAAGGAGGCGGTGCTGACCTATCGCGAAGGCAGCGCCGCTGAACGCCGCCACGCGCTCGACGAAGCGGTGCGGCTGCTGGAGAAGTACGCGCCCACCCATGCCGACTACGGCACCGCCATCGCCAACCGCGCCACCAACGCCTATCACGACGAGGACTACGCGACCGCCAAGGCCGACACCCTGCGCGCCATCGAGATCCACGGCGGCGTCAAGGACACCAACGATCTGCAGCTGGCCGCCTACTGGGGCAACCTCGGCAATGCCTGCCTGCAGCTTGGTCAGGCGGCTGAAGCCGATCAGGCCTACGCACGCGCCACCGAACTGCTGCGCCGCACCGGCGCACTCGACGATGGCTGGTACTGGCGCATGGAGGCCAGCCACGCTCGCGCCGTGCATCTCGCTGGCGATACCGCACGCGCCGACGCCATGTTCGCCGCACTGATGCCGCTGATCCCCGCGGACTGGAGCGAGTACCCGGACGATGCCTTCGCCCATCGGCTCTACGGCGAACGCCTGCTCGCCGAAGGCCGGCCGGCAGACGCCGCGCGCTGGCTCGAACAGGCCGATCGCGAGTACCGCAAGCCCGGCAGCTATCCGCCGGAGCAGCCCACGGTGCAACTGCTGCTCGGTCTCGCCTACGCGCAACTGGGCCGCGCCGATCAGGCCCGTCCTGCGCTCGACGCGGCGCATGCGTTCTTCTCGGCAGAGGCGCTCGCCGGTCGTGCCGATACGCTGGCCTATTACGAACTGCGTGGCCGGGCCTGGCTGGCACTGAAAGACCGGGAGCAGGCCGCTGCTGCCTTCGATCAGGTGATCGACAAGGCCGGTAGTCGCCAGACCGAAGCCGTCGCGCTGGCCTGGGCGGGCCGCGCCAGTCTGCTGCTGCAGGCGGGTGCTGTGGCGGACGCACGCAAGGCCAGCGATCAGGCACAGGCGCTATGGTCGCGAGCCACCGGCCTGCGTGATCGGAACCTGCAGGCCTCTATGGACCGGTTGCGCAGCGAGGTGGCAGCGGCACGCTGAACCCGGCCGTCAGCGGCCTCGGTTCCCTGAAGGAACGATGTCCGGTTTGGGCGCGCGGTTGCGTTTGCAGGGGTGAGCCATCACGCCCGGAAGCCCACGCCATGACCTTTGCCCGCATCCTGCCGATCGCCGTCGTCCTCGCCCTGCTGGCGGGCTGCGATGGCGCTGCGCCGGGAACCCCCGCACCGCCACCACCACCACCGGCCGGCAATCGCGCGCCGGTCGCGCAGTTCGCAGCGCCCGCCACGGTGATCGCCGGCCAGCCGCTGGCGTTCGACGGCAGCGCGTCCAGCGATCCGGATGGCGATGCGCTCAGCCTGCACTGGGATTTCGGTGACGGCCTGCGCGGCGGTGGCGGGCGTCTGGCGCACGTGTTCGACAGCGCCGGCAGCTACCCGGTGACGCTGACCGCGACCGATCCCGCGGGCGCCAGCGGCAGCCTCAGCCACACGATCACCGTCGCGCCGGCGCCGGGGCCGGCACGGACGCAGGCGGTCAGCGGCCGGGTCACCGCACTCGATGGCAGCGCGCTGGCCGAGGTCGGCGTGCGCGCCGGCGCTACCACCGGCGTCACCGACGGCGACGGCCGGCTGTCGCTGGCGCTGGGCATCGGCGTGCCGCAAACCCTGCGCTTCAGCCGCAGCGGCTATGTCGACCAGGTCCAGACCCTGAACTTCCCCGAAGGCAGTGGCGAAGACACCAGCTTCGTCGTGGCGATGCGTGCCGGCGAGCCGGCGCAGACCTTGGCCGATGCCGCGGCCGGCGGCGTGCTGAGCGGCCGCGACGGCGTCCGCATCCAGTTGCCGCCGGCCGCGCTGGTCACCGCCGCCGGGGTTCCGGTCAGCGGTGCGGTGGACATCACGATGACGCCGATCGACATCACCTTGCCCAATGCTGGCGGCTTCCCCGGCCAGTTCGCCGGGATCGATGCCAATGCCGTCGTCCAGCCGATCGTCAGCTACGGCACTACCGATTTCGTGCTCAGCCAAGGCGGCCAGCGGCTGCAGCTGGCGCCCGGCAAGCCGGCGGAAATCCTGCTGCCGCTGTACGCCACGCAGCGGCTTGGCGGCGCTGTGATCGCGGTCGGCGAGCGCCTGCCGCTGTGGTCGCTGAGCGAAACCTCCGGGCTCTGGGTGCAGGAAGGCGAGGGTGAAGTGGTGGCCGCCGCCGCTGCGCCCACCGGCATGGCGCTGCGCGCGACGGTGTCGCACTTCTCGCCGTGGAATGCCGACATTCCCTTCGTGCTGCGCAGTCCCGGTGTGCGCGGCCGCTGTGTCTACGACGACGACATCGGCGTGCCGGGGGCACGTGATCATTTTGCCACTGCCGTGCTCTGCAACTGGCTGGCCGAGATGGACCGCGGCATCCCGCCCCAGGGTGCAGCACGAGGCGCGCCGGCCCACGCACCGGCCCGCTTCGGCAGCCAGGCGGAACCGCCGCCACCGCCGCTGCCCGGCTTCTCGGCCTACGGTGCGGTGCCGGTCGGCGGCGACGTCCTTGCACTGCCGGCCAATGCGCCGATCCGCTTCACCGTCACCGCCCTGAACGGTAGTTTCACCGGCAGCGCCACGCTCGCTGCCGGCAGTACCGAAAGCGAAGTGGTGGTGAAGATGCGGCCGCTGGAAACCGGCGGCGGCGATGGCGAGGCGATCACCCTGCCGTTCGAGGCCGAACGTCGCTTCGAAGCCGGTGAAACGCAGAGCTTCCGTCTTGAAGGGCAGGGCTTCCGCTGGCTGCGCGTCACCGTGACGCCGACCGGCAGCGGCGCTCCGGTGCAGGGCGAGCTCCGCGTGTTCCGGGGCCTGTTGCCGGTGGCCGGCGGCAATCTGCAAGCCGGTTTGACCGTGCTGCTGGCGGCGAACGGCGAGCACCGCGTGGAACTGCTGCCGACCGGCGACACGCCGACGACGGCGCGCCTGCGTATCGAACTGCTCGGCAGCGATCAGGCCGAAACGCTGCCGCTGCCGCTGGACTTGAACCGCAGCCAGCCGGAACTGACGGTATTGCGCACCAGCTTCAACGTCGAAGCGGCGCGCACGCTGCACTTCGGCCTGCGCGAAAACCGCGTGCACTATCGTTTGCGCGAGCCCGACGGCAGCGAGGTCTTCAACTTCCCGGCCGATGGCAATGCCAGCAGCTTCAGCTTCCTGCAGCGCTCGCTGCCGGCCAGCATCGGCACTTACGTGCTGGAAGCCGCCAGCATCGATGGCCTGACCTGGCCGCTCAATCTGTCCGCCGAACTCAGCCACTGGCTGCCGCAGGGCGCGGTGCTCGACGGTTACAAGCTGCTGGACCTGGTCGCCGACCGTGCCGGTCAGCCGGTGCTGCTGCTGTCGCGCGACTACAGCGAAGGCGGCAGCGCGCGGCAGGCGCTGGTGCTGCGCCGCTGGAGCGGCAGCGAGTGGCTCGAAGCCGCCGGCGAACTCACCGGCATCGTGCCGCGCAACTGCGGCTTCAGCGGCGCCAATGCCGCCAGCCTGGCCTTCGACAGCAGCAACCGGCCGCTGCTGGCCTACACCGAAGCGCTCGGCAGCGCCGGTATCCGGACCGTGGTGCAGCGCTACTCGGGCAGCGCCTGGCAGACGCTGGGGCCTGACCAGGGCGTGCTTGGCCAGAACCCTGGCCGAGCCTCCTGCACGACCGCCCGCGTGCTGATCCGCGTCGATGGCGACGATCGCCCGCTGGTGGCGCTGCGCAGCGCGCAGTCGGACTTCCAGTTCGAAGTCAGGCGTTACGACGGCAGCGCCTGGACCGGGATAGCGGCGCCGTTGGCCGCATCCGATCCATTCGACGGCGAGCAGTTCGACCTGCAGCTGGCGCCGGACGGCCAGGCCTACGTCGCCAGCAGCCAGCGTTCGACAGCCGAGGCGGCGCGCGTGTTGCGCTACGTGGCTGGGCCAGGGCCGCAGTCGGGGCCGGGCGCCTGGCAGGCCGTCGGTCCCGATCAGGGCCGTTTGCCGGCACCGGCGGGCCAGGGTGCGGAGTACGACCCTTTGCTGCGCTTCACGGCCAGCGGTCAGCCGATCGTGGCCGGCGGCAATCGCCAGTCGGTGGCGGTGTTTCGTTACGACGGCAGCCAGTGGACGGCCGGTGCCGCCGCCGGCATTCCGGTCAACGGCTCGCTGCAGCCGGAAATCGCTTTCGCGATGCTGGGCGACGAGGCCACGCTGGGCTGGGCCCGGGTAGCCTCGGTCAACGGCCGCTTCACCAACACGCCGCTGGTACAAGCCAGCGACGCCGCTGACCGCTACCGCCCATTCGGTGCCGATGACGGCGCGGTCGTGCCGTTCTCGCCCGGCAATCGGGCCAGTGGCTACGTGCCCGACAGCGGCCGCCAGCAGCGCCTGCTGAATATCGGCGGCGTGCTGTACCAGGCGATCGAGGCCTCCTCCATGGACGGCAGCACCTCGCGCAACCGCGTCTCGCTGCTGCGGCTGACGCCATGAGCCAGACAGCATCACCAACGACGATGTCCGGTTTGGGCGGCGCGCTGCGTTTGCTCGGGTACAACCCCTGTGACGGAGCCGCGCCGATGAACCTGATCCCTGCCGTGCAAGCTGCCGCGCTTGCCCTCGCTGCCACCCTGACCCTGTCCGGGACCCTGGCCGGCTGTGCCAGCACGGCCCCGGCGCAGGCCGACCGCAGTGCCAGCCACCAGGCGCTGACCAAGCTGCCACGCAAGAGCCCCGAGCAGCGCGTGGCGGTGGCGATCTACGAGGTCACCAGCAATCTGCAGGAACTGCCGCCGCGCGGCGCCACCGAGCAGTTCAAGACGGCGCTGGTCAAGAGTGGCCAGTTCAGAGTCGTCGAGCGTGCCCAGCTCGATCGCGGTGTGGTCCGCGAGAAGCAGATGAACGCCGCCGGCCAGACCAGCGGCAATAGCGCGCAACAGCAGTTGCGCGGCGCCGAGTACATCTTCCAGGCCGAGATCACCGAGCTGAACGGCGGCGCCGGTACCAGCAGCAATGGCATCAACATCGGCGGCTTCCAGCTCGGCGGCGCCAGCAACCAGGATGAGCTGGGGCTCGATGTCAGCATCGTCGATGCCGCCACCGGCGATGTCGTCGACGCGATCAATGTGCGCAAGACGCTCGGCGGGTCGGCGATCAGCGTCGGCGGCCTCGGCGCGCTGGTCAATCGGGTGATGGCCGAGAACGGCAAATCCACCTCGCCGTACATGCCGGAAGTCCAGCACCAGTCGACCCGCAAGGACAGCTTCGATGCCGCATTGCGCGAAGCGATCGAGGAAAGCGTGCGCCAGCTGCTGCTGCGCTTCGACAGCAGCGTCGCCCAGGCCGGCGGTTGAGGACGCCGGCATGCGCGCTTCCTTGATGCTCCTCGCCGCGTTCATGGCCTTGCCCGCTGCTGCCCAGTCGGGCTACGGCAGTGCCGATCCTTACGGCTCGTATGACGCTTATGGCCAGCCCTCGTATGGACAATCTCCGTACGGGCAGGGTGGCGTCGCCGCACCATCGACGATTCCCAATCAGGGCCCGAGCACCGCCGTGGTGCCGGATGTGCAGCCGCCGGCGGCGCTGACGCCGAAGCGCAAGCGGCAAGCCACGCCGGCAGCGTCGGGCATCGATTGGGGCGGCGCTGGCGGCGCCGTCTACAACACTTATCCCGATCCCTATCCGGACGCCGCGCCGCCGGCGCCGAGATGAAGCGCCGCACGCCTTGGGCCATCGGCCTGCTGCTGGCGGTGTCGGCGCAGGCCATGCCGCCTGCGGAAGTACCACAGCCGATGGCGCCTTCGACCCTGCCGCCGCTGGTCTTCGCGTCACCCTATGGCCTGCAGGGGTTCCGCGATGACTTCGATCGTCGTCAACGAGCGCCGGCCTGTCCGCCGCGCGAGCCGTCTGCGGCAGCCGCCGATCGCACGATCGACTGGTGCGCGCTGGCGCCGTACCAGCCTCGCTACGAGCCACAGACGGCGATGCCGCCCTGGCGCGGTGGCTGGTGGTGAGGCTGGCGCTGCACGGCCTGCGGCTGCTGCTGGCTGCGGCGCTGCTGCTGCAGCTCCTGCAGCTGGGCTTGGCGCTGCGCTATCTGTCCGCCGATGCTTGGGCGATCAGCGCGCAGCTGCTGCCGGCGCTGCTGATCAAGCTGCTGCTGATCGGCTTCAACCTCGGCCTGTTCTGCTGGCTGCACAGAAAACTCGCGCGCTGATGTCCGCTTCTCGCGATCGATTGCGTTTGCTCCTGCAAGTACCCCGGAGCAAATCGATGAACCAGCCCATCCACCCGCTGCTCGCTGCCTGTTTCCTGTCCTTGTCCGCGACGACGGCCCTCGCGCAGCCAGCGCCGTCGACCATCCCCGGCCAGCGCAATGCAGGCGCCACACAGTCGCCAGCTACTGTGCAGTCCTGGAACCGCGCACCGAGCCAGACTTCCGTGCGCAACGCTGACAGCCAGCAGCCACAGCAGGCTCCGGACTGGGGCGCGCCGCCATCGTCGATGAGCGCACCGATGGTCCAGCCGCAGATACAACGTCGAGTTCTGCCGAAAGTGGCAACGCAGGACAGCGCTGTAACCAGCGCCGGCCAGGGCATCTTCGAACTGCTCAGTGCTGCGCCGGACACGCCGGTGCAGAGTGGCGGCCGCACGGTTCCCGCAGCCGAAGCGCAGCGCGCGCTGCTGGCGCCGGTGATCGAAGGCGCAGGCCGCGCGCAGCCACAGCGTCTGGCGATCCGGACGACCCAGGCGGACACGGTGATGCGCGGCAATCAGGCCTTGCGCGCGCAGTACCTGAAGCTGACGCCAGACAACATCGACAGCATCGGCAGCAGCGCCGATGGCAATGCCCGCGATCAGACCGTGCGCGGCAACGCTCAACTGCAGAGCCGTCGATCCTTCGCTGGCGTGGCGCCCATCGCGGTACAGCGCAACGGCGGCGATTCGATCCGCAGAGTGTCGCCAGGCGCAGGTGCAACGGCTGCGATCCGCTACCGCGATGATCCTGCAGCCTGGTGCAAGGCGTTCGGCGATACGCCAAGAATCAGCCGCCTGCTCGCCGATGGCGACCGGCTGACGCCGGATGGCGAGTTCATCCTGCGCGGCAGCTGTTTCGGCCGGGCGCGCGGCAGCGTGCAGATCACCTTGCCGGCGCCGGTCGGCACGCTGACCCTGACGCCGCTGGAATGGCAGGACGACAAGCTGCTGGCCAAGCTGCCGGCGGACATCAGTGGCCTGGCGATCGGCGAAGCGCGGGTGACCGTGCTGCGCAACGATCAGGTGCTGTCGCAGATCCGGCCGGCGCGCTTCGAGCCGAGCTGGGTCGAGCAGGACATTCCGTCGCGAATGATCGCGCTGCGTGACTGCGCCGCGCCCGGTCTGTGTTCGGCTTTCGACGGCGGTGCGTCGGCCGTGCCACCGCCAACCCTGGCCATGCTGCTGCTGCCGTGGACCACGCAGCCGGTGCTGCTGGGCGCTGCCGCCATCCATCTTTCCGACCAACTGGTCGCCGGCCGCGACGTGTTCCAGGTGCAGTTGCCGGAATGGGCGCGGGTGTCCGGCTCGGCGGAATGGATCGAGCGTCAGCACACCGGGCTGAGCAGCATCAGCGTCAATGTCGGTGGCGATCTTCATGACCTCACCCGCGCGCCCGGTGAACGTCCGGCGGCCACGGTGACGGTGGACTGGCGAATGAACCAGCCGGTGACCACGGTCAGGCGCGAGATCGGTTTCCATCTGCTGACCGGGCCTTATGCGCAAGTCGAGATTTCCCAGTACGGCTACTGCAATTACTCGTTGAACCTGAAGGCGCTGGTGCCGCGCGGGATGAGCCTGTGAGCCGGCCCTTGCTGCCGCGCGGCCTGTGCGTGCTGGTGCTGGGCTTCAGTGCCAGTGCCGGTGCGCAAACCCAGGAGCCTCCGAACTGGAATCTGACGGCGCCCGCCACCACGACCCAGGCGCCGCCGATGCAGCGCCGCCAGCTGCCCCGCATGCAGCAGCCGATGCCACCCGAGCCGGCTGCGATCGATAGCCATGAAGTTCAGGCATCGCAGGTGCCGGACGGCTACCAGGCGCTGCGCGTGCCGCCAGGCCCGGCGGTTTCCGCGGCGGATCACGACCGGCGCATGGAAAGCCAGCTGCCGGAAGGCAGCATGCCGGAGCAGCAACAGATCGCGATCCTGCGCAAGCGGGTCGCCGAGCTGATCCGGCAGATGGACGACCTGCAGGTGCGCATGCGGGTCAGCGAGCAGTTGATGGCCACTCATCGCCACGGCTACAGCGTGCCGAACATGGGCTTCATCAGCGGCAAGTCGTACAGCCACTGGCTGAAGCGCGCCGACGAGGCCAACACGCTGGTTCCCTTCTTCAGCGGCAGCAGCCGAGACGGCACCACCACGCCGTCGGTGATGCCGAAGTAGTGCCGCCGTTCACGGCGCGCACCGCGCCGATGTCCGGTTTCGGCCCGCCGCCACGTTCGCTGTCATGAACACCACCGGAGCTGATCCCATGAAAAAAGCTTTCTGCCTGCTGGCGCTGACGGCCGTTGCCGCCGCAGCACCCGCGCAAGCCTTCGACGCCACCTGCGAGCTATACGTGAAGGCCGCCGAGAAAACCGCCGAGCAGCCGGCGCGCCAGACCATCAGCGAGTCCGACGGCATCCGGCTGGAAGCGATCATCGTCGACGGCGTGATGTACAGCCGCGATTCACCGACAGCCAAATGGCGCAAGGCGCACAGCGGCTTCGGCGCGATCGAACGCAGCATGGTCGCCGACATCCGCAAGGGCAGCAGCAAGATCGACAACTGCCGGAAGCTCGGCAGCGAAACCGTCGACGGCGTCGCCACCACGGTGGTCGAATACCGGCTGACCATTCCCGGCGCGGAGCCGGGCACCAGCAAGGCCTACATCGGCCAGGACGGCCTGATCTACGCGCAGGCCGCCGGCAAGGTGCGCATCGTCAACCGCTACAGCGGCGTGACCGTGCCGAAGCTCTGAGCATGAACGCCATGCATCGCAGCTTGTTCGTGCTGTTGCCGTTGCTCGTGCTCTCTGCTTGCGGCAAGGAGTCGCCCGCCGCCGACGCTTCCGCCTGGCCTTCGTTCGAGCAGGCGCAGGCGCAGCCACCTGCAGAAAGCCCGTTGCCGGCCGCCTGCAGCCTGCTGTCCGCCGAACAGGCCAGCACCGTGCTCGGCAGCGAAGCCAGCCTGATGACCGAGGAACCGGAGGCCTGCATGTACGGCAGCTCGGCCGGGGTCGGCAATATCACCATGCTGACGCTGATCGTCGGCGATAACGAAGACCTCGCCATGGCGCAGGCGGTGTTCAACGGCATCGCCGGCCAGCCGGGCAATCTCGCCGGCACGGTCAACAGCCGGATCGGCGAGAAGACCAAAAAGTCGGGCCAGGATCTCGATGCGCTCGGCGACGAGGCCTGGCTGTCGGCCGCCAGCTTCGGTGCAAGCTTCGGTTCGCACCAGGTCGGCGCCCAGCAACTGGTGCTGCGCAAGGGCACGCGGGTGCTGACGCTCAACGTTACCGGCACCGACAAGCTTCAAGGTCTGGCGCAGCGCCTGGAAACGCTGGCGCGCAGCGCGGTGGCACAGCTGTGATCGTGCGCGCCGCACTGTTCGGTCTCGCCTTGCTGCCTGGCGTGTGCACGGCGGGCGTGCCGTTGGTCGAGGGCCTGACCGTGACCACGGCCATTGCCGGTCCCGCCGGCGATTACGAGTCGCGCAAACGCCTGGCCGGCCGCGAGGGCGATGGCTGGCGGCTGCGCTATTCGGCCAGCGTGCCCGGCGACGCCGGCAGGCCGCGCTCGATCGACAGCGAACGCCTGCTGCACGACGCCGACCTGCTCGCCGCGCACACCTATCGCAGCCGCTTCGAAGCCGACACCGACGAGGACTATCCCGGCACCACCGCGCTTGGCGCGTCCGTGCAGGTGCTGGCCGAGCTGAAAGCCGCCGGCAAGAGCCGCTTTGCGCTGGTCGGCGAAGACCACTGGATGGCGGATGCGCTGGCGGCCATGCCGGGCGCACAGGAATCAGCGATCGGCTTGGCGGCGGCGCTGATGGCCAATCCCGGCGCCAGCTACAAGGGCGAGCTGGCGCGGCGCTCCGCGGGCACGCTGTCGGTGCTGGTCAATGGCCAGATTTCGAGCCTGCCGGTGATCGTTGCCGGTGGTCGCTTCACCGCCAAAAGCGGGCAGACGCTGGATGCCGAGCTGAGCTTGCTCGACGACGCGAACAACCCGATCACGCTGCAGTGGCGCATCGGTACGGCCAGCTTGCGCGTGGTGCGCATCGACTTCCCGGTGCCGGACAACAAGCAACTGGGCGAGACGCTGAAGGCGAAGAAGCGCGTCACCCTGCCGGGCCTGTTCTTCGATTTCGGCAGCGCCATGCTCAAGCCGGAATCCGCCGCTGCGGTGCGGACGATCGCCGAGGCTGCGGGTGAAGCGCCCGGCACTCTGACGCTCGAGGGCCACACCGACATTGTCGGCGACACAGCGAAGAATCTCGCCTTGTCCCGCGCGCGGGCCGAGTCGGTGCGCGCAGCCTTGATCAGCATCAACCCCGAACTCGCCGCGCGCCTGAGCGCGCAGGGCTACGGCGCTACGCGGCCGCAGGCGGCCAACACCACGCTGGAAGGCCGCGCGCAGAACCGGCGAGTCGAGCTGGTGGCGCAGTGACTCTCTTCCCCCCCGGAAACTGAAATGACCTCCATTCGTACTGCTTCCTTTGTGGTCTGCGTCGCCCTGCTGTCTAGCGCTTCGTGGACGGCTACCGGTGCCGAACAAGCCGACCTGAAAGCCCTGCCACCGACTCCGAAGTCAAGCGCCAGGATGGTCTTTGGCGCGGACGGTGTGCCGGTGCCAGCGTCGCAGATGCCTCAGGTACCGCGCCGCGTTCAGGTCTTCGACGAAAAAGGCGAAGTACAAACACGCCCTGAGACGATGGATGAAAGGATCGCCGCGCTCGAGGCCCGCGTCGCCGCTATCGAAAGCGGGATGCTGAAGGCGCCACTGACTGTGCTGGGTGCCGGCGGCAAGCCGATCCTGCGGCTGTCGGCCGACGGCACACTGCTGCTGGGCAGCGACAACGCCAACCTCGTGGCGCTGATTGCCAACCCCGGCTCGCCGGCGCGCGTAGGCGTGCAGAACCGCGAGGCGATCGTGCAGATGTCCGCCGGCAACGGTAAGGCCACCGTCGAAGTGTTCAACGGCGAACCCAATAACGTGACGCTGGTGGCGTCGGCCACCGACCTGGGTGTGGTGGTGGAGAAGAACGGCCAGCCCGCAGCGGGCCTGGGCGCTGTGCCCGGCAAGGGCGTGGCACTGCGGCTCTACGACAAGGGCGGCAAGCAGGTCGCCGCGGCGGGCGAAAATCCGGCGACACCGGGGGCGGGCATCGTCACCGTCGGCAATGGCGCCAAGAATTCGGCGGCGCTCGCAGCCAACAGCGACGGCTCTGGCGTCGTCCACGCCTTCGCCAGCGACGGCACGGTGGGCTCCGGCCTGATCGGCGCCGATCGCATGGTCGCCGCCTACAACAAGAGCGGCGCCGCGGTGGTGACCATCGGCAAGAGCGAGAATTCCGAGGGCGGCAATGTCACCAGCCGCGATCCGACCGGTGACGGCGTGTTCCGCGCCGGCTTCAATAGCGCGGTCGGCGGCGGTGACGCCTGCGTGTTCCGGGCCAAGAAGCAGCAGACCTATTGCCTGGGGCTCGGCGTGCCCGGCGTCGGCGTCGTCGGCCGCTAGCGTGCTGAGTGGCCGGCCGGTGCATCGTCTGATCCTGCTGTGGACCTGCACGCTTCCGCTGGCCGTCCTCGCGTTCCAGCTCGGCATGCGCTTCTGGCTGCTGCAGGCCGGTGAGCCGGTGGTCGGCATGGTGACGGTGGCGCAGGACAGTTGCGTGACGCGCCATCGCGCCAACTGTTTTCTCGGCCGCGCGGTGGTCGATCCGCGCATGGAATCTCACCGATTCAAGAGCACGCGGCTTCCTGGCGGTCGCTTCTATCGAGTCGGCGAGGAATTGCCGATGCGCGTCCACCCGGCGCAGCGCCTGTATCTGGCCCAGGTCTATGACCCGCTCAGCTGGCTGCTCGGCCCGGTGCGCACGGCCGCCTGTCTGTTGCTGCTGCTGTTCGCAGCGGCGATGCCGGCCGGGCGCAGGGCGTTGTGGGTGTTGCCAACTTGCCTGGTGCTGTTCCTGTCGCTGGGCTGAGCCATGTCCGGTTTCGGCAGCGGCTTGCGTTGGGGTAGATGACCCCGCGTCACTTTTCCTTCGGAGACTGTCGATGAACCCTGCAATTCGATTTCAGTTTGGCTCCATGGCGCTGCTGCTTGCTTCAAACGCCTCTGCACAGGACCACAGGATCCAGCGCCAGCAAAAAGCGCCGACAGTGGCTGCATCGCCGTCAGCCGTGCCGCTGGCAGCTCAATCACAGTCCACCGCGCAGGACCGGTACCAGCAGCGCGCCGGCATCGTCATCGAGATGACGCCATCGCCCCAGCGCAAGGGGGTTGCCCAACCGCGCCGCTAGCTAGCCGTTCACTTGATGTAATGAACGGCTAGGGGGTGCACCCAGGCTACGCGCCATCAGTCTTCGCGCAAGTTGATCCGAAGCGGCACCGCGCGGGTCAGGCTGTGGCCGACCGGCGAGCTGCCCACCACCTTCTGGTGCAAGGCCTGCAACTGTTCGCGCGGAGCATCCGACTTGAGTTCCACCGAGACACGGATCGCCTCGTAACCGGCATTGCCGCCGGTCACCAGCCCGAGAAAGGCATGCAGATCGATGTCGCCCTCCAGCCGGATGCGCAGGGATTCCAGCGTGATCCCCTGCAGTCGCGCATTCGCTGCATACCCCACCGCAAGACAGTTGCCGAGCGCGCCCAGCAACTGCTCCACCGGATTCGGCGCCGTGTTGCTGCCCCCCAGCGCCAGGGGCTCATCCGAAGGCAGCG
>NZ_JAHFRY010000147.1:0-9365 GCF_023266035.1 Nevskia sp.
GGCTGCGGCGGCCGCGAAGTAGGGCAGGAGCGATGGTTTAGAATCGCGGCCTTCCAAGGATTCGCCGCGCACCAGCCATGTCTGTCACCACCCGTTTCGCTCCGTCCCCGACCGGTTTTCTGCACATCGGCGGCGCGCGCACCGCGCTGTTCTCCTATCTGTACGCGAAGCGCGATAACGGAAAATTTCTGCTGCGCATCGAGGACACCGATCGCGAGCGTTCGACCCAGGAGGCGGTCGACGCGATCTTCGAAGGCATGGCCTGGCTCGGTCTGAATGGCGACAACGCCGAACCGATCTACCAGACCCAGCGTTTCGATCGCTACAAGGAAGTGATCGCCCAGATGCTGGTCGAGGGCAGCGCGTATCACTGCTACGCGAGCAAGGAAGAGCTGGACGCCCTGCGTGCCGAGCAGATGGCCAACAAGCAGAAGCCGCGCTATGACGGCCGCTGGCGCCCGGAAGCCGGCAAGGTACTGCCGCCGCCGCCGGTGGGCGTTGCGCCAGTGGTTCGCTTCCGCAATCCGACCGAAGGCGAAGTGGTGCTCGATGACCTGATCAAGGGCAGGATCGTGTTCGCCAGCGACGAGCTGGACGATCTGATCATCGCCCGTGGCGACGGCACGCCGACCTACAACTTCTGCGTCGTCGTCGACGACTGGGACATGGGCGTCACTCATGTCATCCGCGGCGACGATCACGTCAACAACACCCCGCGCCAGATCAACATCCTGCGCGCGCTCGGTGCCACGCCGCCGGCTTACGCCCATGTCTCGATGATCCTCGGCAGCGACGGCGCCAAGCTGTCGAAGCGCCACGGCGCGCTCGGGGTCATGGAATACCGGGCGATGGGTTTCCTGCCGGAAGCGCTGCTGAACTACCTGGTCCGCCTCGGCTGGAGCCACGGCGATCAGGAGCTGTTCACCCGCGAGGAAATGATCGCCAAGTTCGACTTCGATCACGTCTCGGCAAGCCCGGGACGCTTCGACATGGAGAAGGCCTGGTGGGTCAATCACCAGTACCTGAAGAGCGTCGATCCTGCCGTCGTGGTGCCGGAATTCACCTGGCATCTGGAGAGGATCGGCATCGATGTCGCCAAGGGCCCGAGCCTGACTGCAGTCGTCGAGCAGCAGCGCGAGCGCTGCCGGTCGCTGGTCGAGATGGCGGAGAAATCGAAGTTCTTCTTCGCCGACCTCGACGGCTACAACGAGAAGGACGCCGCCAAGCACTTCAACGCCGATTCGCTGGCGCTGCTCGACGAACTGCGCGCGCAACTGGAAGCGCTGCCGGAATGGACCACCGAAGCCCTGCACGCAGCGGTCAACGGTTTCGCCGAAGCCAAAGGCCTGGGCCTCGGCAAGATCGCCCAGCCGATCCGGGTGGCCGTCTGCGGCATGGCGGTGTCGCCGCCGATCGACGCGACGCTGTTCCTGCTCGGCCGCGAGCGGACGCTGGCGCGGCTGGCCGCCGCCGTCGCCCGCGCCTGAATCTGCTGCCGCTCTCTACTGAATAACGGAACATCGAACATGTCCATCTCCATCACTTTTCCCGACGGCAACGTCAAAGCTTTCGACGTACCGCCAACCGGCCTCTCGATCGCCACCGGCATTTCGCCGGGCCTGGCCAAGAAAGCCGTCGTCGTCAGAGTCAACGGCGAGTTGTGGGATCTGAACCGGCCGATCGATCGCGATGCTGCGTTCGAGATCGTCACCCGCGACAAGCCGGAAGCGCTCGAAGTGCTCCGCCACGACGCCGCCCACGTGCTGGCGCAGGCCGTGCAGGAGCTGTTTCCCGGCACCCAGGTGACCTTCGGGCCATCGACCGAGTACGGCTTCTATTACGACTTCGCCCGCCCGGAGCCATTCACCGAGGCCGATCTGGCGACCATCGAGCAGCGGATGCGCAACATCGTCAAGCGCGATCTGCCGATCGTCCGCGAGGTTTGGTCTCATGAAGACGCGGTCAAGCATTTCGAGCAGGCCGGTGAAAGCTTCAAGGCTGAGTGGATTCGCGACGGCATCGCGGCTGACGAAGAGCTGACCATCTACAAGCAGGGCGATGCCTGGCTGGACATGTGCCTGGGTCCGCATCTGCCGTCGACCGGCAAGCTCGGCACCGCATTCAAGCTCACCCGCGTCTCCGGCGCCTACTGGCGTGGTGATGCGAACAACGCCCAGCTGCAGCGCATCTACGGCCTGGCGTTCGCCAACGATGCCGATCTCGAAGCCCATCTGAAGATGGTCGAGGAAGCCGAGAAGCGCGATCACCGCAAGCTCGGCAAGCAGCTCGATCTCTATCACCAGCAGGAAGAAGCGCCAGGCATGGTGTTCTGGCATCCGAAGGGCTGGGCGATCTGGCAGGCCGTCGAGCAGTACGTGCGCAAGGTCTACAAGGCCGGCGGTTACCAGGAAGTGCGCGGCCCGCAGATCATGGATGTCAGCTTGTGGAAAAAGAGCGGGCACTGGGATAACTACCAGGACAACATGTTCTTCACCGAAAGCGAGAAGCGCACCTACGCGATCAAGCCGATGAACTGCCCGGGCCACGTGCAGATTTTCAACGCCGGCCTGCGCAGCTACCGCGATCTGCCAGTGCGCTACGCCGAGTTCGGCGGCTGCCATCGCAATGAACCGAGCGGTGCGCTGCACGGCATCATGCGCGTCCGCGCCTTCACCCAGGACGACGGCCACATCTTCTGCACCGAAGCGCAGATCGAACCGGAAGTGACCGCGTTCCACCAGCAGGCGATGCAGGTCTACGCCGACTTCGGTTTCACCAATCTCGATGTGAAACTGGCGCTGCGTCCGGACAAGCGCCTGGGCGATGATGCGACCTGGGATCGCGCCGAAGATGCACTGCGCACCGCACTCCGCGCCGCCGGTGTCGCCAGCTGGACCGAGCTGCCGGGCGAGGGCGCGTTCTATGGCCCGAAGATCGAATATCACCTGAAAGACTCGATCGGCCGCGCCTGGCAGGTTGGCACCATGCAGGTCGATTTCATGATGCCGGAGCGCTTGGGCGCGACCTATGTCGACGAGAACTCCGCACGCCAGCATCCGGTGATGCTGCACCGGGCGATCGTCGGTTCGATGGAGCGCTTCATCGGCATCCTGATCGAGCATCACGCCGGTGCGCTGCCGTACTGGCTGGCGCCGGTGCAGGCCGTGGTCACCCCGATCGTGTCGGACGCCGATGCCTACGCGACCGAAGTCGCGGCGGCACTTGCCAAGCTCGATGTCCGTGTGCAGACCGATCTGCGCAACGAAAAGATCAACTACAAGATCCGCGAGCATTCGCTGCAGAAAGTGCCGGTGATCATCGTCGTCGGTCGCAAGGAAGCCGAAGAGCGCACGGTTACCCTGCGTCGTCTGGGCTCGGAACGGCAGGAGACCTTGTCGCTGGCCGATGCGCTGTTGCAGTTGCAGAACGCCTGAGTTCGCCCATGCGCCTGATCCGTCTTGCCATTGGCGGCCTGCTGCTGACTTCGGCGTCCTTGTTCGCCGCCGAGGCAGCGCCTTACACGCTGCTCAAGGGCGAGTGGGAGCAGGGCGGTTTGCTGATCGGCAAGGCGGCGCCGGGCAGCAAGCTCAGCTTCGAAGGCCAGAGCTTGAAGCTCAGCGATGATGGCCGTTTCGTGATCGGCCTCGACCGCGATGCCAAGCCCGAAGTCGAGCTGCGGATCACCCCGCCGGGCGGCGTTGCCGTCGTCGAAACGCATGACGTTGCCAAGCGCGAATGGGACGTGCAGGCGCTGACCGGCATCGAGCCGAAGTTCGTCGATCCGCCGGCCAAGGTGCAGAAGCGCATCGCCGCCGAGCAGGTGATCATCAAGCGCGCCCGGACCCGCGATACCGCGATCGATGATTTCGCCACGCCGTTCATCTGGCCGGCGAAGGGTCGCATCAGCGGTGTCTTCGGCAGCCAGCGCGTGCTCAATGGCAAGCCGAAGTCGCCGCATTACGGTGTCGATGTCGCGGTGCCGGTCGGCACGCCACTGGTCGCCGCGGCGGGCGGCATCGTCAGCCTCGCCGAGCCGGATCTCTATTTCACCGGCGGCACTGTCTTCATCGACCACGGCCACGGCCTGCAGTCGGTGATGGTCCACATGTCGCGGCTCGATGTGAAAGTGGGCGACCGCGTCGAGCAGGGCCAGCAGGTCGGCCTGAGCGGCGCCACCGGCCGGGTCACCGGCCCGCATCTGCACTGGGGCCTGTACTGGTTCGAGCAGAAGGTGGACGCCCAGAAACACACCGGGCCGATGCCGGCGAATTGAGTCGTGCCCGTCAGTCGCGTGGCGCTCGCAGCTTGTGACGAGATTGTCATCGCGCTGACTTAATCTGAACGCTCTCGACTTGAATCCGGGGACGTTCATGCAATTCGATCATCAGACTGGCCGCTGGCGCCGACGCAGCCGGCAACTCGATCGCCGCAGCGTGCTGCGCGGTGGTCTGCTCGGTTTGGGACTGGTCGCGGTCGGCGGCGGTCTGGCGGCTTGCCAGGGTGGCGGCTCGGCTGACGGCGGCACGCGTGGCGACGGTGCAGGCGGGCGTGGCGCGCTGGCCGATCTCGGCCCGCTGTCGACGACGCCGGATGCCAACGATCTGCTGCTGCCGGCCGGCTTCACTGCCCGTGTCATTGGCCGCGCTGGCGAAGTCGTGCCCGGCACCAGCTTTCGCTGGCATACCGATCCGGACGGTGCCGCCGTGTTCGCCAAGCCCGATGGCGGCTGGGTCTATGTTTCGAATCGCGAGCATCTGCCAGGCGGCGTCAACGCGATTGCCTTCAACGCCCAAGGCGTGATCGAACGCGCCTACGAAATCCTGCCCGGCGCGCTCAGCCGCACCAACTGCGGCGGTGGTGTGACGCCGTGGCAGACCTGGTTCAGCGGTGAGGAGTTCGATCGCGGCCTGATCTGGGAATGCGATCCCTTCGGCGTCGCCGAGCCGCAGAGCTGGCCCTTGCTCGGCCGCTTCAAGCACGAAGCGGCGACGATCGACCCGGCCGCGAACATCGTCTATCTGACCGAGGACGAACCGGATGGCCGCTTCTATCGTTTCCTGTCCGATGCCCCGAATGTCGGCGGCCGCGCCGATCTGAGCCGTGGCCGGCTGCAGGCGCTGCGCATCCTGGCCGATGCAGCGCTGGTCAATACGCCAGGGCAGGGCAGCCATTACTCGATCGAATGGCTCGACATTGCCGAGCCGAATCCGCGCCTGGGTCTGCTGTCCACGGCCGTGCCGACTCGCAAGCAGCAGCCGGCCAGCTTTGCGTTCAATGGTGGTGAAGGCATCTGGCAACAGCGCGGTGTCGTCTACTTCTCGACCAAGGGCGATCGCCGGGTCTGGGCACTCGATGTTGCCGCGCAAAGCCTGCAGGTGATCTACGACGATGCCGCGTTCGCGACGCCGCCGCTGACCAGCGTCGACAATCTGGTGATGACGCCGGGTGGCGACGTGATCGTCGCCGAGGATCAGAACAGTGAACAGGCCGCCGTCGCGATCCGGCCGGATGGCCGCTTCCAGCCGCTGGTGCAGCTCGGGCCCAAGCATGTCGGCTCCGAAGTCACCGGCCCGGCGTTCTCGCCGGATGGCCGCTTCTTCTACTTCAGCTCGCAGCGCGGCACCAGCAATCTGGTCGGCACCGACGGCGTGACGTACGCGGTGGAAGGGCCGTGGTGGACGGTCTGAACTAGCCGAGCCGAACCGCCGGACGGAGCCCGCGCCCAATGAAAAGGCGGAGCCGCTTGCGCGGCCCCGCCCAGTCTTCGAAGTGCTGCGGTGCTGCGATCGACTTACGGCGCCACTTCGTCGTTTTCGCGGAAGTTCACGGCGCTGCAGTCGGCGATCACGTTGCGGAACACCAGATGCGGGCCGCCGGTGGTCGACGCGCCGCCAGCTTCGCTGACTCGGCTGAAGGTGTTTTCGACGATCGCGGTGCCGTCGTTGTCGTCGATGTCGATGCAACCGAACGGGAAGTCGCCGGTGATGATCGTGTTGTTCAGCGAGAAGCGCAGGCCTTCGCGAGCCAGGAAGCCGAGACGGTCACCCGCGGCCGGCAGCGGACGGCGGGCAGGGCCGAGCACGGTGATGTTGGCGAACAGCGGGAAGGTGATCGGCGTGCGGGCGAAGCGGCCGTCGAGCTCGAAACCGGAGTTCGGCAGGTTGTTCTCCTGGATCGTCAGCGCGAACTGCACGCCGCCGGTCCAGCCGTTGTCGCCGTCGATGGAATCGTCCTGCGCGCCGGTGAACACCATGTGGGTCGCGAAAGCGTTGCCGCCGAAGAACTCGATGCCGTCATCGTTCGAGCGGTGCACCTGCACGTAGTCGATCACCGTGCCGCGGCCGACGCCGCCGGCGGTGATGCCCTGCAGTTCGTTGCCCTCGGCGATGATCGAGCCGGTCGAGCGGACGATCACGTAGCGCAGGCTGCCGGAGCTGTCGTTCTGCAGATTGCCGCCATAGCGGCCGACGTTGCCTTCGATCACCACGTCGCAAGCATCGAAGTTCGGCGGCGTGCCCGAGCACTGACTGTCCTGTGCGCGGCCGAGCAAGGCCAGGCCCGCCCAGCCGCCTGCCGGCGCGTCGGTCAGCGTGGCCGAGTCACCGTCGAAGCGATTGCGCAGCTGCGCGCGAGAGGTGAGTACGATCGGCGCTGCCGCCGTGCCGTTGGCGATGATCTGCGCGCCGCGGCCGATGACCAGCGCCGAACGGGCGGAAGCGTAGACCACGGTGCCCGGCTCGATCGACAGGATCGATGCCGTCTCTGCGTAGCCGACCGCGCCGCGCGCCAGATCGCCATTGCCGATGACTGCGCCTGGAACGGTGTCTGCTTCGATCTCGTAGACGTTGTCGTTGGTCAGGGCCAGCGTACCGGCAACGTTATAACGGGCCGGCAGGCGGCAGACGTCGTAGTTGCCGGTTGCGGCGGTGCCGGTGAACAGGCCGGTCTCGTCGTTCGCGAGATTGCCGATCAGGGCATTGAAATCACCGACCAGGGTGGTGCCTTCCGGGCAGATGCCGTTCGCCTGCGGGACCGAGGCGCCGGCGAGCGCGGTGCCGGCAGTGCCGCCGAAGAAGCGCCAGACGTCGTCGTTGCCATTGACGCGGACGGTCCAGCCGGCGGTCCAGGCATTGGCACGGGTCACCGCCGGATCGAAGGCACCGATGTAGTTGGTGCTGACGATCGTCGATGGCACCGGCAGCGAGGTCGCATCGGTCGCGGTGATTGGCGGCCACACGGCCGGCGCGGCGAAGGTTGCGGCGAGGCCGGTGGTGCCGGTAACCGGGTAGCCGGTGTCGTCGATGCGGCCGACCACGCTGGTGCCGTTGCCGAAGCCCATCAGCGCGAAGTAGGTCGCGATCGAGAACGGATCCGGCAGGCCGGTGCCGACGAAGGTGGTGCCGGCCCCGGTGCCGATCGAGCCGCGCAGCGCGCCGGCTGGCGGCGCGTTCGGATCAGTGGTGCCGCCAGTGGTGGTGCCCGTCGTGCCGCCGGTAGTGCCGCCCGTGGTTCCGCCAGTGCTGCCGCCAGTCGTGCCGATGTTGATGATGGTGCTGTTCGGGTTCAGATCAGTCCCCTCGCAGCCGACCAGAATTCCGCTTCCGATCAGGGCTGCCGCGAGGACTGCGGTTGTCTTGAGCTGCATCTCTATTCTCCAGAGGGTTCGTGTTGTGATTGCAAAGCTTGAGAGGTTCAGAACTGGTACTGCAGGCTGATCTGGCCGGAGCGGCCCAGCTTGTAACTGCGCTGGAGTGCCGCTGCGCCGTTGAACTGGCCCTGTTCGATATCGATGCGCGGGTCCAACAGGTTTCGCGCCTTGAGGCCGATCTGCCAGTGCTGACCGAAGCCCTGGCGAATGTTGAAATCGAGCATCGGATAGGACTTTTCGGTGGAGTTCGGCAGGTCGTTGATGCCGACTTCCCCGAGGCGATCACCGAAGATGTTGAACAGCAGCGTGGCGTCGGTGCGCTGGGCCGGATTGGAGTAGCCGAGCGTGGCGTTGACCAGATAGTTCGACTGGCCCTGCAGCCGGCGAGTGGAGCCATCCGGCAGGCTCACTCTCGATTCGATGCGCGAGAAGTTGCCGGCGACGTAGGCGAACTGGAGGACCGGCGCTACCTCCTTGAGAATCGACATGTCCTGGCGGGCATCGAACTCGATGCCGTAGTCCTTGGCGCTGTTGGCGTTCTGGAACGAACGCACCACCTGATTGCCTGCCGAGGCATCGATGTTGAGTTCGATCGGGTTCTTGATGTCCTTGTAGAACACGCCGACCGAGGCCGCCGAACTGTTGCTCCAGTACTGCTCGAAGCGCAGGTCGTAGTTGGTCAGCTTCGCCGAGCGCAGCTGGGCATTGCCGATGGTCAGGAAGCGCGTTTCCGGATCGAGGAAGTCGACCTCCGCCAGTTCGCGGAACTGCGGACGGTTCAGCGACTGCGACGCGCCGATGCGTACTTGGGTCTTGCGGCTGATGAACCAGGTCGCGTTCAGCGACGGCAGGATGTCGCTGTCGGTCAGACGCGAAGCCACCGTGGCGCCGGCAGCCGGATCACCGGTTGCGACGGTGATCGTCGAGTTCTCGAGGCGGGCACCGGCCTGGATCTCGAACAGCTCGCCGACGAAGACATCGCCGAGCAGATAGAACGCGTTGACGTCCTGGGCGCCGTCATAGATGTTGGCGTTGCCGCCGCCGCGGATCGAGGTATTCAGCTCGGTCAGATCGAAACCGCCGGGGCCGAAGAAGAACGGCGTCAGCACGTTCTCCGGGTTGGGCACGTACTGGGCGATGCGGAACAGATCGCTGCGTTGCGTGGCCGGCGAGGAATAGGCGAAGCGCACCGATTCGAAATCGCGGTCGCGACGAGTGCCACGCGCGCCCCACTTGAAATCGCCGCGCAGGGTTTCGGTGAACTCGAACGGCAGGCTCAGATCGATGCCGAGATCGAGTGTGCGGTCCTGGAGGAATTCCCAGCTGCGGCGCGGTTCGGACGCTTCGCCGGATTGGCCGAAGCCGAGCAGGAAGGGATCGTCGCTGCCGACGGCGCGAAAGCGGCCGTAGGTGCGGCGATCCAGCACGTCACGATCGGCCACCGAATAACCGGCCTGCCACTTGATTTTCAGACCGCCGGCATCGACCAGCGTATGCCTGCCGGTCAGCTGGTTGGTGATCAACTGGCCTTCGATGTAGTCGAGCGTGATGCGCTCCTGATCGGTCGCGAAGCCGGCATCACTGGCGACTGCGCGGGCGAAGAACGCGCCCTTTTGCGTCTGGCGCGACAGCAGGGACACGAAATCGACCTTGTGCTGCTTGGAGTACTCGTAGCCCAGGCCGAGCGTGCCGCCGGTGTCGAAGGTCTGCTCGGAAC
>NZ_JAHFRY010000147.1:9375-10707 GCF_023266035.1 Nevskia sp.
GCTGTTCGCTGTCCTGACGCGAGACATTGACGCCATCACCGATGCCGGTGAAGGTGCCGCGGGCTTCGTCGCGGAAGCGGAAATTGGTGTCGTAAAGACCGGTGAGCTGGAAGCCGATCTTCTGGGTGCCGCCGAACTTGAACACGTTGCCGTAGGTCAAGCTGCCGCCGAAGTCGGCCGGTGCCTTGTCGATGCGCTGCAGGTCGAACAGATTCGGCAGCGACTGCAGAAGGCCCAGACGTTGGTCGGAGGTAGCGCTGCCGAGCGAATTGGCGCCATTGTTGGTGATGTCGCGATAGAGGTGCGGCAATTCGCGCTGACCGCCGTCGAAGCCCAGGTAGTCGAAATCCGAGCCTTGATAGGTGAGCACCGGCGATGCCGTGGTCTGGGTGTTGCCACCGACGTTGACTCGGATCGCGCCGGTTTCGAAATCCGGCGTCGGCCGCGTCTCGATCAGCGCGACGCCACCGGAGAACTCGCCCGGCAGGTCGGCGCTATAGGTTTTCTGCACCGTCAGGCCGCCGAGGAATTCGCTCGGGAAGGCATCGACGGCGACCACGCGGCGGCTCGGGTTGAAGCTCGGGATTTCGGCGCCGTTGACCAGGGTCGTCGAATAGCGATCACCGAGACCGCGGACCACCACGACATTGTTCTGCACGCTGACGCCGGTCACGCGGCGGATCGCTTCTCCGGCGTTGGAATCACCGGCGGCGGCGATTTCTTCCTGCGAAACCGAGTCGATGACCGAGGTCGCGACTCTTTCCTTGGTCGCTGTCGACTGACGCCTGACCACGCCTTTCACAGTGACCGTGCCGAGTGAGGTGGCGCCGTTGCCCGGAGTGGCGGCCGTGGTCGTGGCTGCTGCGGATGAAGGCTTGACGGCACTGACGCTGACCGCCAGCGAGCCGCCGAACAGCGGCGAGGCGCGGACGCCGGTGATGTCCTGCGGCGCCGAGCCTTCGGCGGCGACCTGCACCGTGTATTCGCCGCGCGGCAGGTCCAGCTTGAAAGCGCCGCTGGCGTCGGTGGTGGTGTTGATGGCGGTGTCGGCGGCCGAAACCCTGGCGCCGGCGAGCGGCTTTCCGCTGCTGTCGGTGACCGTGCCGGCGATCGGCGTGATCGCGGCTTCGCGAGCATTGAAGATGTCGCGTTCGACCTTGGCGTCGCCGATATCGGCGGGCAGGTTGACGGCGACTTCGGCGGCATCGGTATCGCCGAGGCGAATCTCGGTGAACGCGACATTGGTGGTGCCGCGCGTCAGCACGATGCGATGCAGGCCGCTGGTGGTTCTGAAACTGATGCGGCCACCGGCATCGGTGGTGCCGATCGATT
>NZ_JAHFRY010000147.1:10717-11278 GCF_023266035.1 Nevskia sp.
CGATCGATTTGCCGTCGACCGAGACGGTCAGCCCGGCAACGCCTTCAGCGCCCCGCACGACCGCGACAGCAACTTCACCCGGCGAAACCTGTGCGGCCTCGACCTGGCCGGCGACCGCAATGGCAAACAGTGACGTGGCAAGACGTGCACGCGTCATAAGAAAATTTCCCCGGTAAGTAGATCAATGCCCACGGCGGCGCCGTTTGGAATGGCGGCAAAGTACTGACCGGATATGACGGATTCATGAAATTGTCAGGGGCTAATCGCGGCCCTCGACCAGCGTTGCCTCGAACATGCAAGTTATTGTAAAAATTATGTTTTTTAATTGATTTACAAATGTGAATTCAACGACTTGCGAGCCGTACGCGATACCGTCATAAAGCCTTGGTCGGTCACGGAAATGTCGCAATCGGCGGTCCGAACCGGAATGCTCACGGCCTGACGACTGCCTCCGTTCGTCACCTGATGGTCGGCCTTGGCAATCAGGCCGGAGCGGGTTCCTTCGGTGCGCGAAAGAGCGCTTCTGGCACGCCGCGCGTCAGTTGATCCGGACCACGGCTG
>NZ_JAHFRY010000228.1 GCF_023266035.1 Nevskia sp.
GAATACCTTGTCGACATTGGTCTTGTAGCAGCCGTCGCCATCGGTGGTCGCCTTGGCGTTGCCGCGGGCATCCTTGTCGACGCCGAAGGCTTCGAGCACCGTCGCTGCCGGGGACACGAAGCCCATCGCCAGCAGCACCAGATCGGCCTTCATCTCGAACTCGGAGTTCGGCACTTCGGTCATCTTGCCGTCCTTCCATTCGAGGCGGCAGGCAACCAGCTTTTCGACCTTGCCGCCCGAGCCTTCGAAGCGCTTGGTGGCCACCGACCAGTCGCGCTCGCAGCCTTCTTCATGGCTCGACGAGGTGCGCAGCTTGGTCGGCCAGTACGGCCAGACCATAGGCTTGTTCTCGGTTTCCGGCGGCTGCGGCAGCAGTTCGAACTGGGCGACGCTGGAAGCGCCGTGACGGTTCGAGGTGCCGACGCAATCGGAACCGGTGTCGCCGCCGCCGATCACCACCACGTGCTTGCCATCGGCACGCAGCTGGGCCTTGAGCTTGTCGCCGGCGTCGATCTTGTTCTGCTGCGGCAGGAACTCCATCGCGAAATGGATACCCTTCAGCTCGCGGCCCGGCACTGGCAGATCGCGCGGGTTCTCGGAGCCGCCGGTCAGCAGCACGGCGTCGAAATCTGCTTTCAGCTGATCCGGAGCAATGGTTTCCTTGGACCAGTTGGTGATCGTGCCCAGCTTGCCGGCGCCGACATAGACGCCGGTGCGGAAGATGATGCCTTCGGCCTTCAGCTGTTCGATCCGGCGATCGACATTGGCCTTGTCGAGCTTGAAGCCGGGAATGCCATAGCGCAGCAGGCCGCCCACGCGATCGTTCTTCTCGAACACCGTCACTTCATGGCCGACGCGCGCGAGCTGCTGCGCGGCGGCGAGTCCGGCCGGGCCGGAGCCGACGATGGCGATCTTCTTGCCGGTCTTGATCGTGGCTGGCTGCGGCACGACCCAGCCGTTTTCCCAACCCTTCTCGATGATGAAGTTTTCGATCGACTTGATGCCGACGGCGTCGTTATTGACGTTCAGCGTGCAGGCCGCTTCGCAGGGCGCCGGGCAGATGCGGCCGGTGAACTCGGGGAAGTTGTTGGTCGAGTGCAGCGTGTCGAGCGCGTTGCGGTAATCGTTGGTGTAAACGAGATCGTTCCAGTCCGGAATGATGTTGTTCACCGGGCAGCCGGTCATGCAGAACGGCGTGCCGCAGTTCATGCAGCGCGCGGCCTGGGTCTTGGCTTTCTCGTTCTCGAGAACGAGCACGAATTCCTTGTAGTTCTTGACGCGCTCGGGAACCGGGAGATAGCTCTCCTTCTGGCGCGTGTATTCGATGAAGCCTGTGGTCTTGCCCATGGTGTGCGTCTCGATATTTCAGTTCGGCTTGTTGGCAGCGTGTTGACTGCTTGTGGCGCGTCGTTACAGCAGGAACTTCAGACTCTTGAAGAAGGCGCTGATCCGCGCGCCGGCTTCTGGTGTCAGCGCGTCGTCGTAATGATTCAAGGTCAGCTTCATCAGCCGGTGATGCTGCAGGCCGATGATGGTGCTGTCCCGCGTTTCCTTCGGCGCCGTGGCGATCAAGGCCGAGTACTCGAACACTTTCAGACCGCCGACCTTGCTGAAGCTGGTCTTCTGGATGTCGTACTTCAGCTCGACACCATCCGGCACGCTCTGCTCGATCAGCAGACTGGCGAACTGGCGCTGGGCATCTTCCTTCTTCAGCCGGGCCAGGAACTCGTCGTTGGTCTGGTACTCGGCTTCCTTCGGCAGTTCGGGGCCGTAGTCGATCTGGATCTGCACCGGCGAGCCGCAGTCCTTGCAGGCAAAGATCACCCGGTTGTCGCCGGGCTGCTGCTCCCAGCCTTCGACATCGACGCTGAAGAAACCGGGACGCGTCAGCATCTCGGCTGCAACCGGTCCCGCCGACATCAAGGCAGCCAGCACTGCTGCCACAGGGGCAGCCAGCTTCAAGATCCGCTTCATCGCGACACTCCGGTTTCGATCGAGTTTTCCGACTTGGGCCCCAATGGGGTTCAGGCCGGGACTGCGTCCTTTTTGGCGACTGCAGCCATCTCGCCGAGCGCGCGCTTGTACTCATGCGGGACGACCTTGACGAACTTCTTGCGGCTGTTCGTCCAGTCGTCCAGCAGATTACGCGCTCGTGTCGAACCGGTGTGCTTGAAATGTCGTTCCAGCAGGTAACGGAGGATCGCTTCGTCGGTCTGCTTCTTGCCGTTGCGCTCCAGGCTGTGCCACAGGGCGCGGTCGACATTGGCTTCCTGCTCGCTCTTGATCAGCAGCGGCTCGACGGCAATCATCGCCATGTTGCACTTCGATTCGAACTTGCCGTCCGGATCGTAGACGTAGGCGATGCCGCCGGACATGCCGGCGCCGAAGTTGCGGCCGGTCTCGCCGAGCACCACGACGGTGCCGCCGGTCATGTACTCGCAGCCGTGATCGCCGGTGCCTTCGATGACCGTGGTGGCGCCCGAGTTGCGTACCGCGAAGCGTTCGCCGGCCACGCCGTTGAAGAAGGCTTCACCGGCGATCGCGCCGTACAGCACCGTGTTGCCGACGATGATGTTGTCGACCGCCCAGCCGCGGAATTCGGTGTTCGGACGCACGATGATGCGGCCGCCCGACAGACCCTTGCCGACGTAATCGTTGCCGGCGCCGACCAGATCGAGGGTGATGCCGTGCGCCAGGAAGGCACCGGCGGACTGGCCGGCCGTGCCCTGCAGCTGGATGTGGATGGTGTCGTCCGGCAGGCCGGCGTGGCCGTAGCGGCGCGCGACTTCGGATGACAGCATCGCGCCGACCGTACGGTTCAGGTTCTTGACCGGCGAGATGAACGACACCTGCTCACCCTTGTCGAGGGCTGCGCGGGCATGGGCGATCAGCTTGTTGTCGAGCGCCTTGTCGAGGCCGTGATCCTGGGTCAGCGTGTGGCGCACCGGTTCGCCCGGCTCGGTCGGCGCCTGATAGAACAGCCGCGAGAAATCGAGGCCCTGCGCCTTCCAGTGGCTGATCGCCTTGGACTTGTCGAGCAGATCGCTGCGGCCGATCAGTTCATCGAAAGTGCGGATGCCGAGCTGGGCCATCAGCTGACGCGCTTCTTCGGCGACGAAGAAGAAGAAGTTGACGACGTATTCCGGCTTGCCCGCGAACTTCTTGCGCAGCACCGGATCCTGGGTCGCGACGCCGACCGAGCAGGTGTTCAGATGGCACTTGCACAGCATGATGCAGCCTTCGACGACCAGCGGCGCGGTCGCGAAGCCGACTTCATCGGCACCGAGCATCGCGGCGATGACCACGTCGCGGCCGGTCTTCATCTGGCCGTCGGCCTGGACCCGGATACGCGAACGCAGGCCGTTCAGCACCAGGGTCTGCTGGGTTTCGGCCAGGCCGAGTTCCCAGGGCGCACCGGCGTGCTTGACGCTCGACAACGGCGATGCGCCGGTGCCGCCGTCATGGCCGGCGATCACCAGATGATCGGCCTTGGCCTTGGTGACGCCGGCGGCCACCGTGCCGACGCCGCTTTCGGCGACCAGCTTGACCGAGATCGACGCCCTGTCGTTGGCGTTCTTCAGATCGTGGATGAGCTGCGCCAGATCCTCGATCGAGTAGATGTCGTGATGCGGCGGCGGGCTGATCAGACCGACACCCGGCA
>NZ_JAHFRY010000148.1 GCF_023266035.1 Nevskia sp.
CGACCTGGCTGAAGCCGGTGGCGCTGGCACCCGTGCCGGCAGGCCTCGAAGAGATCCCATGATGCGACGCTATCTGGTCGGCGGCGCGGTACGCGACCGGCTGCTGAAGCGCCCGGTCGCCGAGCGCGATTGGGTGGTCACCGGGGCAACGCCGGAAGAAATGATCGCGCTCGGCTACCGGCCGGTCGGCAAGGATTTCCCGGTGTTCCTGCATCCCGAAACTCAGGAAGAGCACGCGCTGGCGCGCACCGAGCGCAAGAACGGCCGCGGCTATCGCGGCTTCACCATCCACACCGATCCCGGCGTGACCCTGGAAGACGATCTGATCCGTCGCGATCTCACCGTCAACGCAATGGCCGAAGACGATGACGGCAGCTTGATCGATCCTCACGGCGGCCGTGCCGACCTCGATGCCCGGCTGCTGCGCCATGTCTCGATGGCCTTCACTGAGGACCCGGTGCGGGTGCTGCGCATCGCCCGCTTTCATTCCCGCTACGCCAGCCTCGGCTTCCGTATTGCCGACGAAACCATGGCGCTGATGCGGCAGATGGTCGACAGCGGCGAAGTCGATCACCTGACCGCGGAACGGGTCTGGAAGGAAACCGAGCGGGCGCTGATGCAGCCGCAGCCGTCGGTCTATTTCACGACCTTGCGCGAATGCGGTGCGCTGAAGCGCCTGATGCCGGAAGTCGATGCCTTGTTCGGCGTGCCGCAGCCGCCGAAGCATCACCCGGAGATCGACACCGGCGTGCACACGATGCTGACCATCGATCACGCCGCGCACATCGAAGCACCGCTGACGGTGCGCGTTGCCGCGCTCTGCCACGATTTCGGCAAGGCGCTGACACCGGAACACCTGCTGCCCAGCCACTACGGCCACGAGCAGAGTGGCGTGCCGCTGGTCGAAGCCTTCTGCACGCGGCTCAAGCTGCCGAACGATTGCCGCGAACTGGCGCTGCAGGTCTGCCGCGAGCATCTGCTGGTCCATCAGGCCCGCGAGCTGACACCGGGCACCTTGATGCAATTGCTGGAACGGCTCGACGCACTGCGCCGGCCGCAGCGCTTCGAGGAATTCCTGACCGCCTGCGACTGCGATGCCCGCGGCCGCACCGGGCTGGAGAATCGCGACTATCCGCAGCCGAACTACCTGCGCGCCGCGCGCCGGCGCATCGCGCTGGTGGAGCCTGCCTCGGTCACTGCCGATGGCTTCGTCGGTGCCGCGATCGGCGTCGAACTGCGTAACCGCCGGCTCTTGGTGCTGAAAGAGCTGCGCGAGACGCCCGCAGCCTGAAGCTGCAACTGGAGCCGATCACTGATCGGTTCCAACCTTTTCGCCTCCGGCGTAGTCTGAGGAAATCAGGCTGCGTCCTTCCGTGACAGCAGCCGTCTCCATTCCAAGAGGTCCATCCCTTTGAATCGCATCCTCATGATCGCGGCCGGCGCCGCACTGCTGTATGGCTGCGGCAAGTCCGCCGACGCTCCGAAGACCGACGCCGCAGCAGCCGCGGCCGTCTCCGCACCAAGCTCCGGCATCAATCCGGCGACCATGGATACCGCCGTCCGTGCCGAGGACGACACCTACCGGCACATGAACGGTAAATGGCTGGACAGCTTCGAGATTCCGGCTGACAAGGCGCGCTACGGCTCGTTCACCAAGCTGGCCGATGACGCCGAACGGCAGCTGCGCGAGCTGATCGAAGCCTCCGCCGCCAATGCCGAGGCGAAGCCGAACACCGAGCCGCAGCAGATCGGCGATCTGTACAAGAGCTTCATGGACGAAGCCGGCGTTGAAGCTGCCGGCCTGAAAGCCATCGACAGCAGCCTGACCACCATCGACGCGATGCCGGACAAGAGCGGTATCCCAGGCTTGATGGCCGGCCTGTCGACCACCGGCGTCGGCTCACCGTTCGTGCCGTTCGTGCATCAGGACAACAAGGATTCGACCAAGTACGTCGTCGATCTCTACCAGTACGGCCTCGGCCTGCCGGATCGTGATTACTACCTGAAGGACACCGACAAGTACCGCGAATCGCGCACTGGCTATGTCGCCCACATCGAGAAGATGCTGACGCTGGCCGGCGACAAGGATGCAGCCAAGAAAGCCAAGGCGATCTTCGCGCTGGAAACCGCGCTGGCCAAGGTGCAGTGGGACAAGGTTGCCAATCGTGATCCGGTTGCGACCTACAACAAGGTCGAGCTGAGCAAGCTGGACGCACTGGCGCCGGGCTTCGACTTCAAGGCCTGGTTCGCCGGTGCCGGCATGACCGGCAAGCTCGACTACGTGATCGTCAGCCAGCCGACCTACATCACCGGCTTCGCCAAGCTGCTGCAGAGCCAGCCGCTAGACGCCTGGAAGGCTTACTTCAAGTGGAAGGTGATCGCCGAGTTCGCGCCGTATCTGCCAAAGGCCTTCGTCGACGAGAACTTCGCGTTCTACGGCACGGCACTACGCGGCATTCCGGAAAATCGTCCGCGCTGGAAGCGGGGCGTGGAACTGGTTGAAACCGCGATCGGCGAATCGCTCGGCAAGCTCTATGTCGAGAAGCACTTCCCGCCAGCCAACAAGGCGCGCATGGAAGCGCTGGTCAAGAACCTGCTGGAAGCCTACAAGCAGTCGATCGACACGCTGGACTGGATGAGCCCGGAAACCAAGAAGGAAGCCCAGGCCAAGCTCGCCAAGTTCGCGCCGAAGATCGGCTATCCGAACAAGTGGAAGGACTACTCGAAGCTGGTGATCAGCGGCAGCGATCTGCTCGGCAACGTCGCCCGTGCCAACGCCTACAGCTACCAGTTCGAACTGGCCAAGCTCGGCACGCCGATCGACCGCGAGGAGTGGGGCATGACGCCGCAGACGGTCAACGCCTACTACAACCCGGAGAAGAACGAGATCGTCTTCCCGGCGGCGATTCTGCAGCCGCCGTTCTTCACTGCCGCTGCTGACGATGCCGTGAACTACGGTGGCATCGGCGCGGTGATCGGCCATGAGATCAGCCATGGCTTCGACGACCAGGGCGCGCAGTACGACGGCGACGGCAATCTGCGCCAGTGGTTCAGCGAAGCTGACTTGAAGAACTTCAAGGCGAAGACGGCGGCTCTGGTGGCCCAGTACGCGGCGTTCGAGCCGGTCAAGGGCTATCACGTCAACGGCGAACTGACCCTGGGCGAGAACGTCGCCGACAACTCCGGCCTGACCATCGCCTACAAGGCCTACAAGCTCAGCCTCGGCGGCAAGCCGGCGCCGGTGATCGACGGCCTGAGCGGCGAGCAGCGCTTCTACCTCGGCTGGGCCCAGGTCTGGCAAGGCAAGGACCGCGAAGCCGAAGCGATCCGCCGTCTGACTGTCGATCCGCATTCGCCGCCGTCGGTGCGCGGCAACGCCACCCTGGTCAACCAGGCCGGCTTCTACGACGCATTCAGCGTCAAGGAAGGCGACAAGATGTATGTCGCACCCGAGAAGCGGGTCAGCATCTGGTAAGCCGCTGCGACAGGTTTGTGCGATGAACGAAGGCCGGTGTCGCCACCGGCCTTTTTCATGGCCGCTTGCAGGGGCCTCGTTCGACGCCGATGATCAGGCCAGTCCGGCGCAAGACCGGGCCGAAGATTGGCTCACGCGAGGAGAGGCCATGAACCAGGTATCGCCGCAGGACTGGGCCGCGCTGGCACGGATCGAACAGGGTCAATGCGCGCTTGAAGCCGAGGCCGCACAACGTCTGCGCCAATGCGGCCTGATCGAAGCCAAGGCCGAAGATCGCTACGCGCTGACGCCGCAGGGCTGGCATGCGCTGCGCCAGCATCGGCGGCTCGATCCGGACTGAAAAGCAGTGGCTAGTGTTTAGTGACCAGCTCTTTTCTGACCACAGACCACTAGCCACTGACCACTGCTTCTGGCCGCTGCTTCTGGCCGCTGCTTCAGTCGATCAGCGGACTGTCGCCGCCCGCCTGCCAGCCATAGCGGCGCAGGCTGACTCTGTCGTTTTCGAAGTGCACGCCTTCGGCGCGCAGCCGGCGTTTCTGTTCGCGGTGTTCCTCGCTGAACTTCGGCAGCGAAATCTGCCCCGCCGCGTTGATCACCCGATGCCAGGGCGTGGCAGCGCCGGCTTCGAGCATGCCGCCGAGCACCCGGCCGACCAGCCGCGCGCGTCCCGGATAACCAGCGATCCAGGCGATCTGGCCATAGGTGGACACCCGGCCGGCCGGGATGCGGGCGATCGTCGCGAGGATGGCGATCCTGGCGGCATCGGCGTCGACCGGCGCCGACGGCTCAGTCGACCGGCGCGCCATACAAAGCCGTGCCGCAAGCCACACAGGCCTGATCGTCGAAGTCGAAGATTTCCGCTGCCAGCAGACGTTGCGTGCCGAGTGAGGCGACATAACGGATCAGCAAGGTGCCGGTGCCGGCGTCCCAGTGCGCGGCCTCGAAGCTGAACTGCAGGCTGGGAATGGCGGCCAGTGCGGCCTGCCAGTAGGCGCGCAGCGCCGGCTTGCCGTGCACCGTGCCATGGCCGGTGAGGGTCGCCGCCTTCGGGCTGCGGAAGCGGCAGTCATCGGCGAACAGGCGCAGCACGGCTTCGATATCGCGCGCGTTCCAGGCAGCGATCCAGTTCAGTGCCCAGCGCTGGGCGGAGGCGTGATCGGTCGGCATCATGGTCATCGCGCTGTCTCCGGACATCGTGGAGAATCATTCTTGTGAACACCCGTTCAGTACGGGTTCAGACTGCCGACGGCATTCTGCGCAGGTCGAATCGAGCCCAGCAAGGCAGGGTCGACTTTCCCAACTTTATGATCTGTCTGGAGCACCTTGATGAACCGCAAACTTATCCCCGCCGTGATCGTCGCCACCCTGATCACCGCCGCCGGTCCGTCGTTCGCCCTCGGCGTCAACGCGGGTGCCGGCCTCGGCGTCAATGCCGGCGGCCTGCACACCAACGTCGACGCTGATGCCAAGGCCAAGCTCGATGCGGAAGCCGCTGCAGCTGCCAAGGCGAAGGCCGAGGTCCAGAGCGACGCCAAATCGGCAGTCGATGCCCGCGTCAGCACCGGCGCCGAAGTCGGTTCCGATGCCAAGGCTGATGCCAACGCCGGACTCGGCCTGGGTCTCGGCCTCGGCAAGGCCGTCAAGGGCACGGCCGGTGCGGTGGGCGGCACGGTGAAGGGCGTTGCTGGTACCACTGGCGACGCCGCGAAAGGCGCCGCTCATGCCACCGGCAAGGCTGTGAAGGGCACCGCTGAAGCGACCAAGAACACCGCGAAGGCTGGTGTCGGTGTCGCTAGGGATGCCGCGGTCGGCACCAAGAACGCTGTTGGCGGCGTGACTTCCGCGACCGGCACTGCCGTGAAGAACAGCGCCAATGCGGCTGCCGGTGCGGCGAATGTCGACGTCAACGTCAAGGCCGGTGCCAGCGCCGGTCAGTAAACGCTGGAGCGACAAAAAAAGCGGCCGGTCACGCGAGTGACCGGCCGCTTTTCGTTGCGCCACCCGAAGGCGGCGACTCAACCCTGATGCAACTGCGCGTAGATCTCTGCACGCAGCGGGCCGGACGCCCACTTCACCAGCACGGCCGGGCAGGCTTCGGCCGGCGCGAAGCCGGCGGCGATGCGGAACAGATCGGCGGTGATCCGCTCGATGGCAGCGTGATAGCCCTTGAACAACTCGCTGCTGTTGGCGTGCATGGTCTTCAGCGAAGCCAGCAGCACCGACACCGGCACATAGGGCGCGACGCGATCGAGCAGACGTTCGAGCAGCGCCAGATCCTTGTCCTTCGGACCTTCATCCATGATCACGCTGACCAGCTTCGGATTGCCGCCAGTACGGTCGGCCGACAGCTTGCGCAGCTTCGGATCGCGCGCGTAGTACGCGGCGGAGGCCAGGATGATGAACAGCTCGTCGTAGGAATCTTCAGTGAAGTTGACGTCGTCCGGAATCAGGCCCTTCAGCGCGGGCTTGAAGGCCGCGAGCAGACCGTGGAACTGCTCGTCCAACCGCGCCAGGCGGCGGAATGATTCGCTCATCGATGCATCTCCCTGAAATCGTGAAGGCCGGCCGGTGCCTGAAGCCTGTTAACAACGCTGAATGAAGTATAGCGGCGGGTTCCGCCGTACCGGTTACAGCGGCAAGGTGCCGGATAGCACGGTCACCGCATGGCCCCCGACTCGCACAGCAATCACCGCGCCAGCCTGTTTGTCGGCCTCGATCTGCAGCACGCTCGGCCGATTCATTTCCAGACCCTGATGGATGGTCCAGGCCAGACGGCCATCGGCCTCCGCCGAGTCCAACGCCAGCCGACCGGCCAGTGCCACGGCGGCCGAGCCGGTGGCCGGGTCCTCGTGGACCCCGGCGCCGGGCGCGAACATGCGGGCCCGCAACTCGCCTTCGTAGCCGCGCGCGTAGACGTAGACCTGATGCGCCCAGCCGCCGGCCAGATGCTGGCGCCAGCAGGCGACATCGAAACTGATGCCGGCCATCAGCTCCGGCGAGCGCAGCGGTATCAGCACGTAAGGCACACCGCAGCTGATCAACGCCGCCGTTTCACCGGCGTAACCGATGTCCTGTTCTTCGAGCCCGAGCATCGTCGCCAGCGCCGCGGCAGAAGGTGCGTCCGGCCCGCGCCGCGGCAGCACCGCCGTGGTCAGCTCGCCGTAAGGCGCACGGCCCGCTTCACGGCACACCCGCACCGGCACCAGACCGACGTTCTCCTCGAGCACGAAGCGCACATCGTCACCCTGAGGCGCCAGACCGAGTTCAGCGAGCAGGCAAGCCGTGCCGACGGTGGGATGGCCGGCAAACGGCATCTCGATCTGCGGCGTGAAGATGCGCAGCTTGAAGTCGGCGCAAGGCGCAGTCGGCTTCAACACGAACACGGTTTCCGACAGATTGAATTCGCGGGCGATGGTCTGCATCTGCCGCGTGTTCAGCCCATCCGCAGCCAGCACGACGGCCAGCGGATTGCCGCCGTAGCGCTGCTCGGTGAACACGTCGAGGGTGTGGAACTGAAGATGAGAACTCATGCGATCGAAGAGGCGGATGAACGTGCGGACGAAACCTTAGCGCGATCCTGTGACCCTGCGCAGTTCGTCGCCGCGTTCTACGTGGAACTGCGCGAAATCAGGCCAGCGGCAGCAATGCGGCCCAGGCGGCGCGTTTCGCTGCCGCGCTGACGCTGGCATTGGCCGGGCTGGTCGACGGCAGCGCGATCAGTCTGATCGCCGACAAGCGCTCGCCAAGCAGCGGCAGTACATGGCGATGGAAGGCATCGCGCGCCGTGCCGCCGTTCAGTGCGATCACTTTCAGCTGCGGATGGCGATCAACGAAGGCGGCGAAATCGTTGGCCTGCTCGCTGCCGCGCACGATGCTGGAATCGAGACTGCCGGGCCGCTCGCAGGCGCGCAGCACGTCCCACAGCGCGATGCCTTGCGCCTGCAGCCCGGCGATGCGCTCGGCATAGGCCGCATTCGCCGGCACGCCGAACAGCGTCTCCATCATCGGCCAGAACTGGTTGCGCGGATGGCCGTAATACTGCTGCGCGCGCAGCGAAGCGATGCCCGGCATCGAGCCGAGAATCAGCAGCCGCGCGTTGGGCGGTTCCAGCGGCGCGAAGCTTTCGACGAGATCGGTGAGGTCGGCCACGCTCAGTTGAAACGGCCACCGATGATCAGGCCCTGGCTGTCGAGGTCCGGAAAGAAGCGGCTGCGATCGCTGCGGAATTCGCGCGTGGTGATCATGCCCGGGCGCACCAGCAGCACATCCGGATAGCGGGCGGCGAAGGCATCCAGCGTTGGCTGCGTGGCGATGAAGGCTTCGAAATCGGCGAGGTCGTTGATGTCGGCACCAACGATCACGACATCCGTCACATCGGCGGCCAGCAGCATCGCCGGCGTGCGCGGCTGCGAGATCAGCTGGAAGAACTGCTGCCATTGCTCGGGCGAACCGGCGACGTCGCTGCCGTTCGCGCGAATGTAGTTGCTCACCAGCGCCTCGCCCCAGCTGTAATTGATGATGTAGGCGCGGTACTTGTCGATGAACTTCAGCCGCTGCGCAGCGCGCTCCGGCGAATACAGCAGGAAGCGCTGCATCCACAGCGCGGTGTCTGCGGCCGTGGCCTTGCCATCGAGATAGCGGCGCGCCGCTTCGATGCCGGCCGGCACCAGTTCGCGCGCGGCGTTGACGATCTCCAGATAGCGCGCCGCGTCCTTGGTGTTCAGCCCGGCGGCGGTGAACAGTTCTCTCGTGAACGCCAGCCGTTGCTTGCCCGGAAAGGCGAGGCCCACTCCGTAATCGGCGGTGCCTTCGGCGATCAGCGATTGCGGCGAGAACAGCGCGTAAACCGTGTATTCCGGCCACTGCTGACCGATGACCAGGCCGTTCTCGAGCAGCGCGTTGTAGACGTGATGGCCCGGATAGCCTTCATGCGACGCCAGTTCGATGACCCGCGACACCGGAATCGGCAGATCGGTATTGACCTCGATGCGGCTCGTCAGCCCGCCCTGATACCAGTTGTAGGCGCTCCAGGCCTTGTCCTTGACCAGGCTCAGCTCGAAGCGCTCGCCAGTTGGCAGCGGCAGATGCTTCGCGGCACGCGCACGCGCTTCGTTGATTGCCAGCGTCATCACCGCCTGCAGCCTGGCCGGCGGCACGGCGTAGCGCTCGATGTAGCGGTTGTAGCGTTCGGCCAGCGTCCACTGCGCATCGCCAGTCTGGCGTGGCAGCAGCTTTTCGATGCGCGCCAGCACCGGTGCGAAATCGGCTTCGATGTAGTGGGGCGCTTGCGTGTCGTACAGCGCGCGAGCTTCGTCATCGAAGCTGAACTTCTCGCCCTGAACCATCTGTGCGCGGGCAACGAGTGCGGCGAGCTGCTTCTTCAGATACTCGCGGCGCTGGCCCAGCAATTCCGCCTGTGTCTGCGCTTGCGGGCTATCGGCAGCATCGACCTGCAGCAGCAGTGCCTGCGCTTCAGCTTCGATCTGCGCCGGCGCGAGCACCAGGCGCTTGACCTCGTCGCGCACGGCAGCCGGACCGTAATAGGCGTCGACGGTATCGGGATCGTGCTCGCCGAGCGCGAGCACCAGGCGCACATAAGCGTCTCCGATCTGGTTCATGTTCAATGCGGGCACGCCCGGTTCCTGGACCACTTCCTGAGTGACTTCATCCGCCATTTCCGCAGCCTGCACGGACCACGTCATCAACAGCAGGCAAAGCAGTCGGCACAGGGAAAAACGCATCGGATCGGAAGGATGAGAAAGTTTGGGAAACAAAGGACTTCCGTATCATGGGCCGGTCCTCCGAGGCTCGTAAACCCATGTCCTCCTTCCTGAGTCGTGCCGCGCTGGCGGCGTCTTCCGTCGCTGTCCTGATCCTGTCGCCGATGAATCCCGTTCTGGCTGCCGAAGTCGTCGACACCCATTCCTATGCCAACAGCGCCGAGGTGCGGACCACGCATCTGGTCATCGATCTCGATGTCGATTTCGCCAGGCGCCGCCTGAACGGCATCACCGAGCTGCAGTTCGAAAAGCTCAAGCCCGATGCCGATCGCATCGTGCTCGACACCCGCGCGCTCGACGTGCGCTCCGCCGAAGCCAGTGCCGATGGCAAGGCCTGGGCGGCAACCCGGTTCGTGCTCGGCGCCAAGGACGCGGTGCTCGGCCAGTCACTGACCGTGAGCTTGCCAGCAGGCGCGACGCGAGTCCGCATCGCCTACTCGACGAGTCCGGAAGCGACCGGCCTGCAATGGCTGAAACCGGTGCAGACCGCCGGCAAGAAACAGCCGTTCCTGTTCTCGCAGTCCGAGGCGATCCACGCCCGCAGCTGGTTGCCGCTGCAGGATTCACCCGCCGTGCGGGCGACTTACGAGGCCAGCGTCAAGACCCCGAAAGGCCTGCGCGCGGTGATGAGTGCCGAGATGTCGGACCAGCCCGATGCCGCCGGCCGCTGGACGTTCAAGATGCCGCAGCCGATTCCGAGCTATCTGATCGCGCTGGCCGTGGGCGACATCGCCTTCCAGAGCATGGGGCCGCGCACCGGCGTCTATGCCGAACCGGCAACGCTGAAAGCCGCGGCCTACGAGTTCAATGAGACCGAAACCACGCTGGCGGTCTGCGAAAAGCTGTTCGGGCCGTATCGCTGGGGCCGGTATGACCTGATGGTGCTGCCACCGAGCTTTCCGTTCGGCGGCATGGAAAACCCGCGCCTGACCTTCGTCACGCCAACGGTGATCACCGGCGATCGTCTGCTGGTCTCGCTGATCGCCCACGAGCTGGCGCATAGCTGGTCCGGCAATCTGGTGACCAATGCGACCTGGGAAGACTTCTGGCTCAACGAGGGCTTCACCGAATACCTGACCTACCGCCTGACCGAGGCGCAGTTCGGCAAGGCCCGCGGCGACATGGAGCGGGTCATCGGCGTGGCCAGCCTGAAGACCGATTTCGCGCTGGCCAAGTCGGACGAGGACCGCAAACTGGTCCGTGCGTTTCCGGCGAAGGATCCGGACGAAGTGTTCAGCAGCATCCCCTACGAGCGCGGCGCCTTGTTCCTGGTCTGGCTGGAATCGAAGTTCGGCCGCGAAACCTTCGATCGCTTCCTGCGCAGCTGGTTCGACGATCACGCCTTCCAGAGCGCGACCACGCCGCAGTTCATCGCCTACCTGAACGACAAGCTGCTGAAGGTGCAGCCGGGCAAGGTGAGTGCCACGCAGATCGATGCCTGGATTTCGCAGCCGGCGCTGCCGGCCGATGCGGTCTATGCCACCTCCGATGCGCTGACCAAGGTCGATGCCGGTCGCGACGCCTGGCTGGCGGGCACGGCCACACTCGACGCCATGGGCGGTGAGCAGTGGTCGGTGCAGGAATGGGAGCACTTCTTCGAAGGCTTCCCGAAGACGGTGAGCGCCGCGCAGCTGAAGGCGCTCGATAGCCGCTTCAAGCTCACCGGTTCGCCGAACGCGATCATCGCCAGCGACTGGTACAAGCTGGCGATCGACTCAGGCCAGGCGGCGGCGCTGATGCCGCAGATCGAGGCCTATCTCGGCCATGTCGGCCGCATGAAGCTGATCAGCCCGATCTATCGAGCGTTGGCGGCGACCGAAGCCGGCAAGCTGCAAGCCAAGGCGATCTACAAGAAAGTCAGCAGCGGCTATCACCCGATCGCCCAGCAGACCGTGGAGCGAATCCTCAAG
>NZ_JAHFRY010000229.1 GCF_023266035.1 Nevskia sp.
GGGCTTCGCGTCGCCAGCGGCCGTTGCCGTTGCAGGTGCTGCGGTGCCAGGCGTTGTGGCCGGGGCCGCAGTCTCGACCTGCGGCTGCGCGGGCTTTTCGGTCTGCAGCCGGCGGATCAGCCGTGCTGCATCGTCCTTGCTCAGCGCATTGCGATCGGACAGCAGGCGGATCAGTTCTTCGGTGACTGTCTCCGCGGCCGCAGGCTTGGCAGCAGCCGTTGCGGCGGGCGCTTCATCGGCAGCGCTGGCATAGCCGGCACCGGCCACGAACAGGGCCGCGATCGCGGTTTTCATCGCGACGGCGACCGGCCTCAAAACGGGCAGGCGTTTCGTCGTATGCAGCAAAGGCCGGATCGGCTTCATGGCGGGGGCTACAGGTTGGAGGTGCTGCAAGTTCATGTGGTCGTCACCCGGATCACGGCCGGTTGCGGCAGGTCTTTCGGCGGTGGCTCGCTGAGCTTCGGCATGTTCTTCAAGGTGTCCTTGAGGAGACGGTCGAGCTCGGGCCGGCCGGTGGAGCGCAGCAGTTCGACTCGCTCGGTGCTGCCGTCCGGCGCCAGCCAGATCTGCACGGTGATCGCGAAGCGCGCTTCCAGCAGCCGGCGCTGACGCTGCACCGCGCCCTGGGCGCGCTGCTGCAGCAGGGTCGTGTACCAGCCGAGGCGATTGCCGGCGCCGGTACCACCGCTGCCATCGCCACCGACTCGGTAATCGGCGCCGCCTTCCTTGCCCTGCAGGCCGAAGGCATCACCAGCGCCGGTGCCCTTGGCGTCGAGCGCCGGCGGGCCAGGCGGTGGTGCTTCCTTGGGCGGCTCCGGGGTCGGCGTCGCCGGCTTGAATTCCGGCACTTTCTGCTTCGGCGGCTCGATCTTCGGTTTCGGCGGCGGGGGAGGCGGCGGAGGCGGTGGCGGCGGCTTGATCAGCTTCAGCTGCACCACTTCGTTGACCGGCTTGCGCGCCTTGCCGCCGTCGCTGCCGAGCATCGCCACCAGGCCGTAGAGCAGCACGGCAGCGGCCAGCGCGGCGGCGACATAGAGCCGCTGCTTGCGCTTGCGCTGGGCCTGCTGGCGCGAACTCAGAGCCATGCCGGAATCACTGCACCAGCCGCTGGGTGACCAGACCCAGCTGGGTGATGTCGAGTTGGCCGAGCAGCGCCAGCACGTCGATGACGTTCTTGTATTGGGTCTCGCCGTCGCCGCGGACGATCACCGGCAGATCGGGAATCTGCGCCTTCTTCTGGCGCAGCTTGTCTTCGAGCTCGGCCAGGGTCACCGGCACCGCGTCCATGAAGATCTTGCCGTCGTTGGTGATGGTGATCGCCACGGTTTTCGACTTCGCCAGCGACGGCTGGCTGGACGCCTGCGGCAGGTTGACCTTGATGCCCTGCACGGCGGCCGTGGTCATGATGATGAAGATCACCAGCAGCACGTAGGCGAGATCGAGCATCGGCGTGATGTTGATTTCGTCGTAGGGCTTGTCTTCGCTTGAGGCTTGCATGGCTGGTCTCCGCCGTACGTTTTAAGGGCGGATCAGCGGTGGCCGACGGCCGCGCGGATGTTGTGACCGTCGTTGCCGGCCGGATACATCTCGGCCATGCGGGTGACGAATTCATCGACGAAAACGGCCATGTTGGCCTGGATGTCCTTGATCCGGCCGAGCAGGAAGTTGTAGGCAAACAGCGCCGGAATCGCGACCGCCATGCCGGCGACGGTGGCCAGCAGCGCTGCCGAAATACCGGGCGCGATGGCGTTGACATTCACTTCGCCAGCGGCGGCGATCGAGGCGAAGGTGATCATCACGCCGACCACGGTGCCGAGCAGGCCGATGAAGGGGCCGCCGGAAATGGCGATGGTCAGCACCACCATGCCCTTGGAGAGGCGCTGGTTCTCGCGCACCGAGGTGGCGTCCACCGAAGCGCGGATCGATTCGATCGATTCCGCCGACAGCGCGCCGGGGCGGCCTGCGATCTCGAAGCGATGGAGAATTTCGCGAATGCCGGACTTGTACATCCGGTATAGCGAGGAATCCTCGAGCTGGTCGCGCTCGTCCTCGTCCAGCGGCTGCACGCTTTCCAGATTGGTCAGATCGCTGCGCAGCGTCTGGAACTGGCGGGTGAACAGATCGTTGGCGCGGTTGGTACGGCCGCAGTAGCCGCCCTTGGTGTACATCACCGCGTACGAGGCCAGCGCGATCAGCGCCAGGATGCCGATGATCACCCAGGCATCGACGGTGACCGACTGCATGATGATGCCGACGTAACCGGTGGAGAAACCGGACAAGCCTTCGTCGGCACCGAACTGCAGCAGCTTGTCTTCGACACCCTGGTTGTTCGCCGCCAGCAGCAGCCAGCCCGGGCTGCGCGCGCTGTGGGCGATCTGCAGTTCGTCGATCTCGCCGGTGTAGCCGCTGCTGCCGTCGGCAGCAGCCGCGCCCAGGCTGATCGCGCTGTTCAGCGCCGGCAGCGGGCCGGTGACGGTCGCAACGGACTGACCATCCACGTACAGCGTGCCATCGGTCGAACCACTGGCGCCGAAGACCACGGCGAGGTGATGCCAGCTCGCGGCGGCGATCGCCGCAGCCGGTGCCGAGCGGCGGCTGCCGGCGGCATCGCTGATCTCGACATACGGCGTGCCGCGATCGAGGCCGATGAGCAGCGCATTGCCGCCCTCGCGCTGGGCGAACAGCACGGCGGTCTGATCGGCGGTTTCCGGGTTGATCCAGGCCGACCAGGTCAGCGGCGCGCCGGCCGCGACGTTCAGCGTCGTCGACGGTGCAGCGCCGATCGCCTTGGCGCCGTCGAACTTGGCAGCGCCACCGATCAGGCCACTGTCATCGATCACTGCTGCGCTCAGGCCGTTGTTGCGCGAGCGGCTGGCGTCGACCGGTGGCTGGCCGGCCTGGCCTTCAGCCGGCGAGAAATGCCAGACCAGCGCCTGGCTGTCGTCATAGCTCAAGCTGGCATCGCCTTCCCTGGCCGCCTTGGCGTTGCCGTAGTAGAGCCAGAACTTCACCGGCGCGCCGGCCTTGACCGCTGGCAGATGGACCCAGACGAAGCCCATGTTGAACACCGGGTCGAACTTCTCGACATGGAACTTCAGCGGTGTCGCATCGTCCTCGGCGATGAAGCGCAGATCGCCGCCATCAGTGTTGGCATCGCTGAACTTCATGACGCCTTCGTGCAGGCGCACCAGCACCACGGTATCGCCGACCTCACCGGTGACGCCGGCCGCCGCCGCATCGGCGGTGATCGGCTTGCGGAACGACCATTCCTTGTTCCACCAGGCGGAGGCGCTGAGCGGCATCAGCAGGCAGAGCAGCCCAGTGAAAGTGGCGGTGCGGAGGATCGACGGCAGGCTCATGGGTTTTCCGGAGGGACGCTGACTGAAAATGAAAAGAGGCTTGAAGGCGGGCATCAGAACGAACCGAGCACGCGGAACAGCACGCGGCTGTCACCGGCACGGGTGTTGGTGGTGCTGTTGATCGGATTGGCCCAGTCGACGCTGCCGCTGAAGTGGCCGAGCAGCCTGAAATCGAAGCCGAAACCGAAGCTGGCCAGGCGCAGGTCGGCGGGCGTATCGGCGACCGGCTGGCGCACTCT
>NZ_JAHFRY010000230.1 GCF_023266035.1 Nevskia sp.
GGTCAAGGGCCCGAACTCGGTGCTCTACGGTCGTGGCAGCGTCGGCGGCCTGATCAATCGCGTGCGCAAGAAGCCACTAGCTGATGCTCGCGCCGATATTGAAGTCACTGCCGGCTCGTTCGACACCTATCGCGCCGACGTCGATGTCACCGGTCCGCTCGGCACCGACAAGGCTCGCGGTCGTCTGGTCGCCGCATATGCCGATACCGGTTCGTTCGTCGATGGCCCGGAAGCGCAGCGCACGGTGGTCGCACCGAGCGTGGAACTGGACCTGACGCCGACCACCAAGCTGCTGGTGCATGGCCTGTACCAGAGCGAAGACATCATCGCCAACACAGGGTTTCCTTTGCGCACCACGGCGAGCGGCTTCAAAGCGCCGAACATCCCGCGCAGCCAGTACAACGGCGTGATCACGGCCAAGCCCTACACCTGGGAAACGCTATCGGCGAGCACGACCTTGGAACAGAAGCTTGGCGATCGCTGGCTGGCTACGCTGCGGCTGAATGCCACGCGGATCGATACGCCACTCCGGGTCGATGCCTATGCCTATGGCTTCCGCGAAGAAGGCGATGATCCGACGACCCCTGACGTCGTCGAGCGGCGCGGCGACACCACCGTACTCGGCAACGATTTCGAGATTGATCGCGAAATCTGGTCTGGTGAACTGCAGCTGTCCGGTGCCTTCGATGCCTTTGGCCGCGAAGTGAAAACCACCTTCGGCGTAGACCACAACAACAACAACTATTCGCGGCGCGGTGCCTACACAGCACCGACCACTGGCAATCTCTACGATGGCGTTTTCCAGCAGCCGGATCCCGAACGGTTCCCAGGCGCGTTCTTCGGTGGCGACCCGCGTGCCACCGGCGTCTACGCCCAGGCGCAGATCCGGCCCATCGAGCGGCTCAGCGTGCTGCTCGGCCTGCGTTATGACGAGGTTGCGCTGCGTGCTTTCAGTGGTGACGAGAGGGCCCTGCAAAAGAAATCGGTTCGCGATCTCACCGGCCGCGTCGGCCTGACCTATGACCTCAGCGAGCAGGTCTCGGTCTACACGCTGTACGCGCAGTCGTTCGAGCCGGTGCTGTTCTCGGTCAATGCTGATGGTGGCCTGCTGAAGCCGGAAACCGGCGTCGTCTACGAAGTTGGTACCAAGACCGAATGGTTCGGGGGGCGGCTTGGCATTACTTCGGCGCTATACCGGATCGAACGGATGAATGTTCCGGTCCCCATAGAGCCCAATTCTCAGATTTCGGTATCCAGCGGACTGCAGCGCTCGGATGGCGTCGAAGTGGAAGCCAACGGCCGGCCATTGCCGGGTTGGGATATCAGTCTGGCGCTGAATCGAGTCGTGTCGGAATTCAAGGATCGGAAGGATCCATTCTTCGGCCACACGCCGGGCGGCAGCGCGCGTTGGCAGGCGGGGCTGTACACGGGCTATGAACTGCAAGCCGGTCCATTGAAGGGCTTCGGTATCGGTTTGACCGGCTTCGCGATCGGCGAGCGTGGTGTCAGCACCTTTGTGCCGGGCACCATTCCCGGCTACGAGCGGCTCGATCTGAACGCGTTCTACAAGGGCTTCCGCGATGTCCAGATCGATCTGACCCTGCGCAACGTCACCAACGCCCGTTACATCGAAGGCGCGGATCGCAACAACGGCCTTGCCCAGTTCGGTTCGCCGACCGCGGTGCTGCTGAACTTGCGCTACCGTTTCGATGGCAAGCGTCGCTAAGGAGCAGCAATGGCATCGGTTTCACATCCATCGTGGTACGTCGCGTCGCGGGTGCTGGCCAGCACGCTGGGCGGCTATGCGTTCACCTGGGGCTTCATCTCGCTCGGGGCGATGCTGCTGTTCGCCGCCGGCATGAACCTGGAAGAAGCATCCAGCCTGTCGTCGATGCTCGGCTTTCTGGTGCTGTTGTGGGGCTTCTGCTGGGCATTCGTCGCGGCCAGCCTGACGCGGGTCTGGTCGGTGCTGGCCGGCGGTGGCGTGGCGATGACGGCGGCCGGCTGGTGGCTGTCGCGCGCCCTCATGCAGTGACAGGAGCCTGACGATGTTTCAGAACTTTCGCTTGTCGATGACCTGGCTGCACACCTGGTTCGGTCTGCTGCTGGGCTTCGTGCTGATGGTGGCGTTCTTCTTCGGCTCGCTGTCGGTGTTCGATCGCGAGATCGATCGCTGGGCGATTCCGGCAACCCGCATCGAAGCCAGGCCCATGCCTTCCTTCGATGCCACGCTGGCGCCGATCTTCCGCACCATCACCGATCCGGATCCCGACGAACTGGCGGCTGCGAAAACGCGGGTCAGCCAGCCTTTGCCGGACAAGCTTGCGGTGATGACCTGGAGTGCGTTCACCACCCATCGTGATCCGGTGCTGCGCATGTTCGTCGAGTTCGCGGTGCCGAACTCGCCGCTGCCGGACGATCACATTCACGGCGGTATCACCATCGACCCGCGCGATGGCAAGCAGCTGCCGGAAAATCGTCTGGCGATCGGCTCGGCGTTCTTCTATCCGATGCACTTCAGCCTGCATCTCACCTGGGCCGACATCGGCTACTGGATCGTCGGCTTCGCAGCACTGGCGATGCTGGCGGCGCTGGTGTCCGGCGTGGTCATGCACCGCAAGATCTTCCGCGAGTTCTTCACCTTCCGGCCCAACAAGAAGATTCAGCGCAGCACCCTGGATCTGCACAATCTCAGCGGCGTGGTGGCGCTGCCGTTTCATTTCCTGTGGGCGCTGTCCGGGCTGATCATCTTCGCCGGCCTGTATTTCCCGGTGCTGGGCACGATGATGCGGCCGCTGGAAGAAGCCCAGGAAAAGCTCGAGGCAACGCAGACCGGCCTTGATCTGGAGCCGTCCGGCACGCCGGGCCGGCTTGCTTCCGTCGACGGCATGGTCGCCGAGGCCAAGGCGATGTGGGTGGAGCGCGGCGTGCCGGGCGAAGTCGGCTTTCTGATCGTCCACCACGTCGGCAGCTCGAACGCCTATGTCAGCGTTTATCGCGACAACACCGATCGGGTCGGTGGCGGCCCAGGCCTGCACTTCCAGGGCTCCACCGGCAAGCTGATCCATGAAGATCCGCCGGAAGGCGCGGTGTCGGTGGTCAACAACTTCCTGGTCGGCATGCATCTGCAGCGCTTCAAGCACTGGACCCTGCGCTGGCTGATCTTCGCTGGCGGCATCCTGAGCAGCGTCTGCATCGTCACCGGCTTTGTGTTTTTCGTCGAGAAGCGCAAGCGCCAGCACGCCGAGCAACGCCGCAGCGGCGCCCGCTGGGCCGATGCGCTGGCAGTGACCACGGTGACCGGCATGGTCGTCGCCACTCTGGCGATCCTGGTTGCCAACCGCTTGTTGCCGGAGGAACTGGCGCAACGCGATCTCTGGGAAAAGAGCACGTTCTGGGCGGCCTGGGCACTCTGCCTGGTGCATGCGATCTGGCGCTCGTCCGCGGTGCTGAAGGCGCGTCCTTCGCCAGCCTGGGCCGAGCAGTGCTGGGCCATCGTGGTGCTCGCCATCGGCGCCGTGGTGCTCAATGCGGTGACCACCGGCGACCACCTGTTCAAGACTTTGTCCGAGGGCGAGCACCACGATG
>NZ_JAHFRY010000025.1:0-25473 GCF_023266035.1 Nevskia sp.
ATCAGGATGCCGCCGGCCTTGCGGATGCGTTCGATCGAAGTGCCATCGCGTTGCGGCTGAAAGTCCGCCAGCGAGGCCGAGCCACCCGAGGTCGGCAGATCGCCGGTGTCGATATTGTCCTTGGCGACGAACGGAATGCCGTGCAGTGGTCCGCTGAGCTTGCCGGTGGCCTTGAACCTGGCATCGAGCGCATCGGCCTGAGCCAGCGCCTGCTGGTTGACCGTGATGATGGCGTTCAGCATCGGCCCCTGCTGATCGTAGGCCTCGATGCGTGCGAGATAGGCCGCGGTCACCTCATGCGCCGTGGTCTTGCCGCTGAGATAGGCCGCGTGAATCTGCTCGATCGTCGCTTCTTCGACGGCGAATTCTGCCATTGCAGTGGTCGGCGTGATCGCGGCAGCAACGATCAACCAGCAGGCACAGGTGATCGACAGCGGGTGGCGTGGGCGCATGGGGGCGATCCGTCGAGTGGGCATGTCCACTGAGACGAGAAATCGTCCCTGTGACCCTACTCCGGGTATGCCTTCGCTGTTCAAGGTGTGTTCAGGAGCAGATTGTCGAGCGACGAACAACGCCGAAGGAAGGTCGGCGGCAAGCTACGATGACGCCCATGATTCCGCTTTCTGCCCCGCACAATTTCTACGACACACTACCGCCTGAGGCCCGCGCCGCCATCGATGCAGCCAGCTGCTACCTGGATCTGTGCAAGGGTGCTCGGGTCATGGCTCAGGGTCAGCCCAGCGATCATTTGCACCAGATCCTCAGCGGAGAGGTCAAGGTGTCATCGACCAGCCGCGAGGGTCGGGAGACGGTCATTGCGCTGATTCGGGGCGGAGGATGGGTCTCGCTGTCGGAGATCTTTTCCGGTCTGCCGGCCAATGCCGATGTCACCGCATTGACACCGGTACGCGTACGTTCGCTGGCGCGCACCGCGCTGCTGGAGCTGATGGGGCGCTATCCGCAGATCGCCGAGGAACTGCTGCGGGTGCTCAGCCAGCGGTTCAGCATCCTCTATCACTTCAGCGTCGACCGGGATGTGCTGACGCTCAAGGAGCGGGTGATCAAGACGCTGTACATGCAGGCGCTCTCGCATGGTCTGCAGTCCGGCGAAGTGACCATCGCCTTGCCGCAGGAGGAGCTCGGAAAATTGCTGGCCGGCGGCCGGCAGGCGCTGAACCGGGTGCTCAAGGAGTTGGAGCGCGAGGGATTGCTCGAAGCCAGCTACGGCGGTGTGAGGCTGCTTGGCCTTGAAGTCTTGCGCAGTCGCTATGGATATCTGGTGGACGTCGATGAACCGGTCGCGGTCTATCGCGACTGATCAACGTGGGGCCGGCGACCGGCGATTGTCGCGCAGACGACAGATTCCTTTGCCGCTCCGACGCTAATCTGCGAGTCCACCCGTGCAGGCTTCGGATCATGACGCGACCCAGCGGTTGTGAGGCGAACGCCAGGCCACTGCACATCGCTCCTCGGGTCGCCATCCGCCATCCGCATGAAAGTCCTGATCGTCTACGCCCATTCGCAACCCACCTCCTTCAACGGAGCGCTGCTGCGCACGGCGTTGGAGACGCTGACGGCCGAGGGTCACGAGGTGCAGGTCTCGGATCTCTACGCGATGGGATTCAATCCGGTCGCGTCGGAGGCGGACTTCAAGGCCCGCCGCTTCGAAGGCCATCTGCAGTACGACCGCGAGCAGAAGGCTGCGGTGGCGGCCGGCAGCTTCAGCGATGACATCGCTGCCGAGATCGACAAGGTCCAGTGGTGCGACCTGCTGATCCTGCAGTTCCCGCTCTGGTGGTATTCGGTGCCGGCGATCATGAAGGGCTGGTTCGATCGGGTGTTCGCCAACGGCCTCATGTACGGCCAGTTCGGCCGCTTCAACAAGGGCGGCATGCGCGGCAAGCGGGCGATGGTGTCGACGACCACCGGCTGCTTCCCGGGCATGGTCGCCGAGGGCGGGGTGATGGGCCATCTCGACGCCATCCTGTGGCATCTGCAGTACGGCACCTTGGCCTATGTCGGCTTCGAGGTGCTGGAGCCATTTGTGACCTGGTCGGTTCGCTACGAGGATGATCAGGCGCGTGCCGGTTACCTTGCAGCACTTGGCGAGCGCTTGAAGCATCTCGATCAGGTGCCGATCCTGCCGCTGCACGCCGTCGAGGAATTTGGCGAAGACTGGAAGCTCAAGGCGGGTGTCGAGCCGAGAACCTTCGCGCATCAGCCTTGCGAGGCCCGCAGGCGCTGAGTCGAAGCGGTAAAGGCAGGACTAAAACAATAACCAGAAACGAGGAGAGATCATGGGCAGCCAATATCTGGGTATCGAGGCGCGGCCGCTGGATGCGGTGATGCCGGCGCTGGCGCAGGACATCGTCACCGGCGTGACCGCGACCCTGGTGGCCTTGCTCTATCTCTACGCGTTCTGGCAGGCGTTCTCGGCCAGGCGCAACGACCGCTGGCTGATCATGCTGGTGGCGGCTTCGCTGACCATCCTGATGGAGCCGTTCGCCTGCTTCATGGTCAAGGCCCACCATCCTGCGGTCGGGGCCTATGTGCTGCTCACCGGGCTGGACGTGACGGTGCCCTGGCAGCTGCTGTTCTTCTACATCCTGTACTTCGCGCCGACCGCTGCGTTCCTGATCTGGCGTGCTTCGAACGGCGTTTCGGCGACGCGCTACTGGCTCGACTTCGCCGGCATCTTCCTGTTGCTCTGGGGTGCCGAAGCGCTGGCGATCCATTTCGGTGTCTGGTTCTTCTTCGACTACAACCCCTTCGAAGTTGCCGGCCTGCCGCTCTGGGTGGCGCTGACCAACATCTCGGCGGTCTACGCCTGGGCCGTTGCAGCCTCGTACTGTCTCGATCATCTGAAAGGCGCGGCGCGCTGGTTCACCGCGCTGGCGGCGCCATTTGCGGCCATTGCGGCCTACGGGCCCGTGAGTCTTCCGGCCGCCGTCGTGCTCTATCGCGATGGTGCCGGCTACGATCAGACCCAACCGGCCGCGGCGATCAGTGTCCTGGTCGGGCTCGGCTTCGTCTTCGCGGCGCGGCATCTGCTTCTGCTCAGTGCCGGCCGCATCAGACCTGGCGCCGTTGCCTGACCCTCATCACCACCACCATTCCCCAGACCATGTCCACGACTGCTACTGCACTGACCGTCGAGAACGGCATCGCGCGCCTGCGCTTCACTGATCCCGAGCACGGCAACCCGATCAACCGCCGGCTCTGTGACGAAATGTGCGACCGCGCCATCGAACTGTCCTGCCGCAGCGATGTGCGAGTGGTGCTGGTCACGGCCGAAGGCAAGAACTTCGGCTTCGGCGGTGACATCGCGCACTTCGTCGCCCAGGGCGATCAGCTGCCATCCGAAATCAAGCGGATGACCGCGACGATCCATAGCGCCATCGCCCGCTTGCAGCGGATGGATGCGCCGATGGTGGCCGCCGTGCAGGGCGTCTGCGCCGGCGGTTCGGCCGCGTTTGCCGCGGGCTGCGATGTCGTGGTCAGTGCCGACAACGCGCGCTGGGTCGCTGCCTACACCGGCATCGGCTACAGCACCGACGCCAGCGCCACGGTGATGTTCTCGCGGCGCATGGGTCTAGCCCGCGCCCGCAACTTCCTGCTGCGCAATCAGGTGCTCGATGCGCAGGCCGCGCTTGCTGCCGGTCTGGTCGACGAAGTGGTGCCCACCGATGAGTTGCTGACGCAGGCCGAAGCGATCGCGCTCAAGTTCGCTGCCGGGCCGACCAAGGCTTACGGCGAAGTGCGCCGTCTGCTGCTGTCGGTGCAGGACCAGCCGCTGGAAACGCAGCTGGAAATGGAAGCACAGGCTCTGTCGCGGGTCGCCTCCACCGAGGACGCGCGTGAAGGTCTGGCCGCATTCAACGAGAAGCGCAAGCCGCGCTTTACCGGTCGCTAGAGATGTCGATACCGCTACCGCCAGGCCAGATCGAGCGGCCGCAATTCCCGCGCTTCGGTCTCGGCAAGTTCGCGCGGCGCTTTCCCGCCGAGCCGGACCGCATCCGCGTGCAGGTCGCCGGTGATGTCGAGTGCAAGCTGAACATCGAGGCGCAACTACTGCTGGCCTTGCCGAGGATCGAGCAGCAGAGCGATTTCCACTGCGTCACCACCTGGTCGATCCGCGGCGCGCGCTGGAGCGGCTGGCGCTTCGCCGATTTCTATCGGCAGATCGTCATGGCCGAGGCGCGCCCCCTGGCAGAAGCCGAGTTCGTCGTCCTCCGGGGTGAAGACGGTTACTGCAGCTGCCTGCCGCTGGAAGATCTGCTGCGGGATGACGTGATGCTGGCCGATCGTCTCGATGGCCAGAGCCTCGGCCTCGAGCATGGCGCGCCGCTGCGTCTGATTGCGCCGGCGCACTACGGCTACAAGAACGTCAAGCATCTGGTCGCGATCGAATTCTGGCGCGATCGTCGAGCATACCGCTTTCCGCTTCCGTATCCCACGTTCATGGATCATCCACGGGCTCGAGTCGCCTTCGAGGAGCGCGGACGCCTGTTTCCAGGGCAGATCCTGCGCTACCTGTACCGCCTCCTCATTCCGCTCAACGTCTACGTTTTCGCCCGGGCGCTGGCGACGTATCGGCGCAAGCAGGCGCGCTGAATTCAGCCGATCAGTTGCTGCCGCAGGGCGATCGCCACCGCATGCGCCCGATCCGCCGCGCCCAGCTTCTCGTAGATCTTCTTGAGATGGGACTTCACCGTTTCCTCAGTGATCGACAGCGTTTTGGCGATCATCTTGTTGCTCAGGCCGTCGGCCAGCGCTTCGAGGATGTGCATCTCGCGCACTGACAGCGCGCCGCGGTCGTCGGCGGTGCGAGCGTCCTGCACCAGACGCTTGAGCAGCGGCATGGTGATCTCGGCTTGCAGGTAGGCACCGCCGTGGGCGACCGAGCGCACGGCGCGCAGCAGATCGCTACCGGAGGCGCTCTTGAGCAGATAGCCGCGGGCGCCGGCGTTCATCGTGCTCCAGACATAACCGGGGTTGTCGTACATCGTGAAAACGATGATTTTCGTTTCCGGATGCGCGGCCATGATTTCGGCGATCGCGCTCATGCCGCTCTGGCCGGGCATCTTGAGGTCGATGACGATGATCTCCGGATAGGGCAGCAGCGTCTCCATCATGGCGATGCCGCTCTGCGCGTCGCCGGCCTGGCCGACCACGGTGATGTCGGTTTCCTGATCGAGCATGCGGGCGATGGCCTGCCGCAGCACGTGGTGATCGTCGATCAGGAAGACATGGGTCTGGCCGTTCACGATTCGGTTCTCGGCAGGCGCACTTCGATGCGGGTGCCACGCCGCCCGTTGCCGGCCTCGACCCTCAACCGTCCGCCTGCGGCCTCGGCGCGTTCGCGCATGGTCATCAGGCCGTAGTGGCCGATCGGAATCTTGTCGGGATCGAAGCCCAAGCCATCGTCGGTGATGCTCAGCAGCACTTCGTCGCTGCCCTGAGGTTCGAGCACCACTTCGACAGAGCTTGCCTGTGCGTGCTTCTGGATGTTCAGCAGCGCTTCCTGCAACAGCCGGAACAGCATCGCGTCCTGCCGCGAGCGCCAGTCGCGCAGCCTTGGATCGATGCGGCAATTCAGGCGGTAGGCGGCAATCTCGGAGTGGCGGGCGAGGTGTTCGCTGGCGGCTTCGTAAAAGCCCAGTTCGTCGAGCACCGTCGGCCGCAGCTCGTTCATGATCGAGCGCACGTCGTGCGTGCAGGCGCGCACGGTGACTTCCAGCTCGCCGAGTTTTTTCCGCAGCGCTTCGCGGTCATCGAGCCCGGCCATGCATTGCTCCAGACCGTGGCGCAGGCCGAACAGATGGCCGCTCATGCGGTCGTGCAGTTCGCCGGAGATGTTGCGCCGCTCCTCCTCCTGCACCTGGGCGAAGCGGCGCAGCACGGCCTGGTAGCGGTCGCCGGATTCGCGCAGCGTGCGCGCGTGCTCGAGGATCAGGCTGGCGTGCTCGCGCGCCCACTCGGCGAGGATCGCGCCCATGAATCCCGCGAAGCCGAGCAGGAAGAACTTGGTGGTCAGCATCAAGGTGGTTTCGCGGCCGGCGTCGCCGCCGTACAGGCTGCTGTACTGCGGCTCGGCGAAGAAGATCAGCACGGTCACGAAGCAGTTGAAGCAGGCGATGCCGAGCGATTCCCAGACGCCGAAGCGGATCGCCACCGACATCTGCGTGAAGTAGAAGAACGGGTAGAGGATCGAGTCGATGCCGCCGGTGACCAGGCAGATCATGCCGGCGAGCAGCGGATCGCTGAACGTGGTGATCACTGCCGTGCGGCGGATGTTGCGGGTGCGCGCAGCTTCGAAATGCGCCCAGATGCCGTAGACGACGCCGGCCGTGTACACCGCCCAGACCGGTGTCAGCCCCAGCGCGTAGCCGTGGCCACGCAGCACGATGAACCAGCCGACCAGGCCGATGTTGCGCAGCCAGCGGATGTCCTTCTCGGCGCGGCGCAGGCGCTGTTCGTCCTGCCCGGCTGCGACCCAGAGCGGCTCGCGAGCTAGCCGCAGCGCTTCGGGTGATGCAGACCACAAGCTCGTCATGGGCAGCCACCGGAGTCGCGGAGAGAGCTCAGCATACTCCGCGTTGGTTCTGCTTCGGCCTCGGTCTCGACGATATTCAGAGCTAGAGTTTCATGCCGCTTTGCCGCTCGAAATCGGCGAGATCGAAGTAGTCGCTGAAGCGGGTGATCTTGCCGTTGCGGATCTCGAACACGCCGGTCACCGGCAACGCGATGCGGGTGCCGTTGCGCATCAGGAACAGGTCGATGCGCTCGGCGATCACCAGCCCCGGCTCGGCGGCGAGGGCGATGATGTCGAGGCTCGCGGTCTCGAAGGCATCGAGAAAGGCGACGAAGATCTGCCGGATGCCGGCGATGCCCTTGATCGGCGCCACCGGCACGTTGTGGTAGACCGCGTGGTCCGCGAAGCAGGCGCACAGCGTTTCGAGGTTGCGGCCGGTCCAGGCGCCGAGGAAGTGGCGTACCAGCTTCTCGCAGGCTTCTCTGGTGTCGATGGTGGTGGGCATGCAGTTCTCCGGTGAAGCTTGTTGGGGCTTACTGCGCAATGAAGCCGCCATCAACGGCCAGGCAGTGGCCGGTGACGAAACTGGATTGGTCCGACGCCAGCCAGATCGCGGCGTTGGCGATGTCGTCCGGCGTCGCCAGCCGCTTCATCGGATTCATCACCATCAGCGCTTCACGCAAACCGGGCTGACCGGCTGCGAGCGCATCGAGCATCGCCGTGTCGACCATGCCGGGGCACAGCGCATTGACCCGAATGCCCTTGTCGGCGACGTTCAGCGCCGTCGATTTCACCAGGCCGATCACCGCGTGCTTGCTGGCGACATAGGCGGCGAGGCCGGGGGCGCCGATCAGGCCAGCGACCGACGCGGTGGCGACGATCACGCCCGAACCGCGGTTGACCATCCCCGGCAGCGCCGCCTTGAAGGTGCGGAAGGCGCCCATCAGATTGACGTCAATGACCCGTGCGAAGTCCGCTTCCGCGCAGTCCCAGACATCCACCGGCGAGCCGAGGATGCCGGCATTGGCGTAGACGATGTCTGGATGGCCGAACATCGCCGCACCTTTCGCGAACAGCACATCGAGCTCTGTCTGTTTGCTCACGTCGCAGATCGCCGAAATCACCGCTGCGCCGTTGCCTTCGAGCAGCGAAACAGTTTCAGCGAGGCCCGCTGCGGCGACATCGCCGACGATCAGCCTCGCGCCGGAACGGCCGGCAGCGAGTGCAATCGCCCGGCCGATGCCGGAGGCAGCACCCGTGACCAGCACGGTCCGGTTGTCGAACGAGAGATTCACGAGCTCTGCCCGCTCGATTTGCGGATGAAGCCGTAATACTGGTTCGACGGCTTGCCGCCAGCGGCCAGGTATTCGGCCTTGGCCTGGGCCAGCAGATCCCCGCGCCACGGCTTGGCGGCCATGTCCTTGTGCAGATTGAACACGCCGGCAGCATTGGTCGCGAAGATGTCCGACTTGACCTTGCCATCCGCCGGACCCAGCGGTGCGAAGCCATGCGCCTTCTGCATCGCTTGCGGAATCTCGATGCGCCGGAACGCTTCGATCTGCCATTGCGGCGAGCCGTACCAGACCGAGTCCGTACCCCAGACCACGTGATCCGCGCCCATGCCCTTGATCAGCGTGCCGAGCACGGCCGCCGCCAGCTTCGGATGGGTGACCGCGCAGCTGCCGAATGTGGTGCCCAGTTCGGCGTAGACATTGCTGACGCCGAACTTCGCCGGCACTTCGGCGAGCTGGGTCACCCAGTCGATCTGGCCGGTCTTGTCGAACTCGGCGAGCACCGGGTCCGGGCTCGACAGGAAGTTGCGGAAGCCGGAGTGGTAGATCACGAACTTCAGGCCCGGCCAGTCCTTCGCCGCCTTGCCGACGTCGTCGACCATGGCGTTCTGCCAGTGGGTCATGGTCCGCTTGTAGTCGTCCGGCAGCAGGCCCTTGTGGACGCAGACGGTGCGGATGCCGGACTTCATCATCTTCTCGTAGGCTGGATACATCAGCTTCTCGTCATCCATGCGCCACGGGTACTGCGAGTTCTCGAAGGGATCACCGAGCGTGTAGCCCTTCCAGCCATCCGGCTTGTACAGCTCGATGGCCTTGTCGATCTCTTCGAGCCAGCCTTTCTGGCCGGGCGCGATGACACTGTGGCAGAGCATGCGGCGCGAGCCCGCGGCCTCGTTGACCAGACGCCGCGCCTGCTCGAGCCCGGCGTTGCCGACGATGACGTTGTCGCCCTGCTCGGACGGCGCGGCACTGACCAGGCCGATGGTGGTGTCGCTGTCGAAGAACACCTCTTTCAGGAAGTGATCGAACTTGTAGCGCTCGATGCTGACGCCCTCCCGGGCCATCACCGGGTTCCAGTTCTTGGCGTACTCGCCGAGCGCCAGCACGATGGTCTTCTTGTAGTCGTCACGGACGAAGTGCAGCTGCACGTCGATGATGGTCTGGTCGCGCAGGCGCTTGCGCAGCGCGTTGGCCACGTCCGGATCGAGCGCAGCGGCGTTGGCATCGTTGAAGTAGCTGCCGAAGACGGTGTTCATCGCGGCAAATGCAGCAGTCATGCCGACGCTGCTGCGCAGAAAATCGCGACGGCTGACGCCAAGCTTGCGGCTGTGACTGGTGGCCAGTTGCCCGAGTTCGTGCTCGACTCTTTTCTGCTGTTCAGTCTGCGCGATCGGCAGGAACTCGCCGTTGGAAATCATCTGTGTCGGCACCGGCCAGCCGGTCTTGCCATCGTCCAGCGAGCTTATTTCCTTGATCTGCCGTTCATCGAGCCACATGCGCGTCTCCCCCTCCGTTCGTTCGATCGGCATGGGCGAAACGGAAGGCGCGAACACCCCCGCTACCGGCTCATGCACCTGGGCGGGGCTGGATTGGCCGCTTGAACGACGGCGGCTGGAACGAAAGCCGGCGCCCGGCCGCATGGCCCGCCCTGACACGAAGCATGTTGGGCGGGCGATGCGGCGGGTATCACGCGACTCAGGGGTTGAATCGGCTCATTCGGGGGGCGTCGTGACGGCGAGCCCCGGTGGTCTCAGGGGCTGCTACTGATCGCGGCGTTCGGCAACCTCGGCCGGGCTGACCTTGCCCTGCTTGTTGCCAAACTGCGCGACGACATAGTTCGCCAGTTCCGCGATCTCGGTATCCGAGTAGATGGCTGCGAAGCCGGGCATGTAGATGTGCTTGTCACCGACGTGCATGTCGATCCCTTTCAGGATGATCTGGGTGACGTTGTGGGCCTCGGCATCGTTGACGCCGCGATTGCCGAGCAGGCCGGCGTGCTGGGTCTGCTGGCCGTTGCCGTTCCACTGATGGCAGCTGGCGCAAGCGCCGGCGAACAGTTTTTCACCTGACGGCGCGCCATCGCCATCACGCTTGCCCGGCAACAGGGCGCTCGATGCCAGCGCTCGCGCAGGCTGCGGATCGACGGTGATCGGATCCTTGCCCTTCTGAGCCGGCACGCTGCGCAGATAGGTCACCAGCGCGGCGACATCCGGCTTGGCGAGGTGCTGCAGGCTGTACTCGACGACTTCGCCCATCGGCCCGGCGGCCGAGGCACGGCCGTCGGCATGGCCGCTGGCGAGGTAGCTGGCGAGTTCGCTGTCGCTCCAGGCGCCGATGCCGTGTTCCTTGTCCGAGGTGATGTTGTAAGCGCGCCAGCCCTGCAGCGATTCGCCGGCCAGTGCCTGGCCGTGCTTCAGGCCGAAGCCGAGATTTCTCGGCGTGTGGCACTCGCCGCAATGTCCGAGTGCGGTGGCCAGATAGGCGCCGCTGTTCCACTCCGGTGATTGTTTTTCATCGGTGACGAAACGCTGGCTCTTGAAGAACACCGCGTTCCAGAAGCCCATCGCCCAGCGCTGATTGAACGGGAAGCCGAGTTCGTTCGGCTTGTCGGCCTGAGCGATCGGCGCAAGGCTGAACAGATAGGCCTTGATCGCCAGCACATCATCGCGGCTCAGCAGTGTGTACGAGGTGTACGGGAAGGCCGGATAGATGCGCTGGCCATCGTTGCGGATGCCTTCGCGCACGGCCCGCACGAACTGATCGTCGGTCCAGGTACCGATGCCATGCTCGGGATCGGCGGTGATGTTGGTCGAGTAGATGGTGCCGAACGGCAGCTTGAAGGCGAGGCCACCGGCGTAGGCCTTGCCGCTGCCCGGCACGGTATGGCAGGCGACGCAGTCGGCGGCCTTGGTCAGGTATTCGCCGAGCGCCAGGATGTCCGTCGATGCCGCGACGCCGGCGAGCGCCGGTGCCTGGCCATCGGCGGAATCGCTGCGATTGAGCAGGACATAGCCGGCAGCGCCGACGATCAGCAGGACCACGACAACCGTCAGCAGACGTTTCATGACGCGCTCCGGATCTGCGCCGACTCGGCGGAGACGACTTTCTTCAGCGCCTTGGCATCTTCGACCAGCAGCGCGCGATCAACCGGCAGTTCGTGCAGCCGCACGCCGGTCGCCGCGAAAATCGCATTGGCCAGCGCCGGGGCCGCGATCGCGGTGCCGACTTCACCGAGGCCGCCCGGAGGTTCCGAGCTTTCGACCCGATAAAGCTCGATCGGCGGCGTCTCGTGGATACGCAGCGTGCGGTAGTCGTGGAAGTTGCTCTGCTCGATCGCACCGTCCTTGATGGTGATCTTGTTGAACAGCGCCGCACTCAGGCCGAACACCAGGCCGCCCTGCATCTGCGCTTCGATCGAACTGGTGTTGATGGCGATGCCGCAATCGAGTGCGAGCACGGCGCGCAGCAGCTTAACCTCGCCCTGCGGTGTCACCTCGACTTCGATGATCGCGCAGACCCGGCTGCCGAAAGGCTCGCCCAGCGCGATGCCGCGGCCGACTCTCGGCGGCAGCGGCTTCTGGCCCCAGCCGATCTTTTCGGCAGCGAGATTCAGCACCGCCAGCGAGCGCGGATTGTTCTTCAGCATCGCGCGCCGATAGTCGAGCGGGTTCTGCTTGGCGACCACGGCCAGTTCGTCGATGAAGCTTTCGAGCACGAACAGATTGTGGGTCGGCCCGACACCGCGCCACCAGCCGACGACCAGGCCCTCGGGCATGTCGTGGCGCACCCATTCGATCTTGGTGTTGGGAATGGCGTAAGGCGTTTCCTCGACGCATTCGACGGCATCGGCATCGATGCCGTTCTTGCGCATCGCACCGGGCGCCCAGCGGCCGAGCACGGTGCCGCCACTGGTCCGGTCGCCAAGCCACTGAGGCAGGCCGTCGTCGCCGAGCACCGCGGAAATGCGGTCGTGGTACATCGGCCGCACACGGTCGTGGCGGATGTCTTCTTCGCGAGTCCAGACCACCTTGAGCGGGTAGGGCACCTGCTTGGCGAACATCACCGCCTGCTCGACGGAATCAGTCTCCAGGCGACGTCCGAAGCCGCCGCCGAGATACTGGTTGTGCAGCACAATCTTTTCCGGCGCCAGCCCGGTGATCTGAGCGGCCGCAGCGACTGCACGCGTAGGGACTTGCGTGCCGACCCAGATCTCGCACTGGTCGGCCGTGACATGCACCGTGGTATTCAGCGGCTCCATCGTCGCGTGCGCCAGCATCGGCAGCAGGTAGGTGGCTTCGACGAGCTTGCCGGCCGGCCGCGTGCCGACTTCCTTGGCGATCAGCGAGGGACCGTCGAGCGAGCTTTTCGCCAGCGCATCGCGGAGCTTCTGCGTGCTCAGCCCGGCGTTGCTACCGAGATCCCATTCGATCTTCAGCGCATCGAGGCCTTTCTTCGCCGCCCAGAAATGCTCACCGACCACGGCCACCGCATCGGCGATGCGCAGCACGGCGATCACGCCCGGAATTGCGAGCGCCGCCTTGTCGTCGACCGAGCGGAGCTTGCCGTTGAGCGTCGGGCAGGCCTTGACCGTCGCGACCTTCATGCCCGGCACGCGGACATCGAGCCCGAACTGGGTTGCGCCAACGACCTTGTCGGCGGAATCGACGCGCCGCAGCGGCTGGCCGATCAGCTTGAAATCTTTCGGGTCCTTGAGCTGCACCTGGTCCGGCATCGGCAGTTTGCCGGCGGCGACGGCCAGCGCCGCGAAGCTGAGCTGGCGAGCGCTCGCCAGGTGATAGACCACGCCGCGCTCGACCGTGCAGCTCGAAGGCTCGACTTTCCACTTCGTCGCTGCGGCGCTGACCAGCATGGTCCGGGCGACGGCACCGGCTTCGCGCAGCACCTGCCAGGTACCGCGGGTGCTGGTCGAGCCGCCGGTGATCTGGCCGCCGAGCAGGGGCATCGAGTACAGCTCCTCGCTGGGCGGTGCGTGGGCGACCTTGATCTGGTCGATACCGACGCCGAGTTCTTCGGCCAGCATCATGCTCGAGCCGGTGTAGATCGCCTGGCCCATCTCGACGCTCGGCATCACCAGCCGCACGCTGCCATCGGCATCGATGCGGATGAAGGCGTTCGGCGCAAACGGCGGGTTGCCGTCGGCCAGAGCAGCGGCGGCGTCGCCGGGCTGGCGTCGGGCATTGAGTGCGGCGGCGGCCTTGCCGACGCCACCGACGAAGACGAAGGCGATCACCAGACCGCCGGTCTTCAGCACGCGTCGCCGTGCAGGATTGGTCAGCGCTTGAGCGCTCGCGGTTTCGGCAATGACGGCCTTCATGAGGCTTTCGCCGGTGCGGAGGTCAGCGTCGTCTGCGGCACTTCATGCTTGCCGGTCGCCGCCTGCTTGATCGCCGCCCGGATGCGCGGGTAGGTGCCGCAGCGGCAGATGTTGCCGGACATCGCGGCGTCGATATCGGCGTCGCTGGGATTCGCCGTGTGCTTCAGCAGCGCGGTCGCCGACATGATCTGCCCGGACTGGCAGTAGCCGCATTGCACGACATCGATATCGAGCCAGGCCTGCTGGATCTTCTGGCCGCTGTCGGTCTTGCCGATCGCTTCGATGGTGGTGATGGCGCGCGTGCCGATGGAGCCGACCGGCAGCACGCAGGAACGCATCGGCTGGCCATCGACATGAACCGTGCAGGCACCGCATTGGGCGATGCCGCAGCCGAACTTGGTGCCGGTCAGCCCGATGACATCGCGCAGCACCCAGAGCAGCGGCATGTCGCCGGGAACATCGACCGCGCGCGATTCATCGTTGACGAGTAGCGAAAGCATGGCTGGCTCCGGAAAGTGGCTGCGACTACCGTAGCTTGAAACAGGCCAACACGGGTGAATTGAATCGCCGTGCGGTTTCGTCAACCTCGTTCAGCGCCTCACTTCAGCTGGTGCACCCAGGGCGCGTGCTCGAAGGCGCGGTAGTCGCAGCTCAGTTCCTCGCCGGCGGCGATGTCCCGCGCGGCGATCGTCCGGGTGTCGTCCTCGTAGCAGTTCGGCAGCTTGTCGTGGTTCATGAACTTGCCGTTGTCGCCGCAGAACATGTAGACGCCGTCGACATTCAGATAGCTGTAATGGCGGATGCGGGTGCGGAACGGTTCCGGGAAGGCTTCGAGTTCGGCCGGCGCGATCGCCCAGTCGATGTCCGGGTTCAGATCCCAGACCACGGTGCCGGCGGCGATCGCCACCGGGGTGAACACGCCGAGGCCATGGATGGGGCTTTGCGCGAGATAGGTGGGCACCAGAAACATGCGGACTCCTCAGTCTGCGTTTCTCAAACGTTGGGTAGGCGTCAGAAGCCGAGTGACGGTGACGCGCTGGGGCTGTGCTGCTCGGACTGTGCCTGGGTGATGTTGCTGCCGGGTGGCACGCTGCGGGTCAGCCAGACATTGCCGCCGATGCTCGAACCACGGCCGATGGTGACCCGGCCGAGAATCGTTGCGCCGGCGTAGATCACCACGTCGTCTTCGACGATCGGATGGCGCGGCTGGCCCTTGATCAGGCTGCCGTCCTCGGCGGACGCGAAGCGTTTCGCTCCGAGCGTCACCGCTTGATACAGACGCACGTGATCGCCGATCACCGCGGTCTCGCCGATCACCACGCCAGTGCCATGATCGATGAAGAAGCGGCTGCCGATCTGCGCGCCGGGATGGATGTCGATGCCGGTGGCCGAGTGCGACAGCTCGGCGATGATCCGCGCCAGCAGCGGTGCCTCGAGCCTGTAGAGCTTGTGGGCGAGACGGTGGTAGATCACCGCCATCACGCCGGGATAGCAGAGCAGCACCTCGTCGACGCTGCGCGCGGCGGGGTCTCCTTCGTAGGCGGCTTCGACATCGGTATCGAGCAGGCCGCGTGCGATCGGCAGGTAGGCCGCGAAGGCGTCGGTGATGTCGCGCGCCTGCTGCGGCACTTCAGCGACATCGCGGCCCTGCTGGCGTGCGGTGTAGCTCAGTTCCAGCTGCACCTGGTCATAGAGCGCATTGAGGGCGGTATCGAGCGTGTGGCCGACGTAATAGTCCTCGCTTTCCGCTCGTAGCTCGGCCGGGCCGAGGCGCATCGGGAAAAGGGCGCCGCAGAGCTGATCCATGATCGTCTGCATGACATCGCGAGCCGGGAATTCGCGGCCGCCGGAATCGAGACTACGGTGACGCGCCTCGCGCCAGCGGGCCCGCTGCTCACGCAGGCCGGCGACCACTTCATCGAGATTCCAGTGCGACTGCGCTACCGGCTTGTTGCTCATGATCGTCATCGGTCAGTACGGGCCAGCGAACGCGCGGTCCAGCGCTGCAGCAGCACCTGCAGCACCGACATCGCCAGCAGGACCAGGCCGGTCTGCAGCCAGGATTTGGCCAGGTTGCGATCACGGCTCATGTCGGCTTCCACTTCGGCGCGCACGCCTTCGCGCAGTTTCGGCAGCTCCTCGGCCGGCGGCTGGCGATCGGGCGGAATGCGGGCGAGGTCGAGGCTCAGATTCAGCTCGGTGGCCAGTTCCAGATCCTTTTCGCTGTAGACCGGCATCGTCTGCAGGCGATAGCCGCCGTACAGGCTCAGACCCAGGCCGGCGACGGCGAACAGCAGGGCAACGTGCAGGCGGATATTGCGACGCATGGGTTGACGCATGATTTAACGCACGAATGGGGGGCAAAGCGCCCGGAGAAGGCGCGAAAAAGGTACGGGGGTTGCTGGCGATGAGGCTGGGCTAGACTCGGTCATTGCCGGCCATCACAGGAGTTGTCCCATGCTGATTGGCGTCCCGAAAGAAATCAAGGTTCATGAGTACCGAGTCGGCCTGACCCCGGCCGGCGTCCGCGAGTTGAAGGCGCATGGTCACGAGGTGATCGTGCAGGTATCGGCCGGTGTCGGCATTGGCATTGCCGATAGCGCCTACACGGCGGCCGGCGCCAGCCTGGTCGACAGTGCGGCGGAAATCTTTGCCCGTGCCGAGATGGTCGTGAAGGTCAAGGAGCCACAGGCCGCCGAGTGCGCGATGCTGCGCGAAGGTCAGGTGCTGTTCACTTATCTGCATCTGGCGCCGGATCCCGAGCAGACCAAGGCGCTGGTGGCTTCCGGTTGCGTGGCGATCGCTTACGAGACGGTCAGCGATGGCCGTGGCGGCCTGCCGCTGCTGGCGCCGATGAGCGAAGTGGCCGGTCGCATGTCGATCCAGGCCGGCGCTCACGCGATGGAGAAAGCCCAGGGCGGCAACGGCGTGCTGCTCGGCGGCGTGCCCGGTGTCGCGCCGGCCGATGTCGTGGTGATCGGCGGCGGCGTGGTCGGTTACAACGCGGCGCGCATCGCCGTCGGCATGGGCGCGAAGGTGACCATCCTCGATCGCTCGCTGCCGCGTCTTGCCTGGCTCGATACCGCGTTCGATGGCCGCCTGACGACGCTGTACTCGACCGTCGACGCACTCGAAACTGCCGTCACCCAGGCCGATCTGGTGATCGGCGCAGTGCTGGTGCCGGGTGCCGCGGCACCGAAGCTGGTGACCCGGGCGATGCTGAAAGAAATGAAGCCGGGCGCTGTGATCGTCGATGTCGCGATCGATCAGGGTGGCTGCTTCGAAACCTCGCGAGCGACCACGCACCAGAACCCGACCTATGTCGAGGAAGGCATCGTCCATTACTGCGTGGCGAACATGCCGGGCGGTGTGGCGCGCACCTCGACGTTCGCGCTGACCAACGCGACTCTGCCGTTCGTGCTGGCGCTGGCCGACAAGGGCTACAAGCGCGCGCTGCTCGACGATCCGAACCTGCGCGAAGGCCTGAACGTGCATCTCGGCCAGGTCACCTACAAGGCGGTGGCTGAAGCGCTGGGCTGCGAGTATCAATCGACCAAGGACGCGCTGAAGCCTTGGTGGGCGGCCTCTGATCATTGAGATCGGCGAATTAATCTGTATCTGACCCCGATTTATTTGATTTATGGGCGGGTGCTGGCGGCAGGCTGCCGACCAATACATCGGCGATCGCGGCGAACATCGCCGTCGACCGCTGGGCGCGGGCCATCGTTCGCATGCCGCTCAGGCTGGCCATGACTGTGGCGGCGTAAGTGATCGCAGCCTCGCGAGTTTCGAAGCGATCGGCGACGCCATCGGCGATCGCTTCCACCCAGCTCTGCACCGCGCCATTCACGGCGTCGGCAATCGTCCGATTGCCCGAAGACAGTTCGCCGCCGAGATTCGAGGCGACGCAGCCGGCGGTGTAATCGCTGGCTTCGAGTTCACGCGCCGTGGCTGCGAATAGCCCACGGATGAACTCCGGTTCATCGCCGGGAGCCGTTGCGGCTGCACGCCGCTGGATACGGCCGCGAACCTCGCTGCCGAAGGCAGTCAGCGCTTCCAGCGCCAGCTGTTCCTTGCCACCGGGAAAGTGGAAGTAGAACGAGCCTTTCGGCGCGCCGCTTTCTTCCAGTAATTGGGTCAGCCCGGTCGCCGAATAGCCCTGGGTGCGGAACAGCCGCACTGCGGCTTCGACGGCGTCCTGCCGGGCATTGCTGGTTCTGGCCATTGCGTTCTCCTCCTGCTTCAGCTGACGAACGGCATTTGCATCGTCGCTGAGGATTATGTAGGGTGGTCACCATATTATGGTGATTGCCATAGTGTACTGGCAAGTCGCGGAAACGCGAAACCAGGAAGCAGCTGAACGGAGCCGGCGATCCGGCCGATGCGGTTGAAGGGATGGGGGTTGGACGATGAAAACCACGACACGTATTTCGTTTGCGGCCTTGTTGCTGTCAGGTCTGGTGCTGATGCTGCTCGGTGCACGAATCTGGTCGGCGCCCGATGTATTCGCGTTCGAGATCGGCCAGTCGCGCCTGCCGGCAGTAGCGGTATCCGCCTTGGCGCTGAAGCACGGCGCGATATTGCTCGGTCTCGGCCTGTTCGCGCTGGTCTCGGCGTTCCTGTCGTCGGTGATTCGCTGGCTGGCGCTAGGCCTGCTGATCGCCTCGGGACTCGCGGCCTGGTTCGGACTGTGGCAATTCGCCAGTACCAGCAGCAACGTTTATGCGGCGGCGCTGAAAACCTTGCTGCTGGCCGATGGCCTGAGCCTGATGGCCGTCACGGCCTGGCTGGATGCCGATCGTCCCGGTCCACAGCCGGCCGACGCGGCGTTCCACTTTCATTGGGGCTGAGTTTCAGCGCCGTTCAGCAGCCCTTCTTGTTCGCCTCGATCTGCTGCTTGATCTGGACGATCAGGCCGTCGAAGCCGTTGGCCTTGTAGATCTTGTCGTACTGGCTGGAGCGCAGGGCCAGATCACTGACGCCATCGGCGACGACGTTGACGATGCGCCAGGCGCCGTTGCCTTCACGCAGCACGTAGTCGAAGTTCACCGGCGCGCCACGGCCCGGCGTCAGCTTGGCGTTGACCAGACGGCTGCCGTCGGCCAGTTCCCTGGTGGTCAGCGTCTCGAACTTCTCGCCACCGAACTGCGCGAACTGGCTGGCGTAAGTGGCCAGCACCAGATCGCGAAACGTCGTGACGAAGGTCGCACGCTGTTCCTCGCTGAGATCCTTCCACTGTCGGCGCAGCACGCGCTGGGCGAGGAACGGCAGGTCGAAACCGGCATCGACGGCGGCGCCGATCTTTTCGCTGCGGCCGCTGCATTTCAGCGTCGCGCCGTTCTTCATGTTGTCGATCAGCACCGCGTGGAACGTGGTGATGGTATCGGCCGGCGTGCCGGCAGCGAACGCGGCCCGAGCCAGCAGCAGGGATGGCAGCAGGCACAGCATCCATACGAGACGTTTCGGCATCGGCGACAATATTGGGCTCATGGGAAAGGGGCGGGCGTTGGTGTCCAAGTGCCGGATACCGACCCGGTTCCACTCCGCAAGTTCAGTTTGCAGTCTAGTCTGGCACAGGGGTTTTCGGCGGATGAGTCGTTTTCTGGCAGCGCTGGTCGATGCGTCCCAGCGTCGTGCGGTCCTGGTGGTCATCGTGGCGCTGCTGGCCGGCGCGGGCTTTGCCGCGTATACGGCCAAGCACCTGAGTATCGATACCAATCTTCAGAATCTGCTTGCACCGGAGCTGCCGTGGCGGCAGGCCGAGATCGAGATGGATCGGCAGTTTCCGAAGCTCAGTCACACGCTGGTCGTGGTGATCGAGGGCGGAATTCCGGAAGTGATGGATGCCGCTCAGGCTCAGCTGATCGAGAAACTGCGGCCCCGCACCGACGTGTTTTCCGAAGTGTTCGCCACCGAAACCGAAGCCTACTTCCGCCGCAACGGGCTGATGTTCTTCGAGGCCGACAAGCTGCAGAAGCTCGCCGACGACATCACCGCCGCCCAGCCGTTTCTCGGTGCGCTCGATCAGGACCCGAGCCTGCGCGGCCTGTTCACCTTGCTCGGCCGCGCGCTGACCGCGCCGGTGGGTACTGATTTCGACCTGTCGCCGGCCTTCAATGGCATCGCCACCAGTGTCGCCGGCAGCACCCAGGGTGCCGATGCGCCCTTGAGCTGGCAGGCGCTGGTCGGTGGCGGCGGCAGCGAACTCGCGGGCTCGCGGCGCTTCATCGAACTGGGTGCCAAGCTCGACTTCAAGCGCTTGCTGCCGGCCGAACTGCCGGTGCAGGCCGTGCGGGATGCGGTCCGCGATCTGGGGCTGGCCGACAAGGGACTCAAGGTGCGGCTCACCGGCACCGTCGCCATGGAGCATGAGGAAATCCAGACCGCGTTTTCCGGCGCGGGCATCGCGCTGTTCCTGGCGCTGGCGGTCTCCGCGGTGCTGCTCTGGTTCGCGCTGCGTTCGCTACGGCTGATGCTGGCGACGATCCTGTCGCTGGCCTATGGCCTGCTGCTGACCACGGCGTTCGCGGCGATCGCAGTCGGCCATCTGAATCTGATCTCGGTTGCTTTCGGCGTGCTCTACATCGGCCTCGGCCTCGATTACGCGCTGTATCTGTGCATGCAGTACCGCGAGCGCTTGGGGCAGGGGCTGGCGGTGAAAGGTGCGCTGGGCGTCGCTGCCGCGGATGTCGGCGGCTATATGACGGTCTGCGCGATGACCTGCTCGCTCGGCTTCTTCGCCTTCATTCCGACGGATTTCCTCGGCATCGCCGAACTCGGCGTCATCTCCGGCGCCGGCATGATCATCAGCTTGGCGGTGACCGTCACCCTGCTGCCGGCCCTGATCCAGCTGCTGGCGCCGGATCCCAAGAAGCTGGCCTGGACGCCGGCGATCGGCAGCACCCTGTCGAAGTTGCTGGCCTGGCCGTTCTCGCATGCCAAACCGATCTGGATCGTCTCCGCCGTGCTGGTGGCCGGCTCGCTCTATTTGGTGCCGGGTGCGCGCTTCGACAGCGATCCGCTGAAGCTGCGCGATCCCAAGACCGAAGCGATCATGACTTTCCGCGATCTGCTCAAGGATCCGGAAATCCCGACCCTGACCCTGTCCGCGCTGGTTCCCGATCAGGACACGGCGACCCGGCTCGCCGAAGCGCTGGGCAAGCTGCCCGAGGTCAAGCGGGCGATGAGCCTGAACAGCTTCGTGCCGGTCGATCAGGAAGAGAAGCTGGCGATCCTCGAAGACCTGCGCTTCGCGCTGGGTCCGCAGCTGACCGACGCGCCGGCGCCAAGTGAACCCGCCGTGCGCGAGGACGATTACGCGCTGATCGAGCAGATGCGCGTCGGCCTTCCGGCTTACGTCGCGGCCCAGGCCGGCAAGCAGGCTGAAGCCGCGAAAGCGCTGCAGGATGCGCTCGACGGCTTTGCCGCCGAATACGGCAAACGCGATGCAGCCGGACAGCAAGCCTTGCTCGCCGGTCTCCGCGCCAATCTGCTCGGCAGCCTGCCGGCGCGGCTTGCCGGCCTGAAGGAAGCGCTGAAAGCGAGCGCGGTCACCGCTGCGGACTTGCCGCCTTCGCTGATCGATCGCTGGAAGAGTGCCGACGGCCTGTATCGCGTGCAGGCGATGCCCAGCGCCGTGCTCGACAACCCCAAGGACGAAGCGGCATTCATCGCCGCCGTGCAATCCGTCGCGCCGACCGCCACCGGCGGCCCGTCGACGCAGGCCGAAGCCGGCAAGTCGGTGGTCGAAGCGTTCCAGAAGGCGTTCGCCTATTCGGCGATCGTCATCACCTTGCTGCTGCTGGTGCTGCTGCGCTCGGTGATCGACACCCTGCTGGTACTGATCCCGCTGGTCATGGCCGGGCTGCTGACCGTGGCCGCGTCGGTGCTGGCCGGCGTGCCGTTCAACTTCGCCAACGTGATCGCGCTGCCGCTGATTCTCGGCGTCGGCGTCGATTACGGTGTCTATCTCGTCCAGCGTGGCCGCGCGGCTGCCGATGGTTCGCTGCTGAAGACCGGCACCGCGCGCGCCGTGCTGTTCGGCGCGCTGATCACCATGGTCAACTTCGGCAATCTGGCCTTCGCCAAGCATCCGGGCATGGTCAGCATGGGCTTGCTGCTGACCCTCGGCCTCGGCATGACCCTGCTCTGCGCGCTGGTCCTGCTGCCGAGTCTGCTGGCGCTGCGCTGGCGGCATCTGGCCAAGTGAAATCGAACAGAAGGAACTCCGCATGAGCCTTGGCATCGCTGTCCTGACCGTTTCCGACACCCGCACGCTCGATGACGACAAGTCCGGGAATCTGCTGGTCGAGCGCATCGCCGCCGATGGTCATCGCCTTGCGGCGCGGCTGATCAAGAGCGACGACCGCTACGGCATACGTGCCCAGCTTTCGAACTGGCTGATCGACGAGACCGTCGACGTGATCATCATCACCGGCGGCACCGGACTGACCGGCCGTGACCTGGTGCCGGAAGCGGTGCGGCCGCTGCTCGATCGCATCACCGATGGCTTCGGCGAACTGTTCCGGATGCTGTCGTATGCCGATGTCGGCACCTCGGCGATCCAGTCCCGCGCGTTTGCCGGCTCGGCGAATGGCCGGCTGGTGTTCTGCCTGCCGGGCTCGCGCGGTGCCTGTGAGCTCGCCTGGGACAAGATCATCGGCCTGCAGCTGAATACGTCGACGCGGCCATGCAATCTGGTCGACATCATTCCGCGGATGAAGGAATCGCCGGATCAGCCAGCGCCGAAGCGGCCGTCGAATCGGGACTGAAGTAGGGCGGCCCGTGGCCGCCGGGCATCGCAGCTGAACCTCTCCGAAGCGGCGGGCGTGGCCCGCCCTACGCAGGGAGGCTGAGCTTCTGCATCGCTTCGATCACCAGCGGATGCACCGGCTCCTCGCCCTTGGCGATGCAGGCGCGCAACTGCTTCTGCATGCGCGGCTCCCAGAATTTGTCGATGTGGTTGGCGACGCCGCCCACGGCTTCGGCGTGATTCGGTTCGGCGGCGAAGAAGTCGGCGATGTTGTTCGCCATCTCGCTCAGGTTCTGGGGATTCATGCGGAGACGGTTTCGGTAGGGGTGGGCAGCGGCGCAGTGTCGCTAAGACGCGCCGGGCAGGCATAGATCACGTGGTTGCCGCCGCGCGCATAGCCGATCAGGCTCAGGCCGGCTTCCTCGGCCATGCGCACGGCGAGGGCGGTCGGTGCGGAGATCGCTGCCAGCAGCGGCATGCCGACGGTCGCCGCCTTCAACACCATCTCGTAGCTGGCGCGTGAAGTGATCACCGCGAAGCCGCGTGCGCTGTCGATGTGGGCGCGGCTCATCGCGCCGATCAGCTTGTCGAGCGCGTTGTGGCGGCCCACGTCTTCGCGCACCAGCAGCAGCTTGCCGGCGGCATCGGCCCAGGCCGCGGCATGGGTGGCGCCGGTGACGGCGTTGATCGGCTGCCGCTCGCGCAGCTCATGCAGCGCGCGATGCAGCGCCGCGGTGCTGATCGGCAAACCGGCCGGTACGTGCGGCGCCGGGCGCATTGCTTCGGCGATGGTTTCCGAGCCGCACAGTCCGCAACCGCTGCGGCCGACCAGGTTGCGGCGGCGATCGGCAAGCAGCGCCGCACGTTCGGCCGGAATGCGCAGGCCGATCTCGTAGCCGTTGTCGAGTGCGTTCACGGTCAGCGATTCGACATCATTGGCCGACGCGACGATCGCTTCGCTCAAGGAAAAACCGAGCGCGAAATCCTCGAGATCGCCGGGGGTCGCCATCATCACCACGTGCGGCTGGCCGTTGACGATCAGCGCGACGGGCACTTCTTCGGCCACGTAGTCCTGCGTATCGCGGGCTGTGCCATCGCGCTGCACGTGTACCGGCAGCAGGGCATAGCCCGTCGCCCGATCGGGCGACGAGCCAGACTCAGAACCAGGCCCCGGACCAGGGGCTGGCGAAGACTTACTTGGCGATCGCGACATGACCGGCATCGCTGGCCTGCTTCAGCAGTTGCTGCTGGTTGTCGCTGAACTCGCGGTAGCGGCGCTGCCATTCGCTGGGCTGGCTGACTCTCGTCACCTGCACAGCGGTGACCTTGAACTCGGGGCAGTTGGTCGCCCAGTCCGAGTTGTCGGTGGTGATCACGTTGGCGCCGCTGAACGGATGGTGGAAAGTCGTGTAGACGACACCTGGCTGCACGCGATCGGTGACTCGGGCTCTGAGCACGGTGTTGCCGGAACGGCTTTCGATGCCGACCCAATCACCGTTCTTGACGCCCCGCTCATCGGCATCGTGCGGATGGATCTCGAACACGTCTTCGCTATGCCATTCGCTGTTCGAGGTGCGCCGCGTCTGCGCGCCGACGTTGTACTGGCTGAGGATGCGGCCGGTGGTCAGGATCAGCGGGAACTTGCCGTTGACCTTCTCGTGCGTCGGCACGTATTCGGTGAGCAGGAAGCGGCCCTTGCCACGGACGAATTCGTCGATGTGCATGGTCGGCGTGCCGAGCGGCGCTTCGTCGTTGCACGGCCACTGGACGCTGCCGATCTCATCGAGCTTCTTGAACGAGACGCCATGGAAGGTCGGCGTCAGGCGCGCGATCTCGTCCATGATTTCGGCCGAGCTCTGGTAGTTCATCGGATAGCCGAGCGCATTGGCGAGCATCTGCGTCGCCTGCCATTCGCCGACGCCGGACTTCGGCCGCATCACCTGCCGCACTGGCGAGATGCGCCGCTCGGCATTGGTGAAGGTGCCGTCCTTCTCGAGGAACGACGAACCGGGCAGGAAGACGTGAGCGAACTTCGCGGTCTCGTTCAGGAACAGGTCCTGAACCACGACGCACTCCATCGCGCTCAAGGCTGCAGTGACGTGCTGGGTGTTCGGATCGCTTTGCGCGATGTCCTCGCCATGCACGTACAGGCCGAGGAATTCGCCATCGAGCGAAGCCTCGAACATGTTCGGAATGCGCAGGCCCGGTTCGTTGGACAACGGCACCTTCCACTCAGCCTCGAACTGGGCGCGGGCCGTCGAGTCCGACACATGCCGGTAGCCGGGGAACTCGTGCGGGAAGCTGCCCATGTCGCAGGAGCCCTGCACATTGTTCTGGCCACGCAGCGGGTTGATGCCCACACCTTCGCGGCCGACGTTGCCGGTAGCCATCGCCAGGTTGGCGATGCCGATCACCATCGTCGAACCCTGGCTGTGTTCGGTGACGCCGAGGCCGTAATAGATCGCGCCGTTGCCGCCGGTCGCATACAGCCGTGCGGCGCCGCGAACCATCGCTGCCGGCACGCCGGTGATCGCTTCCATCGCTTCCGGCGAGTTGCGGCTTTCGGCGACGAACACGCGCCACTTGTTGAACGATTCGATATCGCAGCGCTCGGCGACGAAATCTTCCTTCACCAGGCCCTCGCTGACGATCACGTGCGCCAGCGAGTTGATCAGGGCGACATTGGTGCCCGGCATCAGCTTCAGGTGGTAGTCGGCTTCGATGTGCGGCGTGCGCACCAGATCGATGCCGCGCGGGTCGGCAACGATCAGTCGCGCGCCTTCGCGCAGGCGGCGCTTCATCTGCGAGGCGAACACCGGATGGCCATCGGTCGGGTTGGCGCCGATGACGACGATGATGTCGCTCTGCATCACTGAATCGAAGGTCTGGGTACCGGCCGATTCGCCGATGGTCTGCTTCAGGCCATAGCCGGTCGGCGAGTGGCAGACGCGGGCGCAGGTATCGACGTTGTTGTTGCCGAACGCGGCGCGGACCATCTTCTGGACCACGTACACCTCTTCGTTGGTGCAGCGGCTCGAAGTGATCGCGCCGACCGAACTCTTGCCGTACTTCGCCTGGATGCGCTTGAACTCGCTTGCGGCGTGGCCGATTGCTTCGTCCCAGGACACTTCGCGCCAGGGATCGGAAATCTTCGCGCGGATCATCGGCTTGGTGATCCGATCGGTATGCGTCGCATAGCCGATCGCGAAGCGGCCCTTGACGCAGGAGTGGCCGTGATTCGCGTGGCCATCCTTGTTCGGCACCATGCGGACGATGTCTTCGCCCTTCATCTCGGCGCGGAACGAGCAGCCGACGCCGCAGTAGGCGCAGGTGGTGATCACGCTGTGCTCGGCCTGGCCCTTGGCGATCAGCGATTTCTCGCTCAGGGTCGCGGTCGGGCAGGCGGCCACGCAGGCGCCGCAGGACACGCACTCCGATTCCATGAAGCTGTCGCTCTGGCTCGGGGACACCATCGACTCGAAGCCGCGGCCGGAGATGGTCAGCGCCAGGGTGCCCTGCTGCTCGTCGCAGGCGCGCACGCAGCGCGAGCAGACGATGC
>NZ_JAHFRY010000025.1:25483-37927 GCF_023266035.1 Nevskia sp.
CGAAGGTGAAGTACGGATTGCTCTCGTCCTTCGGCATGAAGCGATCATTGACCTTGCGCTTGCCGTCGGCATGGACGTGCCCATGAACATGATTGGCGCCCTCATAGCCGTAGCGCACTTCGCGCAGGCCAACGGCGCCAGCCATGTCCTGCAGCTCGCAGTGACCATTGGCGGGGCAGGTCAGGCAGTCCAGCGGGTGATCGGAGATGTACAGCTCCATCACGCCGAGGCGCAGCTTGGCGAGCTTGTCGTTCTGGGTGACTACCTTCATGCCATCGGCGACCAGAGTTGTGCACGACGCCGGATAGCCGCGCATGCCTTCGATCTGCACCAGGCACAGACGGCAGGAGCCGAAGGCTTCCAGCGTGTCGGTGGCGCAGAGCTTGGGGATGTTGATGTCGGCAAGCGCGGCGGCGCGCATCACCGAGGTGCCTTCCGGCACCGTGACCTCACGGCCGTCGATGTTGAGCGTGACCTGCTTGGCCGCGACTTCGGCAATCGCGGTCTTCTGACCGACATTGCGCGGCGGGCGCGGGGCGGGGGTACCGAGATCCTTGTCGATGATCGAGAACATGGCTGCCTACCTCTATCAGGACGTGACGCGAACGCGCGGCGTCTGCTGCTGGGATGATTTCTGGAAATCTTCGGGAAAATGATTCAAGGCGCTGAGCACCGGGAACGGCGCCATGCCGCCCAGTGCGCACAAGCTTCCGGCGAGCATCGTGTCGCAGAGATCGCGGAGCAGGGCTTCCTGCTTCACCGGCTGATCGCCGGCCACCAGCCGGTCGATCACTTCCATGCCGCGGGTCGAGCCGATGCGGCAGGGCGTGCACTTGCCGCAGGATTCGGTGGCGCAGAACTCCATCGAGAAACGCGCCTGCTCGGCCATGTCGACGGTGTCGTCGAACACCGTGATGCCACCATGGCCGACCATGTTGTTGACCTTGGCGTAGGCCTCGTAGTCGAGCGGCAGATCGAACTGCGAATCCGGGATGTAGGCGCCAAGTGGGCCGCCGACCTGCACGGTGCGGATCGGCCGGCCGCTGAGCGCGCCGCCGCCGAAGGTGTAGAGCAGATCGCGCAAGGACACGCCGAAGGCTTTCTCGACCAGACCGCCATGCTTGATGTTGCCGGCGAGCTGCACCGGCAAGGTGCCACGTGAGCGGCCGACACCGAAGTTCTTGTAGTGCTCCGCACCCTTGTCGAGGATGATCGGCACCGATGCCAGGGTGATGACGTTGTTGATCACCGTCGGGCAACCGAACAGGCCCTTGATCGCCGGCAGCGGCGGCTTGAAGCGGACCATGCCGCGCTTGCCTTCCAGCGATTCCAGCAGCGAGGTTTCCTCGCCGCAGATATAGGCACCGGCGCCCATCCGCACTTCCAGATCGAAGTGCTTGCCGGAACCCTGGATGTTGGCGCCCAGCCAGTTCGCGGCGTACGCGGCCTTGATCGCTTCGTTCAGCGCCCGCTCGCCGTACGGGTATTCGCAGCGCAGGTAGATGTAGCCGCGCGTGGCACCGACGGCGACACCGGCGATAGTCATGCCTTCGATCAGCACGAAGGGATCGCCTTCGCAGACCATGCGATCGGCGAAGGTGCCGGAATCGCCTTCGTCGCCATTGCAGACGATGTACTTCTGCGCGCCTTCGGCACCCGCCACAGTCTTCCATTTGATGCCGGCCGGGAACGCAGCGCCACCGCGGCCGCGCAAGCCCGAGTCGGTCACCGCGGCGATGATCGCAGCCGGCTCCATCGCCAGTGCGTTCTGCAGACCCTTGTAGCCGTCATGGGCGCGATAGTCGGCAAGGCTGACCGGATCGGTGATGCCGGCGCGTGCGAAGGTCAGGCGCTCCTGATTCTTGATGTAAGGAATCTCCTCGACCAGATCGAGGCTCAGCGGATGACGGCCGCCGTGAGTCAGCCCGGCTGCGAACAGCGACGCGACATCTTCCGGCTGCACAGGCCCATAGCCGATACGGCCGGCGTCGGTGGCGACTTCGACCAGTGGCTCCAGCCAGAACATGCCGCGCGAGCTGTTGCGGACCAGCTTGATGTCCAGGCCGATGCGCGCGGCTTCGGCGGTGATCGCGGCAGCCACTTCATCGGCACCGAGCGAGATCGCCGTCGAATCGCGCGACACGTAGATGGTCGCGACACTCATGCCGGCACTCCGGTCAGGCGATCGAAGCGATCAGCCGTCACCCGGCCCTTCAGCGCGCCATCGATCATCAGGCTGGGGCCGACGGCGCAGTTGCCGAGGCAGTACGCCGGTTCCAGCGTGTAGCGGCCATCGGCCGTGGTCTCGTGGAAATCGATGCCGAGCGTGGTTTTCACATGGGCTTCCAGCGCCCGGCCGCCAACCGCCTGACAGGCTTCGGCGCGGCACAGATGGAGCACGTGCTCGCCCGGCTTCTCGGTGCGATACCAGTGATAGAAGCTGATCACGCCATGCACTTCGGCGCGCGACAGGTTCAGCGACTTGGCGATGACCGGCACCGCATCCTTGGGCACGTAGCCGAGCGCGTCCTGCACGCCGTGCAGGATCGGCAGCAAGGCGCCGGGCAGGTTCTTTAGCCTGGCGAGCACGGCATTGATCGCAGCGCTATCGGCAGCCGACAGCGATGACAGCTCGGCGAGCTTGATCGGCGGACTGCGGCGCTCGAAGGTGGAAGTATCCGTGTTGGGAGCCATGATTGTTTGGGTTGATTACTTGAACAGGATCGCGGCCTTGGCGACGGTCTGCGACACGCCCCAGGCCAGTGGAATGCCGACGGCGAGCCAGGCGAGCAACGCCATGACGCTGAAGCCTCCGACGGTTTGAACGGAATTGATCGGCGCTCCAGCGGGGGCGATCTCGTGCGCCAGCTTTCTGGCTTCGGCCAGTTCGGCCTCGTTCATCTGCCATTTCGGCTCGACGGGGCAAATCAGCAGATTGCAGGCGAAGCCGACGACCAGCAGCCCGGCGAGGATCAGCATCGTGGTGTCGTAGACCTGCGCTTTCGCAACTCCTTGGGCGAGTTGGTACTCGCGCAGGTAGTTGACGATCACCGGGCCGAAGATGCCGGCCATCGACCAGGCGGTCAGCAAGCGGCCGTGGATGGCGCCGACGAACTGGGTGCCGAACATGTCGGCGAGATAGGCGGGCACGGTCGCGAAGCCGCCGCCGTACATCGACAAAATGATGCAGAACGCAGCGACGAAGAGCGCCACGCTGCCGGCGTGTCCTGCGCTGGGCGCAGACGCATAGAGCGCGGTGCCGAGCAGGAAGAAGATTGCGTAGGTGATCTTGCGGCCCAGCTTGTCGGACATCGACGCCCAGAAGAAACGGCCGGCGATGTTGAACAGGCTGAGCAGGCCGGTGAAGCCGGCGGCAATCGCCGCGATCTGCGCGGCCTGGCTGGCATCGAGCGAGCCGATCGCGGCCTCGATGCCGATGAGCTTTCCGCCAAACACTTCCTGCAGCATCGGCGAGGCCATGCCGATGACGCCGATGCCGGCGGTGACGTTCAGGCAGAGCACCGCCCAGATCAGCCAGAACTGCGGTGTTCGGTGGGCATTGCGCAGATGCACATGCTTCGAGCTGATCATCGCGTTGGCGGTGTTGGCCACCGGCGGTGTCCAGCCTGCAGGCTTCCAGCCGGCCGCGGGAACGCGATAGCCGAGTGCGCCGGCCGTCATGAACACGGCGTAGATCAGCGCCATCGTCACGAAAGTTTCAGCGACGCCGATCGAGCTTGTCGTGGCGTACTTGGTCATCAGCAACTGGGCCAGCGGGCTGCCGATCATCGCGCCGCCGCCGAAGCCCATGATCGCCATGCCGGTGGCCATGCCGCGGCGATCCGGGAACCACTTGATCAGGGTCGATACCGGTGAGATGTAGCCGAGGCCGAGGCCGATGCCGCCGATCACGCCGGAGCCGAGCAGCATCAGCCAGAACTGATGCAAGTGAATGCCGAGGGCTGACAGCAGCATGCCGCCGCACCAGCAGGCCATCGACACCAACCCCGCCTTGCGCGGGCCGGCGCGCTCCAGCCAGCCGCCCCAGATCGCGGCACTCGAACCGAGAAAGACGAAGAACAGCGTGTACATCCAGCCGAGCGTGGAAATCTTCCAGTCGCAATTGCTGGCGAACAGTTCGGTGAAGAAGCTGGTTCCAGCCGGGCAGGCGAGCGGTGCACTGACACCGACAGCTTTCGACAGCGGCAACCAGAACACGCTGAAGCCGTAGGCCATGCCGATGCAGAGGTGGATCGCGAGCGCAGCCGGCGGCACCAGCCAGCGGTTGAATCCCGCGCCGGCGATCGTCCGTTCCTTGGCCAGAAAATCGAGCAGGCTCGATGTTCTTGCCGTTGGCGCGATGCTCGACATCCATCCTCCGTTGCAGCAGTCTGCGTCGACTGCTGTTTATGTGCCTTGAAACATATCTGCACCATCGAAAATCCTGCAGTTACGACACGGTAGTCGTACCGGACGGCGATGAAAATATGTATCGTAAAGCCTAAAGCGCATTCCTCTTTCCAGATCTCCAAGGCACTCCGATGTTCAAAGTTTCGATCAAGCCGCATTGGCAGCTCGAACAGGCCGATGGCAAGCAGTCGCTGCCACGTCTGGTCGAGCTTCTGGCCCGGGTCCGGGAAACCGGCACCCTGGCCGAAGCCTGTATCCAGGCCGGGCTGTCCTACCGCTACGCCTGGGGCTTGTTGCAGGACGGCACCCGCACCTTCGGCGCGCCGCTGGTGGCCATGCAGCGCGGCCGCGGTGCGGTGCTGACGCCGCTGGCGGAGAAGCTGGTCTGGGCGGACAAGCGCATCAATGCGCGTCTCGCGCCGCTGCTCGACAGCCTGGCCTCGGAGCTGGAAGTGGAACTGGAACGCGCGCTCAGCGACACCGGCGCCATCCTCCGCGTCCAGGCCAGTCATGGCTTCGCGGTGGAAACCCTGCGCGACTGGTTCGTGCGCAGCCGGATTCCGATCGACCTGAAATACCGTTCCAGCTTCGAAGCGCTCGGCGCGTTCAAGAGCGGCGCCTGCGATCTGGCCGGCTTCCACGTGCCGCTCGGCGAGTTCGAGGCGCCGGCATTGCAGCAGTACGCGGCCTGGCTGAAGCCGCAGACCCATCGGCTGATTATGCTGGCGACGCGGCGCCAGGGCCTGATCGTGGCGCCGGGCAATCCGAAGAGCATCCAGTCGCTGGCCGATCTGTCCCGTGCCGATATCCGCTTCGTCAATCGCCAGCCCGGTTCCGGCACCCGGATGCTGCTCGACCTCATGCTCGACAAGGCCGGCATCGACGGCGCCAGGATCACCGGTTACGAAAGCGGCGAATTCACCCATGCCGCAGTCGCCGCCTATGTCGCCAGCGGCATGGCCGATGCCGGCGTTGGCGTCGAGGCTGCGGCGAAGCGCTTCGATCTTGGTTTCGTGCCGCTGGCCGGCGAGCGCTACTTCTTCCTGTGCGCGAAAACCGCGCTCAAGACGCCGGCGCTGCTGAGCGTGATCGACACGCTGTGCAATCCGGACTTCCGCAATCTGGTCAATGCCTTGCCAGGCTACGACGCGCTGCGCTGCGGCGAAGTGATGGCGATCGAGGACGCTTTCCCGGATTTCGGCCGTCTGCCGAAAGGCCGGACGGCAAAAGCCGCCAGAGGCAAGTGATCGGCGCGTCAGCCGCCCGCGCGATTGCGGGCGGCGACCAGCGTGTTTTCCATCAGCATCGCGACCGTCATCGGGCCAACGCCGCCCGGTACCGGGGTGATGAACGCGGCCCGCTCGCGGGCAGCCGCGAACTCGACGTCTCCGCAAAGCTTGCCGCTGGCCAGGCGGTTGATGCCGACGTCGATGACGATCGCGCCCGGCCGCACCCAGTCGCCCTTGACCATCTCCGGGATGCCGGTGCCGACCACCAGGATTTCGGCGCGGCCGACTTCCTCGGGCAGATCGCGCGTGCGGCTGTGGGCGATGGTCACCGTGCAGCCGAGCAGCAGCAGTTCCAGCGCCATCGGCCGGCCGACGATGTTCGACTGGCCGATTACTAGCGCGCGCTTGCCGGCGAGCGGCACGCCGGTGGACTTCAGCAATTCGACGCAACCGAACGGCGTGCACGGCCGCAAGGTCGGCGTCTTCTGGGCGAGACGGCCGAAGTTGTAGGGATGAAAGCCATCGACATCCTTGTCCGGCCGGATGCGCTCGATGACCTTGTCGGCATTGATGTGCTTCGGCAGCGGCAACTGGACCAGGATGCCGTCGATGGCATCGTCGGCGTTGAGGCCGTCGATCACGGCGAGCAGGTCGGCTTCGCTGATGTCGGCATCGAGATGGTTCGGCAGCGAGCGGATGCCGACCTTTTCGCAGGTCAGGCGCTTGTTGCGGACATAGATTTCCGACGCCGGATCGGCGCCGACCAGCACTGTGGCCAGCGCTGGCGCCCGATGTCCTGCCGCAAGCCACTCCGCCACCGCCAGCCGCACGCGCTCATGAACCTGTGCCGCAACGGCTTTGCCGTCAATCAACTGTGCCGTCACGCCTGGATTCGCTCTCGCCGGGGAAGGCGCGAATTGTCTCATGCGAATCGTCTGATCAGCATAGTGGTGGCCTTCACGTAAACTTTCGTGACGACTTCCGTGTTCACTTCCCAGCCTCGCGTCAATGCCCAGCCTGCAGGTCCGACAGCTCGTCGTCACGCGCGGTGACCGCACCGTCATCGACGGGCTCAGCTTCCACCTGGCGCCGGGCGAGGTGCTGCATCTGCTCGGCCGCAATGGCGCCGGCAAGACCTCGCTGCTCGAAGTGCTCAGCGGCCTGCGGCGTGCCGAGGCCGGCAGCATCGAAGCCGGCGTGGAGCAATCCCAGCGGCACTGGATCGGTCACAAGAACGCGCTCAATCCGGTGCTGTCGGCGCTCGAGAATCTCGACTTCTGGGCCGGGCTGAACGGCGTCAAGCTTGCGAATCCGAAAGCGGCGATGGAAGCGGTCGGGCTCAATACTCGGCACGCCAACCGGCCCAGCGGCCAGTTGTCGACCGGTCAGAAACGCCGCGCCGCATTGGCTCGCCTGGTCGCAGTCCCTCGGCCCTGGTGGCTGCTCGACGAGCCGCTGGCCGGGCTCGATGTGCAGGGGCTGGCGCTGTTCGCCGGCCTGCTGAAAGCGCATGTCGATGGCGGCGGTGCCGCGATCGTCACCAGCCATCAGCCGCTGCCGGGTGATCTGCCGAGCTTGCGTAGCTTGAGTCTGGATGCATGAGCGCCATATCAGCGGTTTTCCGCCGCGAGCTGAGCATCGCGCTGCGCCGCCCTGCCGAGTGGGCACAACCGCTGGTCTTCTACGGCATCGTCGCGCTGCTGTTTCCGCTCGGCATCGCGCCCGACGATCCGGCGCTGAAAACCTTTGCGCCGGCGATCGTCTGGGTCGGTGCGCTGCTGTCGGCGCTGCTCGGCGTCGAGCGCCTGTTCCGCAGCGATCTCGATGACGGCACGCTGGAGCAGATGCTGATCGTCGACACGCCGCTGGCGATGCTGCTGGCCGCAAAACTCGCCGCGCAATGGCTGCTGACGGCCGCGCCGCTGGTGGTCGCTTCGCCGCTGATCGGCTATGGCCTTGGCATGGATTCAGCAGCGGTTGGCGTGCTGGTGCTGAGCCTGCTGCTCGGCACGCCGACCCTGGTGTTCACCGGCGGCTTCGCAGCGGCACTGACCGTCGGCGCGCCGCGCGCCGGCCTGCTGCTGCCGATCCTGGTGCTGCCGCTGATGACGCCGGCGGTGATCTTCGGCGGCGGTGCGGTGCGGGCCGCGGCCGCCGGGCTGTCGCCGGAAGCGCCGCTGTATTTCCTCGGCGCGCTGCTGGCGCTGAGTCTCACTTTGCTGCCGGTGGCAGCGGCGGGCGCGGTTCGCAACGCGTTAGGGTAGGCCCGGGCAAGCAGAGATCGACAGGGGAGAACGGCCGTGGCAGATCTGGCTTCGGGGCGCGACACCAAACCACCACGCACCGGCAAGGCAGCTTCGTTGAGTACACCGAGCCTCGATCGCCTGTGCCGCGATCCCGGTTATCCGGCGCTGCTGGCAATCTCCCGCAACCGGCAGCTGGCGCGCCACCGCGTGGTCATCGAAGCTGGCGCGCGGCCCACCTGTCTGTATCTGCTGATCAGCGGCCTGTGCGCCGTGCGCCACACCGGTTCGCAGGGTCAGGACCTGCTGCTGGCCTACTTCTGCCCCGGCGATTTCTTCGGCGAGATGGGCATGCTGCCCGGTGTGCAGGCGCGCAGTGCGCGCATCGATGTCGCCGCCGACGCCACCCTGCTGGAAATTCCTTACGACGAGTTCCTGCGGCTGACCGAGCGTCATCCGAGCTTCTGGCTGGAGCTGGCCGGCCAGCTCGCCAGCCGGCTGCGGACCACCAACCGCCGGCTTGCGGAAATGCCGGCGCTGCACGCAGCCGAGCGTGTCTGGCAGGCCTTGTCGGCGGTGCTTGCCGATGGTGGCGGCAAGCGGGTGGCGGGCGGTCAGGCGCTGCGCATCACCCGTCAGGATCTCGGCAAGCTGGCCGGCTGCTCGCGTGAACTGGCCGGCACCATCATTCGCGATCTGGCGATTGCCGGGCGTCTGGAACTGCGGGGCCAGACCATCGTGCTGCTCGATCAGCCAGCGCCGTCGCAGGCTGAACTGGAGCCCTGAAACAGCCCCGAACGGCTCTCCTGTGACAGGGGTCGCAGCAGGGCTCCGCAGTTGAAGCGGGATTTTGCGAGCCGGCCCGCAAGTCGCCGTTGTTGCAGCACAGCCATTCCGTTTTCCTAGTTGCACAGGGCAAAAGCCCGTGTCGGCAACGTGGAAATCAGGGGAAATGGCATGAACAGAAAGTTCGGGATGATGGGTTATGCGGGCGTGATGCTGCTGGCCAGCATCAGCGCGGGGGCGGCCTGGTATCTGCCGGGCAGCACGACGGAAAGCACCGACAACGCCTACCTGCGCGCCGACATCACCTCGGTATCGGCGCGGGTTGGCGGCGCGGTGCGCGGCGTCCACGTCAGCGCCAACCAGACGGTGACGGCCGGTGATCTGCTGCTGGAACTCGATCCGCTCGATTACCAGCTGCGCCTCGATAGCGCACATGCCAACGTCGTTCAGGCCGAGGCGGCACTCGCCGTCAATGCCCGTCAGCGCATGCTCGGCAGCGGTGACCGCCAGTTGCTCGATGCCGAACGCCAGGGCTTGCTGGCCCGACTCAGCGCGGCACTGGCCCAGGAAAATCTCGCCCGCCACGATCTCGATTCCACCCAGGTGCTGGCACCGCATGACGGTGTGGTCGGTGACCTCGTGGCGATGGCTGGCGCCCGCATTGCACCGGGCCAGCGGCTGCTGTCGCTGGTTGCGGTCGATCAGCCCTGGGTCGAAGCGAATTTCAAGGGGACTCAACTGCGGCATCTCGCAGTCGGGCAGCTGGCGACGGTACGGCTGGACGCGCTGCCGGGCCAGCTGTTGCACGGCCGGGTCGCAAGCCTGGCGCCGGCCGCCGGCTCCGAGTTCGCGCTGCTGCCGGCCGAGAACGCCAGCGGCAATTTCACCCGCGTCGTCCAGCGCGTCAGCGTGCGGATTGCGCTCGATGAGCTGGCTGCGGCCGATGTCGTGCTGCGGCCGGGGCTGTCGGCGAAAGTCGGCATCGACACGGTGGCGCAGCCATGAGCGCGATCGCGCTGCCCGTACAGCACCGCAAGGTCCGCAGCTTCAGCATCGGCCCGGCGGCGCGCGCCTGGATCGGTTTCACGGCGATGCTGTTCGGCAACTTCATCGCCATTCTCGATGTGCAGATCGTCGCCAGCTCGGTCAACGAGATTCGCGCCGGGCTGTCGGCCAGCCTCGATGAAATCGGCTGGGTGCAGACCAGTTATCTGATCGCCGAAGTGATCGGCATTCCGCTGTCGGCCTTCCTGTCCCGGGCATTCTCGACGCGGGTCTACTTCGCCGCCTGCGCACTCGGTTTCACGATCGCCAGCCTGGCCTGCGCGATGGCCTGGAATCTGCAATCGATGATCGTTTTCCGGGCGATCCAGGGCTTTCTCGCCGGCGGCCTGATCCCGACCACGATGGCCGCACTGTTCCTGATGTTTCCGGAATCGCGCCGGGCCACGCCGTATGTGCTGATCGGCATGGTGTCGCTGCTGGCGCCGGCGGTCGGCGCCGGCACCGGCGGCTATGTCACCTCGGTGCTGTCCTGGCACTGGCTGTTCCTGATCAATCTGCTGCCCGGCGTGCTGGTGGCGAGCCTCGTCTGGCACTGCGTCGATATTGATAAGCCGCAGCCGGCGCTGCTGCGGAGTGTCGATCTGCCGGGTCTGATCGGCCTGGCACTGGCGCTCGGCAGCCTGCAGTTCGTGCTCGAGGAAGGCATGCATCGCGACTGGTTCGACGATGGGCTGATCACGAGCTTCACGATCGTCAGCATCGCTGGCGCGCTGCTGTTCGCGGCCCGAGCGCGCATTGCTGCCGAGCCGATTGTCGATCTGCGCTGTCTCGCCAATCGCAATTTCTCGGTCGGCTGCACGATCTCCTTCGTGGTCGGCACCATGCTCTACGGCGTCGTCTTCCTGATCCCGACCTTCCTTGGCCATGTGCGCGGCTATGACAGCCTGCAGATCGGCCAGATCACCATGCTGTCCGGCATCACCATGTTCCTGTCCGCGCCGCTTGCCGGCCGGCTGCAGCACAAGCTCGACTCGCGCTGGATGATGGCTTGGGGCCTGGCGATGGTCGCGCTCGGCAACGGGCTCGACGCTTCGCTGACCGCCGGTTCCGGCTTCGATGCCTTTCTGCTGCCGCAGCTGGTGCGCGGCCACGGCTTCACCTTCTGCCTGGTGCCGGCGACGCGGATTGCGCTCGGCACCTTGCCGGACGAGCTGCTGAAAAGCGGTAGCGGCCTGTTCAACCTGACGCGCAATCTCGGTGGCGCTTTCGGCATCGCCGGCATCCAGATCGCGCTGCGCCACTTCCGCAGCCTCAACGAGCAGGGGCTGCACGCCAGTCTCGACATTGCCCGCGTGCCGGTGCAGGACGCACTCGCTGCCGCTGGCCGCATCGCGCCTGATGCGATGGGCGAGGTCATGACTGCGCAGGGCGCGCGGATCGCAGCGCGGCTGGCCGGCGCGCTGGTCGAGCGCGAAGCCGCAGTGATCGCCTTCAACAACGTCTTCCTGCTGCTGTCCGGCCTGGTCATCGCCGCACTTTTCCTGCTGCTGCTGGCCAACAAGCCGCAACTCGATCCCCTTGCGATGTCGCCGACCGGAGCCTCGAAATGAGCCTGATCTTCCGCCTGCTGTGGATCTTCCTGACCCAGACGCTCGGCTGTCGCAGCCGCGATGTCTTCGCGGTGCAGCGCGTACGCAGCCGTGCGCTACCCAACGATCTGGACCTGAACCTGCACGTCAACAACGGAAGATTGATGACCTTCATCGACTTCGGTCGCATCGACTGGCTGTGGCGGATCGGCGCGCTGCAGCAGGCTTACCGGCAGCGCTTCATTCCGGTGATCGGCGATATCTCGGTGCGCTACCTGAAACCGCTGCGGGTGTTCGAGCGCTTCACGATCGAATCGCGGGTGCTGGGCTGGGATGCCAAGTGGGGCTACTTCGAACATCGCCTGGTCAAGGCCAATGGCGAGATCGTGCTGCTGCTGGTCAATCGCGGTCTGTTCTGGAAGCGCGGCACCGGCGCCATGCCGATCGCCGAAGTGATCGCCAGCTGCGGCTACCTCGGCATCGTGTCCCCGGCACTGCCGGCCTGGGTGCAGACCTGGTCGCGCAGCCTCGACGAGGCGCGTGCCGCTCAGAAGGCGGATCTCGTGGTTGCCTCAGAACCGGTAGTTCAGCAGCAGCCCGGTGATCAGCGGATTGAGCACGAGGCTGGCCCGGCTCTGCGCGAGGATGCTGCCGTCGGCCGCTTTCAGGTCGATGCGGGTATGGGTTGACAGCAGGCCGTAGGACACCGAGCCGGTCAGCGCCCAGTGCTCGCCGAACAGCCAGGACGCGCCGCCGTTGAAGGCCAGCGCGACACTCGATGAGGCATGGGCGCTGGCGCTGGTCGGGCCGGGTTTCAGTGCCAGCGCTGCGAGGGGCGTGCCGAACTGGCTGTTGAGATCGGCCTCGGTGCCTTTGCCGAGCTTCACATTGGTGAAGAAGGTGTAGCCGACGCCGAGGCCGATGTAGGGCTGGATGCGGCTGGCCGGTGACAGCGGCCGGTACTGCAGCAGGGTGATCGGGCTCCACTGCCGTGCCGTGGCCAGCGGCTGGTTGGCGGAATTGCCGAGATCGACGCTGAACAGCGCGCCGGTCGGGCCTGGCGCAGTGACGATGCCGCTGCCATTGAGCTTGAAGCGCGGCGGGATGCCGCCCTCGAACTTGACCAGGAAATGATCGCCGAAGGTCTGCACGAAAGTGGCGACCAGGGTCGTCGCGTCGCTG
>NZ_JAHFRY010000026.1:0-2677 GCF_023266035.1 Nevskia sp.
ATGCCGCCGACCGCCGTACCCAGCAGGTAGAACACGGCGATCACCTTCGGCCTCATCGATACGGCCGCAGGCCATCCGCCAGCGCGGAGCTCTCCGACACGAAGCTGCGCAGAAACAGGATGATCAGACACCGCGCCGATGTCGAAGGCGACGCGCCAGCCAACGTCCTGCGGCAGGAAACCCGGCTACAGCAGTCCGACCGCGCTCAGGCCGCGACCGAGATCGGCTCGACGGACCGTGCTTCGCTGGCTTTCGACTGCAGTTCGTAGTCGGCTAATTTCAGCTCGGCAACCTGCTTCGCGTACTCGTTCATGTAGCCGACCCAGCTGACCGTATTGCGGCCATCAGCGGTGATGTACCAGCTGTGGCAGCCAGTCTCGTAGACCGAATCTTCCTTGCTGCGCCGGCGCAGCATCAGGTTGTAGTCGCCGATGATGCCGGGCCTGACGTCGAGCCAGCCGAGGCGCTTTCCGCTCAGCGCCTGCACCGCCTGGATCACGTATTTCGCCTGCGCTTCGAGCATGTAGATGATCGAGCCGGCGCCGAGATTGGTGTTCGGGCCATAAAGGATGAACAGGTTCGGAAAGCCGGACACGGTCATGCCCAGGTAGGCCTCCGCCCCGCCCTGCCAGCGCTCGTTCAGACTCAAGCCTCCGCGGCCGGTGATCTGCATCGGCGCCAGGAAGCCGGTGGCTTCGAAGCCGGTGCCGTAGATGATGGTGTCGACCTGACGATGGGTTCCATCGTTGGCGATCACACCGGTCGCTGTGATCTCGCGGATGCCATCGGTGACCAGATCGACGTTCGCCGCGGTCAGCGCCGGCAGCCACTCGTTGGAGAGCAGCACGCGCTTGCAGCCGATCGCGTAATCCGGCGTCAGCCTGGCGCGCATCGCCGGGTCCTTGACCTGCCAGTTCATCAGGAACTTCGCAGCGTTGCGAAAGATTGCCGTCGCCGGCTTGTTGAAGCGTGACTGGCGCTGCAGGGCCGAGCCGAGGAACTCGAACCACCAGAAGATCCGCTTGCGATCGAGCGTGTGCAGCACCGGCAGCTTATCGAGCAGGAAGCGCTCGAAGGCGTTGAACTTGCGATCGACCTTGGGCACCGTCCAGCCCGGCGAGCGCTGATAGACATCCATATGGCCGACGATCGGCTGGATCGCCGGCACGAACTGCACCGAACTCGGGCCGGTGCCGATCACCGCCACTTTCTTGCCGGCGAAGTCGAGGTCATGCCGCCAGCGGGCCGAATGGAAGACCTGGCCCTGAAAGCTCTCGGCACCGGGAATCTTCGGAATCTGCGGCTTGTGCAACTGGCCGACCGAGGACACCAGCACCTGAGCCTCGGCCGTCGAGCCATCGGCGAAGCGCAGGGTCCAGAGGCCGCGTGCTTCGTCAAAATCTGCCGCCGTCATCTCCTTGCCGAAACGGATGTGCTTGCGCAGGCCGTACTTGCCGGCCACGTGCTTCAGATAGGCGAGGATTTCCGCCTGCTTGCCGTAGCGGTAAGCCCAGGGGTAATGCGGCTCGAACGAATACGAGTACAGATGCGAGGGCACATCGCAGGCCGCGCCCGGGTAAGTGTTCTCGCGCCAGGTACCGCCCACGTCCTCGCCCTTCTCGTAGATCGTGAACGACTCGATGCCCGCCTTCTTCAGGTACACGGCCTGGCCAAGGCCGCCGAATCCGGTGCCGATGATCGCAACGTGGACAGGTGCGACAGCAAGCTGGGGCATGTTGGTACTCATTTGACGGAACAAACAGGAATCGATGGTGCCGGACTGTAGGCTGCCACCGCACGACAAGGAATGGTTCGAGCGGACGCTTGCGTGATAGTTTCGGACATCCGCCATTGCACATGCCATCAAGCCTGCCGAACCGATGAACCACTGGACCGTACGCCGAGGCGTAGCCAGCACCCGGATGCTCTGCGAGCTGGCCGGCGAACATTCCTTAAGCCCGACGCAATGCCTGCGCGGCACCGGTATCGCGCTCAGCCACCTGGACGACCCGAGCGGCGAGATCGAAGCCGCGCAGGAATTCCGGGTGATCCGCAACCTGATCCATCTGCTCGGCGAGCAGGGCATCGGTGAAGTCGAACTGGCGATCGCCGCCGGCGCCCGCTACCACCTGACGACGATGGGCATCTGGGGTTTCGCGATGGCTTCCAGCGCCACCTTGCGCAGCGCCGTGCATGTCGGCCTGCGCTATCTGGATCTGACCTACAGCGTCAACCGCATCTGGCTCGAGGAAAGCCCCGAGTACGTCAGCCTGGTCATCGACGAAGAAGGCACGCCGCCGGAACTGGCCCAGTTCGTGGTGCTGCGCGACATGGCCGCGACCATGACCCTGAACCGTGAACTGCTTGCCGCGCCAGTGCAGCCGCGCGCCGTGCACCTGCGCTTCGCGATCGGCGAAAAACAGGCGGCGCTGTTGCGGGCCAGCTTCGGCGACCGTTTGAGCCTGGGTGCCGAACGCAATCATCTGCAGTTCGATGCCCGGCTGTTCGATCAGCCGCTGCCGCAGGCCAACGAGCTGATGCGCCAATCCTGCGAAGACCAGTGCCGGCAACTGCTGGCTCGCCGCCGCAGCCGCGTCGGTTTTGCCGGCCGGGTTCGCGATCGCCTGCTGCTGACGCCGGGCCGGATGCCGGACATGGAAGCGATCGCCGCCAGCCT
>NZ_JAHFRY010000026.1:2687-37770 GCF_023266035.1 Nevskia sp.
AACATGACCTCCCGCCACCTGCGCCGCCTGCTCAGCGCCGAGGGCTCCTCGTATCGCGCCCTCGCCGACGAAGTCCGTCAGGCGCTGGCCGAAGAACTGCTGTCCACTGCCCGGATGAAAATGGATGAAGTCGCCGAACGACTCGGTTACGCCGAACGCGCCAGCTTCGCGCACGCTTTCAAGCGCTGGAAAGGAGTGTCGCCCAGTGTCTATCGCGGCTGAGCCGGCCACGCCGGCGCCGGTGTTGCTGGTCGGCGACGTCGGCGGCACCAACACGCGGCTGGCGTTCGCAGTATCGGCGGCCGATGGCTTCCGTCTCGATGAACTCAGCCGTCACGACACACCCGAAGACATGCCGGCGCTGCTGTCGCGCCAGCTGGCTGGCCGCAAGGTCGACATCGTCGCGCTCTGTGGCGCCGGGCCGCTGCGCGACGATGGCAGCCTCGCGCTCAGCAACAACCCCTGCGTGCTCGATCCGGTTGCGATCGCCAAGGCCACCGGCGCGCGGCGAGTGATCATCGTCAACGACTTCGAGGCGATCGCCCAGGCGGTGCCGGCCCTACAGCCGACTGACCTGCGCGAGATCCAGACCGGTGTCGAGCACGCCGCAGCAGCGCGGCTGGTCATCGGCCCTGGCACTGGCCTGGGTGTGGCGAGCCTGATCGCTCATGACGGTGACTGGGTGGTGCTGCCCGGCGAAGGCGGCCATGTCGATCTGGCGCCGGTCGACGATGCCGAGGTCGATGCCTTCCTGAAGCTGCGTGCCAGCCACGGGCCGCTCTGCGCCGAATCGCTGGTGTCCGGCAGCGGCTTCGCGAAACTGCACGCTGTACTGAGCGACGGCCCGTTGCTCGAACCGCCGGACATCGTCGCCGCAGCCCGCAGTGGCGATGCCGTCGCCGTGACGGCGATGCAGATGTTCGCGCGCTGGCTGGGCCGGGTCGCCGGCAATGCCGCACTGATCGTCGGCGCGCGCGGCGGGGTCTGGATCGCCGGCGGCATCGTGCCCGCCTGGGGTGAGGACTTCGATCGCGCAGCCTTCCGCGATGGCTTCTGCGCCAAGCGCGGCTTCGAGCAATGGCTGGCGGCCATCCCCGTGCAGTTGATCATCCACCCACAGCCCGGGCTGATCGGTCTGGCCCGACTCGCCGCTGCTGCCATCAGCACGAATTTTGCTGGTCATAGCGATCGCGGCGAACAACACTTGGAGTGAAGCCTTGAACAAGCCGGACCAGTCCCCGCAGGAATTCAGCCGTCGCGAAACAGACACTGCGGATGACCCAGTGCAGCGCTTGCGCCACGCCTTCCTGCATCACCTGTTCTACACCCAGGGCAAGTTTCCGGCGCTGGCGACCAAGACCGATTACTACCTGGCGCTCGCCTTTGCCGTGCGCGATCGCCTGCTGCAGCGCTGGATCTCGACCGCCAACGAGTATCAGAAGACCGGAGCCCGCACGGTCTGCTACTTCTCGGCCGAGTTCCTGATGGGCCCGCATCTGGGCAACAACCTGATCAACCTCGGGCTGTTCGACGACGCCCGCAAGGCGATGAGCGAGTTGGGCCTGAACCTCGACGAACTGCTCTATCAGGAAGAGGAGCCCGGCCTCGGCAACGGCGGCCTCGGCCGGCTGGCGGCCTGCTTCATCGACTCGCTGGCGACCCTGGAAATCCCGTCGATCGGCTATGGCATCCGCTACGAGTTCGGCATCTTCCACCAGACGCTGGTCGAAGGCTGGCAGGTCGAGATGACCGACAAATGGCTGCGCTACGGCAATCCCTGGGAACTGTGCCGGCCGGAATGGGCGGCCGAGGTCAAGCTCGGCGGCCATACCGAAAGCCGCTGGGACGAGGCCGGCAAGCTGCACGTACGCTGGCTGCCGAACCGCACCGTCAACGGCATCCCCTACGACACGCCCATCCTCGGCTACCGCAACAACACCGCCAACACCCTGCGGTTGTGGAAAGCGGAAGCGCCGGAGTCGTTCGACTTCGACGTCTTCAACCGTGGCGACTACCAGGGCGCGGTGAACCAGAAGGTCATCTCGGAAAACCTGTCGAAAGTGCTGTATCCGAATGACGAACACGTTGAAGGCAAGGAGTTGCGCCTGGCGCAGCAGTACTTCTTCGTGTCCTGCTCGCTGCAGGACATGCTGCGCATCCTCAAGAGCCAGAAAATCGGCTTCGAACGCTTCCACGAGAAGTTCACCGCGCAGCTCAACGACACCCATCCGGCGATCGCCGTCGCCGAGCTGATGCGCCTGCTGACCGACGAAAACGGCCTGCCCTGGCACCAGGCCTGGGACATCACCCGCAAGACCTTCGGCTACACCAACCACACCCTGCTGCCGGAAGCGCTGGAACGCTGGCCGCTGGAGCTGTTCAAGCGAGTGCTGCCACGGCATCTGGAAATCATCTACGAGATCAACGCCCGCTTCCTCGAAGAAGTGCGCAACCGCTACTTCGGCGATGGCGAAAAAGCCGCGCGGATGAGCCTGATCGACGAAAGCGGCGAGCGCTATGTGCGCATGGCCCATCTGGCCTGCGTCGGCAGCCACGCGATCAACGGCGTCGCCGCACTCCACACCGAGTTGCTGAAAGCCGACGTGCTGCACGACTTCCACGAACTGTGGCCAGAGAAGTTCAGCAACAAGACCAACGGCGTCACGCCACGCCGCTGGATCGTGCTCGCCAACCCGCGCCTGACCCGGCACATCAGCGGTGCGATCGGCGAAGGCTGGGTCAAGGAGCTGTCCGAGCTGAAAGGCCTGGAGAAGTACGCCGACGATGCCGGTTTCCGCATCGGCTGGCGCGAGATCAAGCGCGCCAACAAGCGCGATCTCGCCGATCTGATCCGCAAGCGCTGCAATGTCGCCGTCGATCCATCGTCGATGTTCGACGTGCAGGTCAAGCGCATCCACGAGTACAAGCGCCAGCACCTGTCGGCGCTGCACATCATCGCGCTCTATCACCGGCTGAAGTCGAACCCGAACCTGGAGATGACGCCGCGCACCTTCATCTTCGGTGGCAAGGCCGCGCCAGGCTACTGGATGGCGAAGTTGATGATCCGCCTGATCACCGCGATCGGCGACGTCGTCAATCGCGATCCGGCGGTGCGCGACAAACTCCGAGTCGTATTCCTGCCGAACTTCAGCGTCACCAATGGCCAGCGCATCTATCCGGCGGCCGATCTGTCCGAACAGATCTCGCTGGCCGGCAAGGAAGCTTCGGGCACCGGCAACATGAAGTTCGCGATGAACGGCGCGCTGACCATCGGCACCATGGACGGCGCCAACATCGAGATCCGCGAACAGGTCGGTGCCGAGAACTTCTTCCTGTTCGGCATGACCGCCGCGGAAGTCGCCGAGCTCAAGGCCGGCGGCTATCGCCCCGCTGATTGGGTCGAGCGCAATGCCGAACTGAAGGAAGTGCTGAGCCTGATCCGCCAAGGTTATTTCAGCCGTGGCGATAGCGAGTTGTTCATGCCGCTGGTCAACAGCCTGGTCAACCACGATCCGTACTGCCTGTTCGCCGACTTCCACTCCTACTCCGATGCCCACGTCCGCGCCGGTGACGCCTATCTGGACTCCGAAGACTGGACTCGGATGTCGATCCTCAACAGCGCCCGCTCCGGCATCTTCTCCTCGGACCGGACCATCGCCCAGTACTGCGATGAAATCTGGAACGTGAAACCGGTGGTTGTGCCGCTGCTGTCCCAGGAGGACGTGCGGGTGGAGTTCATGTCTTAGACGAAAAGGGTATGTCACGCCCGGAACCGCTAACATGGCCAACGGGAAGTCAGACGCCTGCAAATAAATCGAAAATTCCCGGCTTCACCTCAACGCGTTGAGTGGGGTGCTCAACGCTCGGAAATGATCCTGTCTGTTTGGCGATCAGACGAGGTCATTCCTTCATGAGAGATCAGCCGTATTCGGCTCGGGCGCATCGCCCGAGCCGATGATGTTGCGCAGCTGGGTGACTGCAATGTCACATCGGGGCGATGTCGTTTGAGCGCTGCACCGTTGAATGATGCGGCCCTTCAAGGCCCTTCAACCATTTATAAAAATCCAGGGATCTTCTGAATGAAAAGCGTCTGCAGGGCCTTCGCGTGGAGCACCCTCATGCTGTTTCCAGTTCTGGGCCTCGCCCAGATGGAGTCCTCGGGGCTATTGAAGCCGAAACCCAAGCCGAAGCCGACGCCCGCCGTCAGCACCGTCCGCTGGCAGAACTACGGGAAGCTGACCTTGCCGGTGGACGCCAACAAGGATGGCGTAGCGGACGATATCCAGGCATCCGAGCTTGATACCTACTCGTCGTCGTACTTCTATGCCACCAAGGCCGGCCAGAAGACTTCGGAAGGCTATTCAGCAGCCAATGGTGAAACCGTCTTCTGGGCTCCGGTCAACGGCGGCGGCAAGACCAAAAGCACCGACACGGTTCGCTCCGAGCTACGGGAGCAGCTGACCCTGGGCAAGGATGGCGACAACTGGTCGATTGAAGGAACGCACATCCAGACCGGCACCGTCAGAGTCACCAAGCTGCCGAAAGCGAAAGTTTCCGGCGCGCCGGTCAAGACCATCGTCGCCCAGATCCACGTCTTCAATTCCAATTCGCCGCCGCTGAAACTCCAGTTCTCGTCATCGAGCGCCGAAGGCACTGTCGTCTACGCCATCTACAACGATTCGCCGACGCGCAACGGCTACAGCATCTCGCCGAAGATCAAAATGGCCCTGAAGGAATCGTTCACCTACGAGCTGAAGATGGCCGATGGCATCATGACCACCAAGGTCAACGGCCAACTTCTCAACACCCGGGACATGCGCGCGAACTGGAGCAATTCCAGGTTCTATTTCAAGGCCGGCAACTACGTGCAGAACACCACCAAGGAAGCGACCGGCAATGCTGAAGTCGTCTACTCGGCACTGACGGTCACGCATAACTGAGCGTCGCAGGACTCAAAGACAAAGCTCGGCAGCGATCTGGACTCTGCCGAGCGTTCTGAGACTTTCTGCAGCCTCGCAATCCGCAAGTGTCTGCTCGACCGTAGGATCAGTGCCTGAGCAGGGCCAGCCCCAATTCGAGCATGATCAACAGCACGATGGCCGCTTCCATGAAGGCACCGCGAGCGCCGGAAGCTTCGTCGTACAGCGCGGTATAGGTCTCGCGGATAATCGCCAGCTTGCGATTGACGGCGGCGGTGACATTGGCGACGCGGAACTGGTCCAGCGCCGCCGAGTAGATGCGGGCCAGGTAGACGTCTTCGGTGACCTGCAGCGCGTTGTCGACCTGCTCGGTGATCTCGGTGACTTCGGCCACCAATGTGTGCAGACGCCGGGCCAAACGGGCGAAGCGGCGCGGTGCCAGCAGATTGAAGATGCCGCCTGAACTGCGTTCGGCTTCGACGAGGTCGTACATGCGCGGCAGCTCGTCATCGAGCAGGCCGTCGTAGTAGCGCAGTTCCAGCAGCTGCGCGTTGGCGACTTCGATGACATCGGCAACGTCAGTCTCTTTGCGCGGCTCGTAGATGAACGCGCGATCCCAGGTCAGCACGACCAGATCATCCTCGTAGTACGAATAGCGATGACGCAGCAGATCGCGGCGCGCGCCTTCAGACAGCTTGCGCCGCTCGCCGGACAGCAGCGGCACCAGATCGACCCGCTCCTGCAGTTCCGCCGCCGTCAGCGGCTCGCTCCAGCGATGGACGATGCCGAGCAGGTAGTCCTCCTGCATCGTCGATTCGCCGGGCCTGATCAAGGCCGGTGCCAGAATCTGCCGCAGCGGTTCGAGCAGGTTCTGCCACAGCGCGTTGCCGGCTTCCGGGCCGACGGCATCATCGAGCGCATTGGCCAGCCGGCTGTAGTCCTGCCAGTCGAGATCGGTGACGGCGATGCGCAGCATCAGGGTCACCACACCGAAATCGTAGAGCCGGGCACTCACCACCACCGGCAATACCTGGCCTTCGAGCGTCAGGCTGATGCCTTCGAGGCTCAGCAGCACCGGCGGCACCTCGAAGGCCACCGCCTTGGCCGGCGTCATGCTCAGCTGGCTGCGGCTGCTGCCGGTGCGCACCTGGGCCGCCCAGATCGCTTCGGCCTTGGCCAGATCGATCGCGTAGGCGATGTCGAACAGGCGCAGCGCCATCAGCGCACCGGATTCGACCCGGAGTGAATCGAGGGCTTTCATGCAGCCATGCTGACACGGGCTGATGACAGCGCGTCGCGTCGGTCATTCGACGACGGTGATCGCACCGTTCATGTCCTCGTGGCCTGCGCCACAGAAGACATCGCAGAGAAAATCAAAGCGGCCCACCTCCTGCGGCGTCAGCCGCAGATGGCTGACCTGACCCGGCACCATCGTGGCTCGCAGCTTCAGTTCCGGCGCGCTGAAGCCCATGACGATGTCCTCGGTGCTGAGTTCGATGTCCACCGTCTCCCCCTTCTTCAAGGTGAGCTGAGCCGGAATGAACTCGTAGCGTTTCGAGGAAACCTTGACCATCCGGATCTTCTGCACCGGGGGATCGCTGGCCCAGCCAGCAGTAAAGCCGAAGGCCCCGGCTGCGGCCACCAGCAGACCCGCCGCCACAGGCTGAATGGATCTTTTCATCGGCGTCTCCCTCAGGCCTTGACCGGCAGCTCGCTCAGCGAAGTGCCCTCGTGCCCGGCCTTCACTTCGCGGAAGCCCAGGCCCTTGTACGGGGCGGCTGAATCCCAGGGAATCGGGCCCTTCTTCGGCACCGACAGGGGCGCCGGCAGCGGCCACATCAGGCCTTGTGCGGAGTGGTGGGCGATGTGCCCCGTCATGTGGTGATTTTCCTGATGAATGTGCCCATAGAAGACGGTGACGTATTCGAACGGCAGCAGAAGGTCGACGGCCTTGCCGCCATCCGGAGTCGCCCAATCCCAGCTCGGCGCGAGGTCGAACAACGGCCGATGCGTGAGCACGACGATCTGCTGCTCCCGGTCCCGTCCGGCCAGATCGGCGGCGAGCCAGGCGAGCTGCGCTTCGCCGAGGTTGGCAGTCGGGTCGGAGACGTTGTCCAGCGCGATGAAATGCACGCCCTTGTGATCGAAGCTGTAATGGGTTTCGCCAAAAAACTCCCTGAACGCCTTGCCATTGTCGAGCGCGGCATCGTGCTCGCCGGCCAGATAGCGGATGTTGCGGACGTTCAGCCCGGCGGCGATGTCGCGGAATTCGCTCATGCGCTGCCGACGCACGGCCGGGTCGTCGGTGGTCTGTATCAGATCGCCCGTGAAGACGATGAAATCCGGCGGCGTGGCGAGCGCATTGACCTCGGCTATCGCCTTCTTCAAGGTGCCCTCGAAATCGGGATTGACAGCCGGATTGCTGAAACCCCAGTGGGTGTCCGAAAGCTGGACGAAATAGAAGTCTTCCGCAGCTGCGGGCGGTTTCTTGCGAGCGGCGAATGCCGGGGTTCCGAACCCTGCCAATCCGGAGGCGAAAACCACGCCGCCGCCGTACCCTGTCAGCTTGATGAACTGCCGGCGATCCATTTTCTTCTGCATGTCGAATTCCTCTTTTCAAGTGAGAGCCATGTCCAGTGCGGACTGCCTGATGCATACCGTCGGCAGCGCAGGAATATTCCTGGCGAAATTTTTCGTCGCCGACGGAATAAACGGTCGGGACATGCGGTACTCGCTGCTTGGAATATCGGATCGTGGCGGAGTCTTTTCTTGATCGATGACAGCGCTGCCGCCCGCTTTGCCGCCATGGCAGCGCCGCATCTCGACGCCGCTTACAACCTGGCCCGATGGCTCACACGCGATCCGCATGACGCCGACGACGTGGTGCAGGAGGCTTACCTGCGGGCGTTCCGCTTCTTCGACGGCTTTCGCGGCGGCGATGGCCGCGCCTGGCTGCTGACCATCGTCCGCAACACCTGCTACAGCTGGCTCGAGCAGAACCGCTTTTCATCGATCCACGTGGAATACGACGATCGGCTCGACAGTCTTCATGACGACGACGAAGGCAGACCCATGCATCGACTCGACCCCGAACAGCTGCTGCTGCAAGCAGGCCAGCAGCAACTGATCGAAACCGCCTTGCAGCAGCTGCCGATCGAGCACCGCGAGATCCTGGTGCTGCGTGAACTGGAGGAGCTGTCGTACCGGCAGATCAGCGAGATCGCAGGAATTCCGATGGGCACCGTGATGTCGAGACTGTCCCGGGCGCGGTTGCAGCTTCGGCGCAGCATCGAAGCGATGGAGCAACGATGAAGACGATGAACTGTGACGAAGCGCAGGAACTGCTTTCCGCATTCAATGACGGCGAGCTCGATCTGACGCTCGGCCTGGCATTGGAGGCCCATCTCGAAAGCTGCCCGGACTGCCGGGCGGCCCATCGCTCTCAGCAGGAGCTGACGGCGGCGCTGCGGCACGGCGCGACCTACTACCCGGCACCCGCGCTGTTGCGCGCGCGGCTGAATGCGCAACTACCAGGGAATCCGGAGCAGACCGCCCGGCAGATTCCGACGCTGCCCGACCGTCGTCGCCGCAGTTCCGTCTGGGCCACGGCGCTGGCCGCGGCGCTGGTCATCGGGGTTGGCGTCAATCTGGTGCTAATGAGCCTGCAGCGGCAGTCGGCGTTGACCGACGAAGTCGTTGCCGGCCATGTGCGCTCACTGATGGTGGCGCACCTCGACGACATCGTCTCGACCGATCAGCACACGGTCAAACCCTGGTTCACCGGCAAGCTCGATTTCTCGCCTCCGGTTCACGATCTCGCCGCCGAAGGGTTTCCACTCGCCGGCGGACGCATCGACTACATCAACCACCGACCGGTGGCCGCGCTCGACTATCGCCGACGGCAGCACGTCATCAACCTGTTCGTCTGGCCTGTGCCGGATCGCAGGGCAACCTCACCCGAAACCAGCAAGCGTGCCGGCTACAACATTGCCCGCTGGAGCATCGACGGTATGGACTACTGGGCCGTGTCCGATCTCAATGCAAGCGAATTGCTGGGTTTTGCCCAGCAGCTGCGGACCCTCGAAAGGCCGACCGGACCTTAGAACCCACCAGGAACCGAGGACATCGGCTGTCTACATGCCCGGCAGGAACCGCCCCGTCCGAGCGACGTAATCGCGGTAAGGCTCGCCCAGTTCGGCCTTCAGACCTTTTTCCTCGAAGTGCACGCCGATGAAGATGTAGATCGACATGCCGAGGCTGAACAGCAGATGGCTGCTGGTCATCACCGGTGTCGCCCAGAAGGCGATGAAGATGCCGCTCATCATCGGATGGCGAATCCAGCGATAGAAGAAGTGCTCCTTGAACGCGATGGGCGTATAGCTGCGGCGTACCAGATTCAGCCAGACCTGACGCAGGCCGAACAGGTCGAAATGGTTGGTCAGGAAGGTGGAGATCAGCACGATCAGCCAGCCCAGCGCGGCCAGTGCGTACAGCGCCATCGCCAGCGTGGCGTTGTCGATCTGCCAGATCACACCCGGCAGCGGCTGCCAGTACAGGTAGGTGAGGATCAGCACGATGTTGGTCGCCAGCACATAGCTGCTGCGCTCGACCACCTGCGGCATGAAATGGGTCAGCCAGCGCTTGAAGCCGGGCCGGGCCATGACGCTGTGCTGGACGCCGAACAGAGCGATCAGTCCGAGGTCGACGATCAGCGCTGTTGCCATCGGCCCAGGCTCGCCGCTGCTGACCGATTTCGGCACCACGACATCGTTCAGGAAGCCGATCAGATAGAGGAACACGGCGAAGAACAGGCTGTAGCAGACCACGCCGTAGACGAAGGACAGATAGCGGCTCACTGCTTTCTCCCAGATGAAGGTGCAGCAGACCTAAGTCGGACCACTGTCGTTAGTTATCAAGCAGCGATTAGACGGCTGGCGTACAAGCCGCGCAAGCCGCCGCGGGCAAGCCCTAGCCTGCATTCCAGCGCCGGCCTTGCCATGCTCGGCGTCCGCTGTTTTCGCCTGAGGATCGCCACCATGAACCTGCCCCTGCCCTACCCGATGGGAATTGCCCGATGAGCCGCCCGACTGCCGTGGTCATCGGTGTCGGCGCTGAACAAGGCATCGGTGCCGCAGTCTCCCGCCGCTTCGCCAGCGCCGGTCATCACGTGCTGGTCGCCGGGCGTACGGCCGCGAAGATCGAAAAGGTGGTGGCGACGATCGTCGCTGCCGGCGGCAGTGCGACTGCGGTACCCACCGATGTCACCCAGGAGGCCGACGTGATCCGCCTGTTCGATCAGGCGATGTCGCCCGGTGCCGGCTTCGAGCCGGCCGATGCCGTGGTGTTCAACGCCGGCAACAACGCGATCATCGATTTCACCCAACTGACCGCGGCTCAGTTCGAGGATTTCTGGCGCGTCGGCTGCTATGCCGGCTTCCTGGTCGGCCGCGAAGCAGCGAGGCGCTTGTTGCCGCTCGGCCGTGGCACGGTGATCTTCACCGGCGCTTCGGGCAGCCTGCGCGGCAAGCCGGGCTTCGCGCATTTCGCCGCCGCCAAGGCCGGGCTGCGGATGATCACGCAAAGCATGGCGCGCGAATACGGACCGAAAGGCCTGCACATTGCCCATGTGCTGATCGATGGCGGTGTCGACGGCGATCGCCTGCGCAACGCGCTTCCCGGCTACATCGAGAAGGCTGGCAACGATGGCTTGCTCGATGTCGATGCGATTGCCGAAAACTACTGGACGCTGCACTGCCAGCAACGTTCAGCCTGGACCCAGGAACTGGATCTGCGGCCGTACAAGGAAGCCTTCTGAGACGGTTCTCCAAAAGAAAAGCCGCCCGCGCAAGGCGGGCGGCTTCCCGAGGATGACCAACCAGACTACAAACCGCGATCAGCGCGTGGTGGTTTTCTGCAGGTGCGAAAACTTCGCGCGCTTCCAGGCTTCGATCGAATCCAGCTTCGGTGCTTCGACGCCATCGGCCGCGGCGACCGCCTTGCCGTCAGTTGCGAACAGCGCCGGATGCTTGGCCTGCTGCCAGGCCTCGATAGAACCCGCGGCCGGCTTGGTGTCGGCAGATTCGGGCGCCGGCACGGCGTTGTCCGTGGTCGGATAGAGCCAGTGATGCTTGGTTTTCTGCCAGTCGTTGGCCATGGCGGAGGGCGCGGTGATGACTGCCGCGAGCGCGGCGATGGTCAGGAATTGTTTGATGGACATGAGGTGTACCTCGTCTCGGACGAAAGGAAAAGCCAAACCCTTCGAGTGATGGCAGGGAAGCCATCGGGCACGAGACCACGGCCGGATACGGCAGCCCGATGCCGTACCGGCCCGGACTCAGATCCGCAGACGTGCCGTGACGAGGTAGGTGAGGGAGCCCGGCGATACCACCGCCGCATGGCGGGCGCGCGGTATTCGTGGAATCGGCGGGCGATGCTGCAGTGAAGCCGTGGCCTGAGGCTGCGGCCAGGCGGCCGGCAGGTGGACCGGCTGGGGATCGGTCAGCTGTGCTGCCAGGGCGTCCTGATCGTCCGTCTGACGCGGGTTGCGGCTGGCGAGATCGAGCGCGACGTCGCAGGACGAGCCGCGATCCTGCGGCGCTTCGCCTTGCGGGTCGGCAACCAGAGCGTGCAGCTTGCAGGGCTCGGCTGCCCCGAATCCCACCGCTTCGCAGGCGTACACCACCCGCAACTGCATCAGCAGCGCGAGGATGACAACAACGAGGGCGGGAAGCTTCTTCATGGTGCAGTGTCCGCACAGTTTCAGTGCATTGACTGCCGCTGACAACAGAAGTTCAGCTGATTTCGTTCAAATCATCGAGATTAATGAAGACAAAACAATGCTTTGACTAATTACTGACGAGTTCCGCCTTCCCCACCCAAATAAAGTAATCGCACCAATAAAGAGCAATCACGCTGAACGAAAAATCATCGCTACGCCTTTGGCGATCAGCGCAGCCGGCCCACAGCCCTCGCCAGTTCAGTGATTCCCGCCCAGTCGCCAGCAGCGACCATCGCCGGTGGCGCCAGCCAGGAGCCGCCGACGCAGGCGACATTCGGCAGCGCCAGATAGCCATGGGCGCTGGCGGCATCGATGCCCCCGGTCGGGCAGAACAGCACGTCGGAAAACACCGAAGCCAGTGCCTTCAGCAGCGGGATGCCGCCGGCGGGCGCCGCAGGAAAAAGCTTCAGCGCGCGGAAGCCGGCATCGCGCGCGGCCAGCACTTCGCTCGGCGTCATCGTGCCGGGCAGGAACGGCAGGCCGGACTTGTTGATCGCATCGAGCAGTGCCGGCGTGGCACCCGGGCTGACGCCGAACTGCGCGCCAGCGGTGATCGCGGCGAGCACATCGTCCGGGCTGGTCACGGTGCCGACGCCGACGATGGCATCCGGCACTGCTTGGCGAATGGCGCGCACGCAGTCGAGCGCGATCGGCGTGCGCATGGTTACTTCGAGCACGCGCACGCCGCCGTCGACCAGGGCCTGGGCGAGCGGCACGGCGTGGCGAATGTCGCTGAGCACGATGACCGGCATGACCGGGCCGGCTTTCATGATGTCGATGATCTGCATGCTGCGGTTTCCGTTTTTGGTTCGTTCTTATGGCGTGGATTCGAAGATCCACTGCCCGCCCTGTTCAGCCCCTGCCCAAGCCCCAATCAACCTCTATTCAGCGCTCGGATTCTCATGCTCCACCGGCCAGAGATCGGCCGTCACCGCCGGCGGTGCCAACCCGCCGCCGAAGATCACTGCGCCGGTTTCCGCCGTGCTGACCATCGCCCGTGCCGACGCGAACAACTCGCGCCCCATGCCGCTTTCGTTGCCGGACAGATCGGCCGTCGCCGGCAGCCGCGCCGCCCACTCGGCGGCGTCGACCAGCGCTTCCAGCGTGCCGGCCTCGGCATCGAGACGGATCAGATCGCCATCGCGGACCCGGTCCAGCGCGCCGCCGGCCAGACATTCCGGCGACACATGAATCGCCGCCGGCACCTTGCCGGATGCGCCGGACATGCGGCCATCGGTGACCAGCGCCACATGGAAACCTTCGTCCTGCAGCACCGCCAGCGGCGGCGTCAGCTTGTGCAGCTCCGGCATGCCGTTCGCACGCGGGCCCTGGTAGCGAACCACGGCGACGAAATCGCGACGCAGGTCGCCGCGCTTGAACGCCGCCTGCACCGCTTCCTGGGAATCGAAGACCAGTGCCGGCGCTTCGACGATCCGATGTTCCGGCTTCACCGCCGACACTTTGATGACAGAGCGGCCGAGGTTGCCGGTCAGCCGGCGCAGGCCGCCATCGGCACTGAAAGGATTCGAGGCCGGGCGCAGCACGCTGTCGTCGCCGGATACCGCCGGCGCGTCGCGCCAGACGAGCTTGCCGTCGCCATCGAGAAACGGCTCCTGGGCATAGGCAGCCAGCCCCGGCCCGGCCACGGTCTGGACATCGCCGTGCAGCAGGCCCGCGGCCAGCAGTTCGCGGATCAGATAGCCCATGCCGCCGGCGGCATGGAAATGGTTCACGTCGGCCTTGCCGTTCGGGTAGATGCGCGCCAGCAACGGCACCACACCGGACAGATCGGAGAAATCATCCCAGTCGATGACGATGCCGGCGGCGCGCGCCATCGCGATCAGGTGGATCGTGTGATTGGTCGAACCGCCGGTGGCATGCAGGCCGACGATGGCGTTGACGATGGCGCGCTCGTCGACGATCGCGGCGATCGGCGTGTAGGTATCGCCGAGCGTGGTCAGCGCGGCAACGCGCTTGGCGGCGGCCGCGGTCAGCGCATCGCGTAGCGGCGTGTTCGGATTGACGAAGGCGGCACCGGGCAGATGCAGGCCCATGACCTCCATCAGCATCTGGTTCGAATTCGCGGTGCCGTAGAAAGTGCAGGTACCGGGGCCGTGATAGCTCTGCGCCTCGGATTCCAGCAGCGCATCGCGGCCAACCTTGCCCTGCGCGAACAGTTGCCGGACCTTGGCCTTGTCGTCGTTCGGCAGGCCGGACGGCATCGGCCCGCCCGGCACGAAGACCGTAGGAAGATGACCGAAGCTCAGCGCGCCGATCACCAGGCCGGGCACGATCTTGTCGCAGATGCCGAGCATCAGCGCGGCATCGAACGTGTTGTGGCTGAGCGCGATCGCGGTCGACATGGCAATGACATCGCGCGAGAACAAGCTCAGCTCCATGCCCGGCTCGCCCTGGGTGACGCCATCGCACATCGCCGGCACGCCACCCGCGAACTGGGCGACGGCAAAGGCCTCGCGCGCAGCCTGCTTGATGATCGCCGGGTAGCGCTCCAGAGGCTGGTGCGCGGACAGCATGTCGTTGTATGCGGAGACGATCGCCAGATTCGGCCAGCGGCCGGCGCGCAGCTGCGATTTGTCGCCGCTGTCGGATGCGGCAAAGGCATGGGCGAGATTGGTGCAGCCCAGACGGCCACGCGCCGTGCCGGATTCGCGCGCGGCATCGATGCGCTTCAGATAAAGGGCCCGCAGCGCCTGGCTGCGGTGCCGGATACGTGCAGTAACCGCAGCAACGACCGGATTCAACGACATGATCACTCCGTGATGCACACCGATCGGATGGCAGGAAAACAGCTAGCGATACTCGGTGGCCTAGGGCAGGCAAGATAGCACTGCAAGAACGATGCAAAAGCGGTCAACAACTCAGGAACCCCATGGCACAAGCACCCTGCTTCGATCTGGTTTTCTTCGGCGGCACTGGCGATCTGGCGCTGCGCAAGCTGCTGCCGGCGCTGTACTACCGACATCGCGATACCAAGGATTGCAGCGGCTGGCGGATCATTGCCGTGTCGCGGCAGCCGATGGAAACCGCGGCCTATCTGGAGCTGGTCCATGAGGCCTTCCAACGCTTCATTCCGGCCAAGGATTTCAATGAAGCGGGCTGGCAGCGCTTTTCCACCCGCATCGAGTATCTGTCGCTCGACGGCCTGAATCCGGACGATTACGGCCTGCTGGCCCGCACTCTCGCCGACTCGGCCGATCGCGTGCGCGTGTTCTATCTGTCGACCGCCGCCAGCCTGTTCGCGGCGATCTGCGAGAACCTGGCCAAGGCCGGGCTGGTCACCGATCTGAGCCGTGTGGTGCTGGAGAAACCGCTCGGCTTCAGCCTCGAAAGCGCCACCGCGATCAATGAAGCGGTCGGCCGGATCTTCCGCGAGCCGCAGATCTTCCGCATCGACCATTACCTCGGCAAGGAAACGGTGCAGAACCTGATCGCGCTGCGCTTCGGCAACTCGATCTTCGAGCCGCTGTGGCATCGCGCCAGCATCCGCGACGTGCAGATCACCCTGGCGGAAACGGTCGGCGTCGGCGATCGCGGCGAGTACTACGACCATTACGGTGCACTGCGCGACATGGTGCAGAACCACGCACTGCAACTGCTCTGCATCATGGCCATGGAACCGCCGTCGTCGATCGACCCGGACGAGATCCGCGACGAGAAACTGAAGGTGCTGCGCGCGCTGCGGCCGTTCACGCCGGAAGACGTGCGCAACAAGATCGTCCGCGGCCAGTACCGCGCAGGAGCGATCGACGGCAAGGCGGTGCCCGGCTATCTCGACGAAACCGGCATCCCCGAAGGCTCGACCACCGAAACCTTCGTGTCGATGCGGGTCGATGTCGACAACTGGCGCTGGGCGCGGGTGCCGTTCTACATCCGCACCGGCAAGCGGATGCAGGAGCGGATGTCGGAGATCGTCATCAACTTTCGCGCCGTGCCGCACGCCATCCTGCCCGGCAATGATGCCGGCGCGGTCAATCGGCTGGTGATCCGTCTGCAGCCGGACGAAGGCATCGAACTGCACGTGCTGGCCAAGGTGCCGGGCGCGGACATGCGGGTGAAGCCGGTCAAGCTCGATCTGGATTTCGCGGAAACCTTCAAGACCCGCCAGTGGGACGCCTACGAACGCCTGCTGATGGACGTGATCAGCGGCAACCTCACCTTGTTCATGCGCCGCGATGAACTCGATGCCGCCTGGCAGTGGGTGGACCCGATCCACGCCGCCTGGGCGGCCAGTTCCGATGCGCCGAAGACCTATTCGTCAGGCACCTGGGGCCCGACGGCGTCGAGCGCTCTGATCGTTCGCGATGGTCTGAGCTGGAAGGAGGAAACCTGAGCATGGCCCCCATCGAGAACGGCAAGAACATCGAAAATCGCATCGAGCACCAGTTCGACGATGCCGCGACGGCAGCCGAAACGCTCGCCGCGCTGGTCGCCACGCAGCTGGCCGACGCGCTGCTCGAGCGCGGCGTCGCCTCGCTGGTGGTCTCCGGCGGCAAGAGCCCGATTCCGTTCTTCGCTGCTCTTCGTGTGCTGCCGCTGGACTGGTCCAAGGTCTGGATCACGCTTGCCGACGAACGCTGGGTCGAACCCTCTTCCGCCGACAGCAACGAGCGCCTGCTCCGCGAACATCTGCTGCGCGATGCCGCCGCCACTGCCCGTTTCGTGCCGCTGAAATCCGCATTCGGAACTGCGGAAGCAGGACTGGCCACCAGCAGTGCGGCGCTGGCGGCGGTCCCGCGGCCGTTCGACGTCGTCGTCCTTGGCATGGGTGAAGACGGGCATACCGCTTCGCTGTTTCCCGGCACCAGCGGCCTGCCTGCCGCGCTGCTGATGGACGATCCGGCCACGCTGGCGGCGATCACGCCGCTGACCGCACCACATCAGCGAATCAGCCTGCGCCTGCCGGCCTTGCTCGACAGCCGCTGCATCCACCTGCCGCTGAGCGGCGCCAGCAAACTCGCCGTCTACCAGCGCGCGCTGGCCGAGAACGATCCGCTGCAATGGCCGATCGCCGCCGTGCTGCATCAGGCGAAAGTGCCGGTCAACCTCTGGCTTTCCTGAATCTGAGTCTGTGGGCGCTGAGGCCGTCACGCGCGGCTTCTGCAGCATTGGGCAATCAGTCATACTGAACTTCGTGTTCATAAATCGTTTACACGACGACTGATGAATGCCCACAGCTGACCGGCCGTGGTCGCGCCCGTCAAACCACAGAACAGATCCGCCTTCGGGACGGAATCGATCAGGGAACATTGATGAAACTGCCAACGCCGCGTACCGGAGCCTTGCTGCTGTCCGCCTCTTCCGCGCTGCTCAATCCGGCCTGGGCGGGCAATGGCCTCAACGTCACCGGCATCGGCGCGCAATCGCTGGCAATGGGCAGTGCCGACATCGCCGTGCCGGGCAGCACGACGGCGGTGGTGCTCAATCCGGCGAACCTGACCCAGATTCCCGGGTCACGGTTTGATGCCTCGCTCCACCCGTTCGTCACCTTCGGCTACCACCATTCGGATGATCTGAACGTCAATCAGACCACCGATCAGCCGTACGGCATGCTGCTGAATTCCAGCTATTCGACCAAGCTGTTCCGGCCCGATCTGAGCTTCGGCATCGGCATGTTCGTCGCTGGCGGTGCCGGTTCGGAATACGAGGACATGAAGACGGTGTTCGGCACCACCGACGAGTACTCCGCGATCTTCGGCGTCACCAAACTGGCCACCGGCCTCGGCTGGCAGGTCACGCCCCGCTTGAGCCTCGGCCTCGCGCTCAACGCCTCGTACGCGTCGCTCCGCCAGAAGCTCTACCCGAAGACTTCGGACGCCGCATCCGCTTTCTATGGCCTGCGGCTCGACGGTGCCGACGGCGTCAGCTACAACGGCCGCGTCGGCCTGCTGTATCAGGTGACCGACACGGTGAAGATCGGCGCCACCTATGCGACGGTCAACAAGCTCAAGCTGGAAGGCGGCGAATTGAGCGTCAACTACACCGCCATCGACCAGGGCGTTGTGCGCTATGGCGATGCCACGGTCAAGGGCTTTGCGCTGCCGGAAGACTTCGGCGTCGGCATCGCCTGGCAGGCCACGCCGACCGTGCTGATTTCCACCGAAGTCACCTGGCTGAACTGGTCCGGCGCGGCCAACAACGTGGTGCTCGACGCGCGTGGCCCGAGCAGCACCGACGCCGCCGTGCCGGCGACCGTGCAATTGGTGCAGGCGTTGAATTTCCGCGACCAGTTCGTGTTCGCGCTGGGCATGGCCTATGACACCAGCCCGGAAACCCGCGTGATGGTGGGCATCAACCTCGCCCGCAACCCGATCCCGAACGAGAACGTCACTCCGACGATCAATCTGACCCAGGAACTGGAATTCAACGCTGGCTTCCGCCGCATCCTGTCGAAGCACTGGGAAATCTCTTCGGCCGTGCAGTTCCAGCCCGGCAAGTCGGAAGCGGCGAACAACCCCGCCCAGCCGTTCACCAATGCTCGCGAAGGCTACGGTGTGTTCGCGATCGTGCTGGAAGTGAGCCGACGCTGGTAAGGCCCTGATTCCGGGACCGATCGGATCGGTCCCGGAAGCTGAACGTTACTGCGCGGTCAGACCGCCATCGATCACCAGCTCCGAGCCATTCATCCACTTGGTGGCGTCGCTTGCCAGATAGATCACCGCGTTGGCGACATCGCTGGGCTCACCGAAGCCCATCGGATGAAGGCCCTTGATCGCCGCTTCGGCCGCTGCATAGTCTGGCGCCAGGCCAAGCTTGACGAAGTCCTGGACGAAGTTCGTGCCCATCTGGGTATCGACGACGCCGGGGTGGATCGAATTGACCCGGATGCCGGTACCGAGTGCCGCGCACTCGATCGCCGCCGCCTTGGTCATCAGGCGCACCGCGCCCTTGGACGCGTGATAGGCGACATGCGCCGTGGTGCCGATGATGCCGGCGACCGACGACAGGTTGATCACCGAGGCACCCGGCTTCATCACCCGCAGCGCGTGCTTCATGCCGAGGAACACGCCAGTGACGTTGACCTCCATGACCCGCTTGAAGTCATCTACCTCGCACTGGGTGATCAGCGCAGCAGTCTCGATGCCTGCATTGTTGACCAGCACATGAAGGCCGCCGAGCTTGGCGACCGCTGCCGCGACGGCCTGTTCCCACTGCGCTTCGACGGTCACGTCATGGTGGAAGTATTCGGCCTTGCCGCCGGCGGCGCGGATGCGCGCCACCGTGGCTTCACCGACAGCGTCCAGCACGTCGGTCACCAGTACCGCAGCACCGGAGGCCGCCAGCGCTTCGGCCACCGCGGCGCCGATACCGCGGGCACCGCCGCTGACCAGCGCGACCTTGCCATCCAATCGAAAGGGGTTGCTCATCTTTCTTCTCCTCGCTACGCGATCGTGATTTTTGATTTTGGGAAGCTACGCACAACGGCTCACTGCGCCGTATAGCCGCCATCGATGACCAGCTCGGAGCCGGTCACGAACTTGGACTCGTCACTGGCCAGATACAGCACACCGTAAGCGACGTCCATGACATCGCCGACGTGGCCGATCGGATGCAGGCTGTCGAGCCCGGCACGGCCTTCGGCGACATCGCCGATCGACTTCAGGAAATCCTCGACCATCGGCGTCCAGATATAGCCCGGATGCACCGAATTGACGCGCACCTTGAGGCCGTTCTTGCCGCAGTGCAGGGCCGCCGATTTGGTGAAGATGCGCACGCCGCCCTTGCTGGCGTTGTAGGCCGCGAGATTCGGATCGGCGACGATGCCTTCGATCGACGCGATGTTGATGATCGAGCCGTTCTTGCCGGTCATCACCGGAATTGCGTACTTGGTGCCGAGGAACACGGCATCGAGATTGACCGCCATGGTCTTGCGCCAATCCGCGAGCGTTGCATCCACGGCGCTGCCGGGAATCGCGATGCCGGCGTTGTTGACCAGCACATGCAGCGCGCCGAAACGTTCGACGGTGGCCGCGATCGCCGTCGGCCAGCTGGCTTCATCGGTCACGTCCTGCTGGATGAAGATCGCTTCGCCGCCCGCAGCCTTAATCGCCTTGACCACTTTCTCGCCGGCCGCGATATCGAGGTCGCTGACCACGACTTTCGCGCCCTCCTTCGCCAGCAGCAAAGCACAAGCCTCGCCGATTCCTTTCGCGCCGCCGGTGACCAAAGCCACCTTGTTACTGACTCGCGCCATGCCGTCTTCTCCTCGCTATTGTTCTGCTGTTCTTGGGGGACTGCTGTTTGAGGGACCGACGCTAACAGGCGCTACCCGGACCTCCCCTACACACACGGGTAGGACGGTGCGCCGCGGGCGGTATGCCTATTGCCTGTAGCGAGGGAAGGCGCATTCGCGCCGTCCACCTTCAGCATCGGGAATACCGTGTCCATGAAACCTCATCGCCTGCTGGCAGCCTTGCTGCCGGCCCTGATCCTCGGTCTGAGCGGCTGCGGCAAACGGGCCGAAGCGCCCTCGCCCGCCGCCAGCGCTGCAGCACCCGCCCATGTGTTCAGCGAGGAAATCCGCACCCGCCAGCAACTGGTGCAGGTGGCGCTGGCGCGCGAGCCGGCCGATCTGATCCTGCGCGGCGCCAAGGTGCTGAACGTGGTCACCCGCGAATGGCTGCCGGCGCAGGACATCGTCATCAAGGGCTCGCGGATCGCCTGGGTCGGGCCGCAGGGCGGCTGGCCCGGCACGGCCACCGAGACCGTCGATGCCAGCGGCGAATGGGCGGTGCCCGGCTTCGGCGAATCGCACAAGCACATCGAGAGCACCTACCTGACGCCCGAATACGAAGCCGCGCTGGTGATCCCGCACGGCAACACCTGGACGGTCGAGGACAGCCACGAAATCTCCAATGTGATCGGCGACCACAACGTCGATTTCTGGCTGCGCGCCGAACGCGCCGGCAGCCCGCTGAAGATCTTCCCGTCGATCGGCTCGGCGACGCCGCCAACGGTCTACGAGCACGGCGGCGGCTACTACGGCTACCGCGAGATGTCGGCGTTCATGGAAGCGGATCAGCGGGTGATCTCGCTCGGCGAAGTGATGGACTGGCCGGCGGTCAACGATCCGAACAATGGTGCTCATCAGCGCATCTGGGAAATGATCCAGGTGACGGTCGATCACGACGGCGTTGTCGAAGGTCACGGCGGCGGGCTGGTCAAGGCCGAGGAGATCAACGCCTTCGCAGCGGCCGGTCTCGCCTCCGATCACGAAGCGCGGTTGCCGCAGGAAGCCTTCGACAAGCTGCGCCGCGGTGTCTTCATCGAATCGCGTGTCGATCTCACCCGGGTGCTGATTCCGCTGCTGCTCAAGGAAAACCTGCAGGACTGGTCGAACATCTCGGTGACCACCGACGACCGCGACGTGCTCGCCACCCAGCAGCTCGGTTCGATGGACTACAACATCCGCACCGCGATCGAAGCCGGCCTGGCGCCGGAGATCGCCTACCAGCTCGGCAGCTACAACACCGCGCGGCACTTCCACATCGAGCATCTGGTCGGCTCGATCGCGCCCGGCCGCTACGCCGACGTGGTGCTGCTCAGCGATCCGAAGACGGTGGCGATCAGCCGCGTCTATGCCAACGGCAAACTCGCCGGCAAGGGCACCGAGTACCAATTGCCGATCCCGAAGATCGACTACCCGGACTGGGCGCTGCAGACGATCAAGCTCGGCCGCGAGATCGGCGCTGCCGACTTCCGCATCGCGGCACCCGCCGGCCGCAAGGACGTGAACGTCGCGCTGATGGAACCGTTCTGGTTCGCGCCCGAATTCATCACCGACACCTTGCCGGTGCAGGCCGACGGCAGCGTCGTCGCCGATCCGGCGCGCGGCATCATCAAGGTCGCCTTGGTCGACCGCTACCACGATACCGGGGCGGTCTCGAAGATGTTCTGGCGCAACGTCGGGCCGAAGACGCCGGGCGCCGCGCTGGCCAGCTCGCAGTCGCACGATCTGCACAACATCTGGGTCGCCGGCAACGACGATGCCGCGATGGCGCTCGCCGTCAACACCATCGCCGGCATGCATGGCGGCTGGGCGCTGGTCAGCGAAGGCAAGGTCGTCGCCAAGGTGCAGCTCGACATCGGCGGGCTGATGACGGCGCGGCCGGTCAACGAAGTCGCTGCCGAGATGGAACACCTGCATCAGGCCGCCGATGCCATGGACTGGATCAACAACCCCGGCCTGCCGGACCGCATGCGCTTCGCTTTCCTGACCGCCTCACCGTGGAAATGGCAGCTGGTCGCGCCCTATGACGGCAACCCGGGCGGCTTCGTCAATGTGGTCACCGGCGAGACCCATGCGGTGATCTGGTAGCCGGCGATGCGCGCCGTTGCGCACCTGTCCGCGGCGTTGCTGCTATGGCTGATCAGCACGTCGCTGCAGGCGCATCTGCTTAACATGACGCGCGTGCAGGTGAACCTGGGTGCCGACGGCAGCATCGTCGTCGACCTGTCGCTGGACCTGACTCGCGCAGCCGGCGGTGGCGCGGCCTACTACCAGTTCAGTCGTGCCGCCACGCCGCTGAACGATGCCGCGCTCGCGCCGCTGCTGAGCAAGCTGACGCAGGCCATCGAGGTACGGCTGGATGCTGCGGCGATTCCGCTGCAAGTCAGCGAAGTGCAGCTGCCGGCCGCTTTGCCCGAAGCCGAATTCCTTAGTCCGGTCGCCTGGCCGATGACGGAGATTCAGCTGCGCGGCCAACTGCCCACCAATGCCGGCAACGGCGCGCTGCAACTGAGCTTCGATCCCACGTTCGCGTTCGAGGAACCGATCGCGCTGACCCTGCAGCGGCCGGACAACGGCGGCCGCATGACTCGCTGGCTGGTCGCCGGCCAGTTGAGCCCGCTGTTCCCACTGAGTGCCGCGTCGATCGCGGCCGTATCGGAGCCAGAGCCAACATGGCAGACGCTGGCGCGTTACCTGCGCTTCGGCTTCCTGCACATCATCCCGCGCGGTCTCGATCACCTGCTGTTCGTGGTCGGGCTTTACCTGGGCACGCGCAAGCTGCGCAGCCTGCTGGTGCTGGTGACCACCTTCACCGTCGCCCACTCGCTGACCTTGATTCTGGCCAGCTTCGGCGCGCTGCGAGTTCCAGCGTCGGTGGTCGAGCCGCTGATCGCGCTGTCGATTGCCTGGATCGGCATCGAGAATCTGCGTGCCGGTGGTGATCGCGCCACCCGCAGTCGCGTGCTCATGGTCTTCGCCTTCGGCCTGCTGCACGGCCTAGGCTTCGCCGCCGCGCTCAAGGAACTAGGCTTGCCACCGTCGAACTTTCTCGGCGCGCTGCTCAGCTTCAATGTCGGCGTCGAACTCGGTCAGCTGACCGTGATCGCGCTGGCCTTGCTGCTGACCTTCCGCTGGCGGCGGCATGCGTCCTGGCGGCGCTGGATCGTGATGCCGGGGTCGTTGGCGATCACGCTGCTGGCGCTGATCTGGGCGGGACAGCGCCTGCTGGCTTGACCGCCGCTCAGCCGGCGCGGCGCAGGGCGGCGATGTGCGCCATGGGGTCGGCGATCAGGCAATCCTCGAATGTCTTCGCCGAAGCAAGGGGCGCAGTGGCCGGATCATGCGTCGGGCTCATCGAGATCACGTCCAGTGGCCAACGCACCGGCTCGATAAACAGGCTCCAGTCGCGCTCGAACCACAGCACCCGCTTCCGCGAGGAACTGAACCTGCGCGCATCAGCTAGCGTCCTCGTACCTGCGCGATCCGCGCCTGATGGTCGCGATGCCTATCGCGCGGAAGCCTCGGACGAACTCCGGCGGAAGACACCGGGCGACACCCCGGTCCACCGCTTGAAGGCGTGCGAAAAGTTGGCCAGATCGCTGTAGCCGAGCATGTCCGCAATCGATTCGAGCGACAGCGACCGGTCGGCGAGCAGGAGCATGGCGCGGTGCTGAAACACGGATTCACGGAGCGCGCGAAAGCTTGTGCCGGCTTCGGCGAGGCGACGCTTCAGCGTGCTCACCGACAGGTGCAGCGTCGGGGCGGCCTCTTCGATGGAGATCAGGCTCCGATGGGTGTCCAGCAGTCTGCGTAGTCGCTCGGTGATGTCGTCGCCGATACCAAGAGTCGCCATCCGCGCCTGTAATCCGGCCAACTCTGTCTGGTAGGCGATCGGATCGGCGAAGCGGCAGGCGGCCTGCAGCGTGGCGCGGGATACGACGATCTGGTGGCGCGGCGCATTAAAGCGAAAGCCGTCGGTGCCGCCGGCCGGTTGCTGCTGAAAGCCGGCCGGCCGTGGCCAGGCAATGTCGATGGCAAGGCCGTGTGGCTGGTCTGACAGCAGTTGCAGCAGGCGGTTGATCGCTGCCGCGCAGTAAAAGACCAGGAAGCGGTCGAGCACCGGATCGCTGGATGCGGCCGTCAGCACGACGGCGGTATCGGTGTCGCGCTCCACCAGGCGCGCGGACAGGCTGTTGGAGAGCAGTGGCAGGAAGGCGAGCAGGCGCATGACCTCCTGGATCGTCGCGGCACTGACCAGCGACAGGCTCAACGGCGAGTACGAGGTGAGCCGCGCCTGCTCGCCGGCGGCATGGCCGAGCAGGGCGGCCTGATCGGCGTCGAGCGCCGGGAACACCTCGCGGAACCAGCGCAGCGGCGTCTGCACGCCCTGCCGCACCATCGCCGTCAGCTCGCAGCCTTCGCGCTGCATCAGCGCGTGAAAGCGCGCGATCGCGTCGGCGTCGAGCACCGGCGAATCGAGCAGCTGCGCAAGGATATGCGCCGTCATCTGCGGCTCACGATAGGGAATGGCGATACGCAACTGAGCTGTTCTCACAATTTTATGGCACACCCGGAACATAGGCCAGGCAGCGCCCCGGGCACAAGATAGGTGGACCCAAAGGCCCGCGAGGGCCGCCTATCAGGAGCATGCAGCACGTGGCCATCATCCGATTCGCGCAGCACACCGGCACCACTCGGGATGTGCCGCTGACCGAGGGAAGCAACTTGATGGATCTGGCACGGGCCAATGCGGTGCCGGGCATTGATGGCGACTGCGGCGGCAGCTGCGCCTGCGGCACCTGCCACGTGATCGTCGATGCCGCCTGGGCCGCACGGCTGGCACCGGCCAACGCCGAGGAGGAACGCATGCTGTCGATGGCGGTCGACCGCCAGCCGCATTCGCGTCTGGCCTGCCAGATCATCGCCACGGCAGCCCTCGACGGCCTGCGCCTGCAAGTTCCCGAACATCAGTTCTGAGCCCACCACCGGAGCGCGCGCCATGAACAACACCACCCAGCAGTGGGTCGACGAGAAACTCACCCGCGCCTTGGACAAAGTGCAGGCCACGGTGCCGATGGATCTGCAGATCAAGGGCATGCACCTGTTCCAGAAGGCCCGGCGCCGCGTGCTCAAGCGTCCGCCGCCGCTGCCGTTGGTCGAAACGCCGTTGCCGGCGGTGGACAGCCTGCCGCTTGAACGCATCGATGTGACCAGCCCCTTTCTGTATCGCCAGGGTGTCTGGAAGTCCTACTTCCAGCGCCTGCGCGACGAAGCCCCGGTGCATTGGCAGGGCCAAACGCCGTTCGGTGGCGTGTGGTCGATCACCCGCTACGACGACATCCTCGCCGTCGACAAGGACCACGAGCGCTTTTCGGCCGAGCCGTTCATCATCATGGGCGAGACGCCCGATGGCTTGGCGCTTGAAATGTTCATCGCCATGGACCCGCCACGGCACGATCGCCAGCGCCTTGCCGTGCAGGGCGTGGTCGCGCCGAAGAATCTGCAGGAGATGGAGTCGCTGATCCGCAGCCGCGTGCAGGAAGTGCTGGACGAACTGCCAGTCGGCGAAGCCTTCGACTGGGTGCCGCGGGTGTCGATCGAGCTGACCGCGCGGATGCTCGCCACCTTGCTGGATTTCCCGTACGAGCAGCGCCACAAGCTGGTGTTCTGGTCGGACCTCATCTCCGGCAGCACCGAGGCCACCGGCGGCACCTCCACAGCCGACGAGATCTTCGAAGGCATTCCTGAGATGGCGCGGCAGTTTGCCCAGCTCTGGCACGACAAGGCCGCGCGCCTGGCTGCCGGCGAACAGCCGGGCTTCGATCTGATCACCCTGTTGCAGTCCAGCCCGGATACCCGCGATCTGATCAAGCGGCCGATGGAGTTCCTCGGCAACTTGACGCTGCTGATCGTCGGCGGCAACGACACGACGCGAAATTCCATGAGCGGCGGCGTCTATGCGTTCAACAAGTTTCCGAAGGAGTTCGCCAAGCTCAAGGCCAACCCGGGCCTGATCCCGAACATGGTGTCGGAGGTCATTCGCTGGCAGACCCCGCTGGCCTACATGCGCCGTGTCGCCACGCAGGACACCGTGCTCGGCGGCCAGTTCATCCGCAAGGGCGACAAGCTGGTGATGTGGTACGCCAGCGGCAACCGCGACGAGCGCAAGTTCGATCAGCCGGATGCCCTGATCATCGACCGCCCCGATGCGCGCCAGCACATGGCTTTCGGCTTCGGCGTGCATCGCTGCATGGGTAATCGCCTGGCCGAACTGCAGCTCAAGATCCTGTGGGAGGAACTGCTCGCACGCTTCGAACACATCGATGTGCTGGCCGAGCCGGAAATCGTGCAGTCCAACTTCGTGCGCGGCTACTCGAAGATGATGGTGAAGCTCACCCGCAAAGCGGTCTGAAAGGGACGCAAGGCCTGGTTAACGAGGCCGTCGATACCGCTGCCTCGCCCCGCCGACCGTCATCGCTGCTGTCGTCGGCCGGCGATCCGGTTGATACGGGTCGCTACCGTCGACGCCAGCAGCGCATCGGCCGCCATTCCCGGCAGCCGGCGCCGCCAGTTCGGATGCTCGTCGATCGTCCCCGGCACGTTCGGCTGCTCGATGACGCCGAGCAGGTCCTCGGCCGGGATCAGGGCCAGCGGCGACGGCGTGGCGGCGACGAAGGCACAGGCGGCATCAACGACTCGTGACGGTTCATCGACCGCCGGCATCTCGCCCGTTGCGGCACCGGCATGGACGAAGGCCGCCCACAGCTTGCCGCGATCGATCTCGCGGCCGGCGCGGTCGCTGGCTTCGTCCTGGCCTTCGCCGTACAGCGCGAGCTGGGCACGCCAGTCGATGTCCCGCGCCGTCCACCAGCCGGCGACGGTGGCCAGATCGTGCGTGGTGGTCATCGAGACCACGTCCAGCGGCCAGCGCGCCGGCTCGATGAACAGGCCCCAGTCTCGCTCGAACCACAGCACCCGCATGCCGAGAATGCCGGCCGGGCTCATGCGCTGGCGGAAGCCATCGGGCACGGTGCCCATGTCCTCACCGATGATCACGGCGCGGTGACGCCATGACTCCAGCGCGATCAGGCCGAACAGTGCTTCGATCGGATATTGCAGATAAGCGCCTTCGCGCGGCCCGGCGCCATCGGGCACCAGCCACAAACGCCCGAGGCCGATGACGTGGTCGATGCGCAGGCCGCCGGCATGGCGCAGCTGCGCGCGCAGCAGTTCGAGGAACGGCGCATAGGCGCCATCGATCAGGGCGCGCGGCGAATACGCGGTCAGACCCCAGCATTGGCCGAGCGCATTGAGCGCATCCGGCGGCGCGCCAACCGACAGACCCTGCAGGAAATCCTGCGGCCGGCTCCAGCCGTGACTGCCGCCACCATCGGCACCCACCGCGAGATCGCTGATCAGGCCAATCGCCATGCCGCCGGCTTTCGCGGCAGTCTGCGCGCCCTTCAAGCCCAGATCGGCCAGCCATTGCAGACGCAGATGGAAGGCGACTTCGTCGGCCTGCGCATCGGCATACGCGGCGACTTCGGCGCTGAGCGGATCACGGAACGGCGCCGGCCAATCCTGCCAGTGCCACAGCGGTGGCGTCTGCGCGAGGAAGTGCGCCTGCAGCGCTTCGAAGCGAGCGTGATCGCGCAAGCTGGCACCGCCCTCGGCGATGAAGCGCGCGCAGTCCTCGCGCAACGTTTCCGGCAAGGCATCGAAACCGGCGAGCAGCACACGCGCCAGCCGCAGCCGGATGCGCGCAGCTGCTGGCCAGTCGACCAGTGGCTCGACTTCGAGACGAGCGCTTTCTTCGGTCAGACCTTCGGCAGCCAGTGCGGCATCGACGGCAGCACGGCCGAACACTTCCGAAAGATCGACGTGCAGCGCATTCAGGAACAGACGGCTCGATGGCGAATACGGACTGAAGCGCTCGACATCGGCCGCAAACAGCGCATGCACCGGGCTGACTGCCAGCGCATCGGCACCGCGTTCGCCAAGGCTGCACGCGAAGCCCGCCAGGCCGGCATAACTGCCGATACCGCCATCGCCGGCCGAGCGCAGCGAGTAGATCTGCGCAGTCAGGCCCCAGAGTCGGCGCTCGCCGACCAGATCCTGCACGGTGAACGCAGACGGCGGCACCACGGCGAGCTGTACTTGCTGGCCGTTGAGGCTCAGCGCGTGGTAGCCGATCGTGTCGAACGGGCCGATGTTGCAAACGCCGTACGTGTTGCAGTCAGCGCTGCCGGTCAGCGTCGCGCCACTTTCCAGAATCAGCGTGTAGGCACGCGCGGCTTGGTCAGCAAGGCGACCGACTTCGACGGTCTCGCCGGCCCGCACCACCAGCATCGGCGCCAGCCGCGCGTTGTCGTGTGCAGCGCTGAGCCGATGCAGTTCCCGAGCACAGGCTTGGTCATCGTCTACCTGATAGCCAAGCGCGCCGAGCACCGCCTGCAAGGTGGTGAGGCTGACTTCGCGATGCACGCCCTGCCAATCGATCCAGTGCGTCGCCAGACCGGCAGCGATGGCGAGTTCATGCAATGCGGACATCGTTCAAGGCTCCGGTGGCAGGTCCGCGGTGGGTTTGGTCATGGCTGACGCGGTGATCAACACGACGCTGTAGGCGGCGACGATCAGGCTATCGCCTTCGACGATTGTTTCCGCAGCGTCGGGTGCCGCACTGTCTGTGAGCAGGCGCCATGCCAGACGCGGCTCCGGCAGCAGGAAAGCAGCGTCATCGGACGAGCCATTGACCAGCACCAGACTGACATCGACGATGCCACCCTCGCGCTGGCCCCTGACAGGACCATCCGCCAGCACCGCGCGGCGCAGGATCACGCGACGGCCGTGCATGTCCTGCCAGGCTTCTTGTGTCATCTCATCGGCGCGTTCGTCGAACCAGGCGATGTCGGCAATACCCGGCAGCGGCTCACTCTGGCCGTGCAGGAATTGCTCGGCGCGCAGCGACGCATGCGCTTTTCGCGCGGCGATCAGGCGCGCCACGAAGGCTGTCTGCAGGCGGCCTTCGTCACTGTCGGCGCGTTGCCAGTCCAGCCAGCTGGTCTTGTTGTCCTGGCAGTAGGCGTTGTTGTTGCCGCTCTGCGTCTGGCCGAACTCGTCGCCGGCCAGCAGCATCGGCGTGCCATGGGCGGTCAGCAGGGTCGACAGCAACGCGCGGCGGATGCGGCCGCGCTGGTTGTTGATGGCCGGATCGTCGCTCTCGCCTTCGACACCCCAGTTGCAGCCGTGGTTGTCCGAGTGGCCATCGCGGTTGTCCTCGCCGTTGGCGAGGTTGTGCTTCTCGGTGTAGCTGACCAGATCGGCGAGCGTGTAGCCGTCGTGGGCGGTGATGAAGTTCAGCGAAGCGGCCGGCCGGCGGCGGTCGTGATCGAACAGATCGGCAGAGCCCATCAGCCGCGCCGCCAGTGCTGGCCGCATCGCGCTGTCGCCGCGCCAGAAGCGACGCACGTCGTCGCGGAAGCGATCGTTCCATTCCGAGAAGCCGGGCGGATGGCGGCCCAGCTGGTAGCCGCCGGGGCCGATGTCCCAAGGCTCGGCGATCAGCTTGACCCGGTTCAGCACCGGGTCCTGACGGATCGCATCGAAGAAGCCGGAGCCCGGATCGAAGCCGGTCGGCTCGCGGCCGAGCGTCGACGACAGATCGAAGCGGAAGCCGTCGACATGGAACATCTGCACCCAGTAGCGCAGCGAATCCATCACCAGCTGCAGCACCCGTGGATGACTCAGGTTCACCGTATTGCCGCAGCCGGTGTCGTTGATGCAGTGGCGTTCGTTGCCCGGCAGCAACCGGTAATAGCTGGCGTGATCGAGGCCGCGGAAGCTCAGCGTGGCGCCGAGTTCGCTGCCTTCGCCGGTGTGGTTGTAGACGACGTCGAGGATCACTTCGATGCCGGCGGCGTGCAGGCGGCGGATCGCCGTACGCAGCTCGCGCAGACCGCCTTCGCCGCCACCATCAGTCAGGTAGCGCGGGTCCGGCACGAAGTACGAAAGCTGGTTGTAGCCCCAGTAATTGCGCAGCTTCTTGGCCAGCAGCACGCGGTCCTGGACGATGGCGTGGATCGGCAGCAGTTCGACCGCGGTGATGCCGAGCTTCAGCAGGTAGTCGATCGTCCGCGGATCACCGAGCGCAGCGAAAGTGCCACGCTCCGGCGCACGCAGATCGGAGCGGGACATGGTCAGGCCACGCGGGTGGGCTTCGTAGATCACCGTCTTCGACCACGGCACGTTCGGCGGGCGATCGTCGCCCCACTCCATCACCTGCTCGCAGACCACCGCTTTCGGCATGCCGGGCGCTGAGTCGCGGCGGTCGTAGGACAGATCGACCCGGGCGGAGCCGACGCGATAGCCATACAGCGCATCGGACCAGACCAGCGCGCCGGCCAGCTGCTTCGCGTAGGGATCGAGCAGCAGCTTGTGCGGGTTGAAGCGATGGCCGCGCTGCGGCTCGTAGGGGCCGTGCGCGCGGTAGCCGTAAAGCTGGCCGAGCTTCGCGTTCGGCAGATAGCCGTGCCAGACCTGATCGGTGCATTCGGGCAGCGCCAGGCGTTCCAGTTCGCGCTTGCCGGAAGCATCGAACAGGCACAGCTCGATCTTTTCCGCATGCGCGGAGAACACCGCGAAGTTGACGCCGCTGCCGTCCCAGGTCGCCCCCAGCGGATACGGCTGGCCGGGATCGAGGCGCCGCTGCGACGTGCTGAGGCCGGTCAAGACTGGGCCACCAGCAGCAGACAGGCGAGCGGCGGAAGGCTCAAGGAGAGGCTGGCCGGCCAGCCGTGGCTGGGCCCGTCGAGCGCTACAAGATCGCCAACGTTGGCGACATCACTGCCGCCGTAGCGCGCGGCATCACTGTTCAAGCGCTCCTGCCAGACACCGGCTTTCGACACGCCGACGCGATAGCCATGCAGCACTCGCGGCGTGAAGTTGCAGACCATCAGCACGGCCGGCGCCGCGCCTGTCGGATCGAAGCGCAGCCAGGCGAAGACGCTGTTGACAGTGTCATCGACCACCACCCAGCGGAAGCCGCGCGGATCGCAGTCGCCACGATGCAGCGCCGGTTCACTGCGGTACAGCGCGTTGAGATCGCCGACCCAGCGCTGCAAGCCGGCCTTCTTCGGATCAGACAGTCCCGCCCAGTCCAGCTGGCTGTCGTGATTCCACTCGCGTTCCTGGGCGATCTCGCCGCCCATGAACAGCAGCTTCTTGCCCGGATACGCCCACATCAGCCCGTAGTAAGCGCGCAGGCCGGCGTGGCGTTGCCAGGCATCGCCGGGCAGCTTGGCGACCAGCGCCTTCTTCAGATGCACGACCTCGTCATGCGACAGCGGCAGCACGAAGGCTTCGGCATGCGCATAGGTCAGGCCGAAGGTGATGTCGGCGTGATGCCAGCGGCGCTGCGCAGGATCGCGCGCGAAGTACTGCAAGGTGTCGTGCATCCAGCCCATGTTCCACTTGTAAGCAAAGCCGAGGCCAGCAGCAGACGTGTCGGCAGTGACGCCGGGCCAGGAGGTCGATTCCTCGGCGATCACGATCGCGCCCGGGCAGCGCTCGGCGACCACGGCATTCAGTTCGCGGACGAAGGCGATCGCTTCGAGGTTCTCGCGGCCGCCGTGGACGTTCGGTATCCACTGGCCGGCCGGCCGCGAGTAATCCCGGTGCAGCATCGAGGCGACCGCGTCGACACGTAGTCCGTCGATGCCGTAATGCTCGATGAAGTGCAGCGCGCTGCCGATCAGGAAGCCACGCACCTCGTTGCGGCCGTAGTTGTAGATCAGCGTGTTCCAGTCCGGGTGATAGCCCTCGCGCGGGTCTTCGTGCTCGTAGAGCGCGGTGCCGTCGAAACGGCGCAGGCCGTGGCCATCGGCCGGGAAATGCGCTGGCACCCAGTCGAGAATCACGCCGAGGTCCGCGGCATGGCAGGCGGCGACGAAGCGGCCGAAGGCTTCCGGCGTGCCGTAGCGCGCGGTCGGCGCGTACAGGCTCAGCGGCTGATAACCCCAGCTGCCACCGAACGGATATTCCATCACCGGCATCAGCTCGATGTGGGTGAAGTTCAGCGAGGCGACGTAGGGCACCAGGCGCTCGGCAAGCTGATCCCAGTCCGGTGCTGGCCCGCTGCCGAAATCGTTGCGCTGCCAGGAACCGGCGTGGACTTCGTAGATCGCGATCGGCGCATCGCGGCGCTGGCGCTTGCCGCGGTCCGCCAGTGGCGCAACCGGCATTGACGCGGCTGCCACGATCGAAGCCGTGCCTGGCGGCACTTCGGTCTGACGAGCGAACGGATCGGCCTTCAGCACGCGGGCGCCATCGCGGTCGATGACTTCGAACTGGTACAAGGCGCCGACTTCGAGACCGGCGATGAACAGTTCCCAGATGCCGGCCTCGGGCCGCAGCTGCATGACATGGGCGCGGCCGTCCCAGCCGTTGAAATCGCCGACCACGGCAAGCTGCCGGGCATTCGGCGCCCAGACCGCGAAACGCACGCCCGGCAGTTCGTCGACGATCATCGGCTGCGCGCCCATGACCCGGCCGAGCTCATGGTGGCGGCCTTCGGCGAACAGGTGCAGATCGAGTTCGCCGAGCAGTGGCGCGGGACATCGTGTCGGCGGGGTGACGGCTGGGCTCATCAGTATTGGGAATTCGGTGGGTCACGATGCGCCCGATGTTCACACGGCGGAACGGTGATCAGGGCCGGCAGCGGCGGCGATCGTCCATGGCATCGAATTCGCATGCATCGTGCCGTCGCACCACAGCGGTGCGCAGCCTGCAGCAAAGCCGCCAGCCCCAAAATGGCAATGGCCGTGATGAACGGCACCGTCAGCGTCATCCGCGGCGGTCATAATCCCAACACATGCAGAGGAGACAGCGTTCTTGTCCACGCAGCCTGAAGTGCGTTTCGTCAGCCGCGCCACGCGCGAAACCCTGGCTCTGGTGATGGCCGGTGGCCGCGGTTCGCGGCTGATGCAACTGACCGCCAATACCGCCAAGCCGGCCGTGCCGTTCGGCGGCAAGTTCCGGATCATCGATTTCACCTTGTCGAACTGCATCAACAGCGGCGTGCGCCGGGTCGGCGTGCTGACCCAGTACAAGAGCCACGCGCTGATCCGTCATCTGCAGATGGGCTGGGGTTTCATGCGCGGCCAGTTCGGCGAGTTCGTGGAACTGCTGCCGGCCGAACAGCGCAGCGAAGGCATGAGCTGGTACACCGGCACGGCCGACGCGGTGTACCAGAACATTCCGTTCATCCGTGCCCACGAGCCGGCGCATGTGCTGATCCTGGCCGGCGATCACATCTACAAGATGGATTACGGCCCGATGCTGGCGCAGCACGTGGCCACCGGCGCGCAGGTCACGGTCGGCTGTCTGGAAGTGCCGCTCAAGGATGCGACCGAGTTCGGCGTGATGACCATCGCCGAGGACAAGCGCATCGTCCGCTTCGACGAGAAGCCGAAGAATCCGCAGCCGATGCCCGGCAAGTCCGACGCCGCGCTGGCGAGCATGGGCATCTACGTGTTCGATGCCCGCTTCCTGCTCGACTTCCTCAACCGCGATGCCGGCGTCAGCGAATCCAGCCACGACTTCGGCCACGACATCATCCCCAAGGCGATTGCCGAAGCGGCGGTCTACGCCTATCCGTTCCGCGATCTCTACGACAGCAGCAAGCAAGGTTACTGGCGCGATGTCGGCACTGTCGACGCGTTCTGGCAGGCCAACCTGGAACTGACCGACGTGCTGCCGGAGCTGAACCTCTACGACCAGCGCTGGCCGATCTGGACGCACGCCGCCCAGCTGCCGCCGGCCAAGTTCATCCTCGACAAGCCGGGCGAGCGCGGCTACGCGGTCGATTCGATGGTCAGCGCCGGCTGCATCGTCGCCGGTGGTGAAGTGCGCAATTCGGTGCTGTTCAACAACAGCCGGGTCGAGACCGGCAGCAAGGTCAGCCAATCGGTCCTGCTGCCCGGCGTCACCGTCGGCCGCAATTGCGTGATCAACAAGGCCGTGATCGACGAAAACTGCGTGGTGCCGGACGGCACCTTGATCGGCGAAAACAGCGGCGGCCCGGCCAGCTATTACCATGTGACCAAGACCGGCGTGACCCTGGTCACCAAGGAAATGCTGGAGTCCTGATGAAGGTTCTGTTTGCGGCCAGCGAAGCGCTGCCGCTGGTCAAGACCGGTGGCCTCGCCGACGTTGCCGGCGCCCTGCCCGGCGCGCTGGCGGCGCTCGGCGTCGACATTCGCGTGGTGCTGCCGGCCTATCGCGGCACCCTGGACAAGCTCGAAGCGCCGATCCGGCTCGGCACGCTTACGGTGCGCGGCCAGCCGTTCGTGATCTGGCAAGGCCGCGTGCCGGGCTCAGCAGTGCTGCACTGGCTGATCGACTATCCGCCGCTGTACGGCCGCGAAGGCGATCCCTATCACTCCCGGCAGCATCAGCCCTGGGCCGACAACGCCTGGCGCTATGGCTGCTTCGCCGAGGCCGTGGCGCGGCTGGCATTGGGCGAAGCGACCGCTGGCTGGAAGGCCGACGTCGTTCACGGCAATGACTGGCAGACCGGCCTGACCGCGGCCTGGCTGAAGCTGCGCGATCCTTCGCCGCGCTTCGTGTTCACCATCCACAACCTGGCCTACAGCGGCCTGTTCCCGCGCAGCGCCTTCGAAGCGCTGGGCCTGCCGCCCGGCTGGTGGGCAATCGACGGCCTGGAATTCCACGGTCAGATGTCGATGCTGAAAGCCGGCTTGTACTGGGCCGATGCGATCACCACGGTCAGCCCGAACTACGCGCGCGAGATTCGCAGCCCGCGCTTCGGCCACGGCTTCGATGGCCTGCTGGAACATCTGTCGCCCCGGCTCAGCGGCATCCTCAACGGCATCGACGATGCCGTGTGGAATCCGGCAACCGATGGCCATCTGGCCCAGACCTACACCGCCGCCAGCCTGCGCACCGGCAAGGCTGCGAACCGCGTTGCGCTCAGTGCCGAGCTGGGCCTGCGCTATGACAGCTCGCAGACCCTGGTCGGCATCATCGGCCGGCTGACCGAGCAGAAAGGCTTCGATGTCGTGCTACAGGCACTGCCCGAACTGATGCAGCTGCCGATCCAGCTCGCCATGCTCGGCGCCG